>CANKVM010000156.1 GCA_947487175.1 Flavobacteriales bacterium | reverse complement strand
TTCAATTTTTTCATCTGTTTTTAAAATAACTGGTTGAATTGAATATTTCATATTCCATTCTGTTTTGCTCCAACCTTTTGAAGCAGGTATTGACCATCTTGCAATCAGCTTGTTTTGTAAATTTTTAATTTGAGCTTTGTCATTATTGCTATAAACAGATACGAATAATTTTGGCATCACTTCTTGCACTTCCGCGAGAATTGAATCTTTTGAGGGATAGATTAATGCGTTTGGATTTTTTGAATTCTCAGATTCCTTCTTTTCGCGTCTTGATTTTATTGAAGGATATTCTTTGTTTACGTAATAATATAAAATAGCTTTTTCGGTTGGATTTGGCGCCATGAATCTAGATGCCCCTTTATAGCCATTTCCCGATCCACCCAAAGGTGAATAAGGAATAAATAACTTAGCTGTAGTTGGTACCAATATTTTTGTTTGATTATTGGCTTCAAAATTGTTTTTGAATTGGTGAATTCTGTCGTAGTCGTCACAAACAGCAAACCCTCTACCAAACGTAGCAACCACCAAATCATTCGCAGTTATTTGGTGAACCATGTCTTTAATTGGTGTTGGTGGCAATCCACCTATCCATTGTATGAATGTACTTCCACCATTGATTGAAATGAATAAACCGAATTCTGTGCCAACCAATACAATATCAGCATCAATTTCATCTTCCATTACACATTTTACTGGACCGTTTCCAGGCAAACCAGTTGTAATTTTCACCCAAGTGCTTCCATTGTCAGTTGATTTGTAAACATATGGTTGAAAGTCTCCGAATCTATGATGATCCAATACAGCATAAACAGTATTTGCATTTTTACCCGCTTGAATCATACTCACAAAAGGATATCCAGCTCCATTTTTAGCAGCCGCCGGTCCATTCGGGAAAACTTCGCTCATTTTGGTCCAAGTTTCACCATCGTTCATGGTTACATAGGTCAATCCATCATCTGTACATGCGTAAAGTTGTCCTTTTTGTCCCTCAGACAAACCAGTGATATTTCCATAGATACTGGTGCTTTGGTTTTTCACAACAGCATCTAAACCCCAAACTTTTCCCATAACCGGTAAAGTATTTCTATCGATACCACGAGAAAGATCTCCTGAAATTAACTTCCAAGAACTTCCCATATTTTCAGATGCAAATACTTTGTTGGCAGCGAAATACAATTTATTGTGGTTATACTTACTAATTAATAAAGGCGCATCCCAGTTCCATTTCAAGGCACCACTTCCAGTTGGACTTGTAGGTTTAATGTCTAAAGACTCCCCTGTTTTTTTATCAAAACGAATTAGTCCACCATATTGCCATTGGCTATAAGCGATGTTAGGATTAGTAGGGTCAATTTGCGATTTAAAACCATCGCCACCCACAGTTACAAACCACTCTGGGTTTCCTATGCCATTTGCTGAATTTGTTCTGCTTGGACCTCCTAAAGAGTTATTATCCTGTGTGCCACCATAAATATTATAAAACGGAGTTGCATAATCTACTGAAACCCTGTAAAACTGGGTAATACTCAAATTGTCTTTAAAATTCCATTCTTTACCATGGTTAAATGTTTCATACAATCCGCCATCACATCCAGCAAGCATATGTTCACCATTTGAAGGATCAACCCAAATTGTATGGTTATCAACATGCTTATTTGGTTCTCCTAAGTTTTTCAAAGTTTTACCACCATCTTCAGTTACTTTAATAAGCATGTCCATCACATAAAACTTTAATGGATTAATTGGATCTGTGATAATTTCTTGATAATAGTTTCCAGCAGTTGTAAAGCCATTTACTTTATTCCATGAAGCACCATGATCGGAACTTGAAAATATCCCTCCTTTGTCATTTGACGCTTCAACCATTGCATACAATAAACCTTTCTTTACACTAACTCCCAATGTAATACGGCCCAATTCGCCAGACGGAAAACCATTGCCAACTTTATTCCAAGTTACGCCATTGTCGTCAGATTTATAAAGGGCACTCTCAGGTCCACCACCCAAATAAGTCCATTCATGTCTGCGTCTTTGATGGAATGCCGCATATAAAACACCAGATTGAAATGGATCAAAATGAATTTCGTTACAACCTGTATTGTCTGAAATTTTAAATGCCAAAGTCCATGTTTTACCACCGTCTGTTGAGTGATACAAACCTCTTTCTCCGCCTTCTTTCCAAAGTGGACCGTATGCAGCAACCCAAACATCTTTTGAGTTTGTAGGATTGATTTTTATCATTCCAATATGCTCAGATTGCTTTAATCCCATATTGGTAAATGATTTACCACCATCTGTGCTTTTGTAAATACCGTTACCGTATCCCACCGAACGCTGATTGTTATTTTCACCAGTTCCAACCCAAATAACATGGGTATTTTGAGGATCAATAGCCAAACAACCAATGCTTTGAGTTCCATATTTATCGAATATTGGTTCAAAAGTTGTACCTGCATTTTTGGTTTTCCAAACACCACTATAAGCTGCCGCAACATAATATTCTGAGTGATTTTCAGGATTAATTGCCAAATCAATAATTCTTCCACTTGTGGTGGCTGGACCTATTTGTCTGAAATTAACTTGATTTAAAAACTCCTTTAAAAGACTGTCTTTTAATTTGAGGGATTTATTTGCGTCGATCGCTATTTGCGCGCCATTCTTTTGGGCATTTAGCGGATTCAATTGATAAATACTAAGAATAGCAATTGAAATATACAGGAATGATTTTCTCATACGATGTCAAAAATAAAGCAATAGATTGCTTTTATCGTAATATGTGAATAAAATATGAATATCAACATTCTAAAAGAATGCCAAAAAACAGCGAGATAATTTGAAACTATACGCTTAAGAAACTTGCTTTAAATAAGTTTCTAATTTTTCAGCAATTCCCTTCCATGAAAATTTATCACGAATTTTCACTCCACCTGTTGAACCTAAGTTGTTTCTATATGATTCATCTTGAAGAATTTTCACAACATTTTCAATGAACTCTTCAGTT
>CANKVM010000155.1 GCA_947487175.1 Flavobacteriales bacterium | reverse complement strand
CTATGAAATTTTATTGGAGATTAACACCAAAAACAACGTGGTTCGTGGGAAGTACTTTATAAAATAAAGTTACTGCTGATAAAAAGACGGTGATTTTAAAATGCCCTGAGAATTAATTCTCAGCCGACAAACAATTTACCATCGATTCCCAAGAAAACTGCTTCTTTAATTCCTTCAGGTTTTCTTTCATTTGTGGGATATTTTGTCCCTCAAAAATAGAAACAATTGCCTCAGAAAGACCTTCTGCTGTTGGCTCACACACCATACCAGCTTCCCCATGCGGAACCAACTCCGACAATCCACCTACATTGGTAATGATCATGGGCACTTCGAAGTGATAAGCCACCTGACTCACTCCGCTCTGCGTAGCGCTGCGGTAAGGTTGCGCCACCACATCGGCCGCAGAAAAGTAAATTCTAACATCGTCGTTTGGAATAAACTTCGTGTGCAAATGAACGCGGCTTTCTAAGCCGTGTTTGGCAATGATATCGTCATAGGGTTGGCGGTCTTCATAAAACTCGCCAGCAACGATTAAATCGATGTCTTTGGTAGATTCTGGCAGCAATGCCATGGCTTCCAACAGTAAATCCAATCCTTTGTATTTTCTAATAAATCCAAAAAACAGCAAATATTTCCGACTTGGATCCAAATTCAATTGTTTGCAGGCTTCATCGCGGTTGATTTTAGCTCCAAAATTGTCGTACAGCGGATGTGCGTGGTACTGCGAATGTTTGGCAACCGTTTTGTTTGGGAAAAGCGTTTGTAAATCGTGTAAAACCTTTTTGCTCATGGCAACGGCACTGTCTAAGCACCCCAAAAAGTAGTTGGTGCAAGCCTTGTCGTAAAAGTGTTTTTCATGAGGGATAATATTATCGGTAATGGCCACCATTTTGGTATGCCCATTGCCTTTCACAATGCGGGCAAAAGTGCCAAAACAAGGACCAAAAAACGGCATCCAATATCTGAAAATAATGATATCGGGTTTGATTTTTTTGTATTTATATCCTGTTGTTATCCAATTGATTGGATTGATGGAATTCAGTTGGATGTCAATGTCCAAATCCGTTGGTTTTGGATCCGAGGAATATTGCGATTCGCCAGGGAATAAAAAGTTGGGATATTGTAGTGAAAACGTCAACAAGGTAACCTTGTTGTGGAGCATTAGTTCACGCGCCAAACGCTCATTGTATGTGGCCAAACCACCGCGCAAAGGATGGGCAGGACCCACTATGACGATGTGTTTACCTTTCCACATTAATTGATGGTTTGTTTAACGTCGTATTGGTTTCTTTCAGGGTTTGAACGGCTCACCAATTCGCCTATAAATCCGGCCAAAAACAATTGGGTTCCAATGATCATGGCAAGCATTCCCAAGTAGAATAGGGGAGAACTGGTTATCAAAGGAGCACGGTCATGCCAATAATACACATGCATCATTTTTTCACCAATGATCCACATGGCCATCATAAATCCAATGAAAAAGCTCATTACACCCAACAATCCGAAGAAATGCATGGGTCTTTTGCCAAATTTCGACATGAAATAAAGGCTCATCAAATCGAGGAATCCGTTAATAAAACGGTCCATTCCAAATTTGCTTTTGCCGTATTTTCTAGATTGGTGTTGAACTACTTTTTCGCCAATTTTAGGGAAACCTCCCCACTTGGCAATTACCGGAATATAGCGGTGCATTTCGCCGTAAACCTCTATATTTTTTACCACTTCGTTTCTGTATGCTTTCAAACCGCAGTTGAAATCGTTCAATTCAATGTCGCTCATTTTGCGTGTAGCCCAGTTGAATAATTTGGTAGGAAGGGTTTTGGTAATGGGGTCGTAACGTTTTTGTTTCCATCCACTTACAACGTGATAACCTTCGTTGAAAACCATGTTGCGAAGTCCTTGAATTTCGTCGGGAGAATCTTGTAAATCGGCATCCATGGTAATGACTACCTCGCCTTTTGCTTGGGCAAAACCAATGTTGAGGGCTCCACTTTTGCCGTAGTTTCGGCGCATGCGAATGCCGCGGATACAGGTGTTTGCTTTGGCTAATTCTTCAATTACATCCCAAGAATTATCGGTGCTGCCATCGTCGAGAAGAAGTACTTCGTAGCTCAATTTTTCTTGCTCGCAAACGCGAACAATCCAACTACAAAGTTCTGGAAGCGATTCGGCTTCGTTTAAAAGTGGTATAACTAAAGAAACATCAATCATGCTATTCTTGTTTACAAATGTAAATGGCAAACGTTGAGATTTTACAATTTACACATAAAATTTCGAAAATCCAATTATTTCACGCACTTGTGCCATTGTTTCTTGTGCAGATTTTCGCGCTTTTGCGGCACCCAAATGTGCAATTTCTTGGAGCATTTTTTCGTTACCTAGCGTGCTTTCAATTTTGTCGCGCATTGGGGCAATAAACGTTTCCATATCTGCCGCCAACTGCTTCTTCAAATCGCCATAGCGAATGCTGCCATTTTTATGCTCAACGTCAAAGAAATCAATGGTTTCTGGGGTACAAACCAACGACATTAAATCAAATAAATTCTGAACCGCTTGGCTCTTTTCTGCACCTGGTTCTGTTGGACCACTGTCGCTCACCGCCCTCATTATTTTTTTATTGAGGGACGTAGCAGGTTCGTCTAAAAATATGGTATCAGACTCGCCAGCACTCTTGCTCATTTTTCCACCGCCTGTAAGGCCTGGAACTTTCACCAATTGGGTGTTAAAATTGAAAGCTTGTGGTTCTGGAAAGAAATCGTTGTTATATAATCTGTTGAACCTATTTGCAAAGGTTCTTGCCATTTCCAAATGTTGCTCTTGGTCTTTACCAACAGGTACTTTAATGGCTTTGTGAAGCAGAATGTCTGCGGCCATCAAAACTGGATAGGTTAATAATCCTGCATTGATATTGTCGGGTTGGGTTCTCGCTTTTTCTTTGAAGGAGGTAACACGTTCCAATTCACCCATATAGGCATTCATGTTCAAGAACAAATACAATTCAGCCGTTTC
>CANKVM010000154.1 GCA_947487175.1 Flavobacteriales bacterium | reverse complement strand
GGTAGGTAACCACAGAATCACATTTATAGCGGTTGCTTAAGGTATAAGGAAACGTAGAATCTTTATAGATTTTGTGTTTTCGGTTGGTATAAATTGCGCCAGCACAAAGGGTATCGTAAACGTCAATGTTGTGAATTTTGCCTGTGGTAAAAATGAACTTTTGGTATTCGCCGTTACAGAAATAGTTTTTGGCTACAAGGAGTTCAAAGGTGTCTCCGGGATTGGGATTTTTAAGGGTGTCGTAAAAATGATTTGAGCCCGTAAAAAGTTGCACAATGGGTTGGTTTTTGGCATTGAGTTTTGTCCACTGAAAGGTATAATCAGTAATAGAATCGGCATTGGGTATTTTGGCAATAAAATTTCCTTGGCATTTTGAAGTGAGTATGGTATCGACCTTAAAAGTGCGCACTACAGAGCAAGATTTGGCAAAGGGGTTGGGAAAGGAGGCGGTAAAACTATCCCCCGCAATAAAAAGCTGATTGCTTAATTCGTTGAGTCGAATATCGATCACTTTGCGAATTTTGGCTGGCTTAAACAGGTAGATGGTGGTATCGAGTTTGAGTTTGTTTTTTGCAAAGGTGTAAACCAAAACATTGGCACTGTCTCCGCCCACAAAAACGTGGTTGCAGTTATCGGCAGATATGCCCGATTGCCCTAAATGACCACGCTTGCCTTTATGCCAGGCAACAGAATCAATACATAGAATTTTACCGGTAAATTTTTCATTGATTACAAGTATTTTTCCATCGTAACTAAATACAAAGCTATCATTTACTGCCAATCCGTTGAAGCGTTGGGCTACTCCCCATGTATTGTAATAATTATCCAATTCTATAAATGCAAAATATTTACTCAGATCTAATTCATATTTAGGTCCATTGAATGAGTCATTTGCAAAAATGAGCCCGCGGTATGCTTTCATATATGAGCCGATAGGTTTACCGATGCTATCGTATTTCATTATACTCTTGCCAAAGTTAATTAAGACAAAATAGTTATTGTTTAAATCGATAATAGATCGAACAATATCTTGTCCAAATGCTACAGAATCATTCGTTACTTTGTACATTTTTGGCTTAGATGAAGTTGTATCTTTACTTATCAAACACATATTGAAGTGAGTTGGTACACCACCTCCTGAGGCGACTATCTTTTTTTGCTTACAGGTTATATTTAGGTCCCATAATTCTGGAGCATCAGCTCTTGCTTGAGATAGGAAATTATCATAATTTCCTTTATTGTCTAATCTAATAAGTTGAGGTCCATTTCCTAAGGGCTTAAATCCGGGCCCCATGTAAATGGAATTGTGAGTTCTATCAACGACAATTGCTCCAGCAAAATAATTTCCATAAATTGATGAATACCAATTTATTAATGGGAGTTGTCCTGAAAATAACCATTGAAGTTTTCCAGTTGTGTTATATTTTGCAATCATTGGATAAACTTCGTTTATACTCATAATGTAAGCATTGTCATTTCGATCAAAATCCATTTGCGAAACTAAGTTTGTCCAATTATAAGAATTGAACTTTGCATTTAAAAAACTGTCAATTACTTTCACATAAGGATCAATATATGTTTCAGATTGAATTGGGTTTGGACAATTTAAATTGATTTGAAGCGTGTTCTTTAAGTTTGATAAACTTTTTGATAATTTTAATTTTAGGGGGATATTTTTTTCATTTTGAGTGGCATTCCACCCTGAATCAATCAGGGTAAACTCATTGGCAACATATTCAACTGAGTTTTCATTTAGGTTTTTGAATTTGGCCCCTTTGAGTTGCATTTGTATTTGGTTTGGATTTGCACCTGGGTGTAAAATAAAACCGTATTTGAAATTTCCTAAAGCTGGGTTGTTGCAGGTTTCGTAATACACATCAATAAATGGGTAGATGTTTTTATAGGTAATACGTTTAAATCCGATTGAATTCCATTTTTCTGGACCATAGGTCCAATAAAAATCGGAAGGTTTTTCTACTACAATTTCAGGATTGGGGTTGGCATTTAAAAATATTTGAGTAATTTCATGGGTTATTTGTTTCTTCGAGTTTTCCTTTTCTAATTCTCTTTCATGTTCTCGTTCTCGTTCGCTTTCCAATTCAATGCCTTCTTCAGTTTCGGCTTTTCTGCGGTTAACGGGGGTGAATTTCCAAGTAAATCCTGGTTTGTTTTTAAATAAGTGAACATTGTGAATGCCATTCCAAAGTATATAACCAATGCTAGAATCTTCGTGGTTCCATTGTCCGTTGTTTTGAATAAAGTAATCGGTTGGAAATGGATTTGATTTGACATAGGTATTTTGCGCCAACAATGTTGTTGAACAAAAAAGTGGATAGAGCAAAAGCACTATCCACTTTTTTAATTGAATGATATGTTTAAATATGAATTTCAAAAATATCAATCAAATATAGTAAATAATTTGTTTTTTATTGAAACGTTATACATGTATTTCTAATACATAATCACATGGACCACCAGGAGTTGGAATTAAACATACATGGAATGTGTACCAAGATGGTGTAGGTAAACAGGGACAAAATAATTGAAAATCTGTACAAATGCCGCTAGGATCTAATGTAACACGCAATATAGAGCCACATGCATCAATGTCCACAAATGCTGGATTTGGAGTCATGCATGCTGGTGGTGGAGGTGGTGGTGGGGATGATGGAGGTGTTGTTACTGTCCTTGTGTAGATTGTGTTTAAACTCGCGTCTAAAACGGTGTACTTTACTGTGCACGGAATTAAACCATAGATTTCATTAATGTAAAATGCCATAATTTTTATTTTTTAGTGTTTTCAAATTAAAAAATAAGTTTTCGTATAAAAAATGGTAATTTTTTACCAATTTTTAATTAAGAACAGTTAATTTTAAAGAAACATTCCCCACCTTATCTCACCAACATCACCGTTCCGTGGATGATTGATGGTGGGTTGTTGGGTCCGTTTAGGTAAAGGGTGTAAAGGGCGAAGTAGGTGGCGGCAGGACATTCCGCGCCGTTGTTCATGAC
>CANKVM010000153.1 GCA_947487175.1 Flavobacteriales bacterium | reverse complement strand
ATCAAGGGTTTATGAAGTTAATACTTTGTAAACCCTTTTTTCTTGCAAAAAAATTGCAAAAACTTTAAGAAGAAAAATGAAAAATAATGAAGAGGAATGAAAATTCGTCACGAAGTTATTTTTCAGAATGAGACGTTTAATTGGGGTCTATATGTTTCCTAAACATTTGATACCAGTTCGATTCTGGTCGGAGCCAATCTTTAAAAATCAACTACTTACCTTTTATTTTCTTGGAGTTTTTACTACGAGTTTGCAGTGAACATTGCAGTACATTGCAGTGGATTGGGTTTTTTCGGGAACTTGGGTGTATTTGGAGGTAGGTGGCAGATGTGAGATGGGAAATTGATTGGAAAATGAGTTAACTTTACTTAACTATTAAAAATCAGTTATTTAAATTTCAAATTATGAAAAAGGTATTTTTTTATACTTGCTTGCTTTTGATTTCAATAAGCGCAAGTGCACAAGTGCCAAGCTATGTTCCAACAAATGGATTAGTTGGTTATTGGCCGTTTAATGGCAATGCAAATGATGAAAGTGGAAATGGGGGTAATGGAACAGTGATAGGAGCGACTTTGACAACCGATAGAAATAATTCTATAAATAAATCTTATAATTTTGATGGGATAGATGACTTGATTGAAGTTGCATATTGGAATAAAATATTGGGGAATAATAGTTTTACACTTTCATATTGGATTTACCAAGAATCAAATTTAGGTTGTTTGACAGTTGCTTTTGGTATGTCGAACGATGGAGAGGGTTTTGCATCTGGAAGTTATAATTGGGGTAATAATTCTATAGGCGGTCAAATTTGTAAATATAATTTCTTCTCGACAACAAATACTACAATCGAATTAAACAAATGGACAAACGTTATATTTAAATATGATAGTAATATATTGTCCATATATAAAAACGGAGTTTTTGTATCATCTCAATTAGTTAATTATACAACTACAAACATTAGTGCTGGCTCATTTAATATTGCTTCGGATTTTGCTTCGAATTTTTATACAGGATACTATAAAGGCAAAATAGATGATATAGGTATTTGGAATAGAGCTTTAACTCAACAAGAAATAACGTCGTTATATACTCAAAACTATGTTGCACAAATCCCAAGTTATATACCCTCAAATGGCTTAGTTGGTTATTGGCCATTTAATGGAAATGCTAATGATGCAAGTGGGAATGGAAATAATGGTACGGTGAATGGAGCAACATTAGACGCGAATAGGTTTGGAGAAGTGAATAAAGCCTATAGTTTTTCAAGCTCGACTAATAATTACATTGACTTCCAAAATTTAATAGGGAATTTCAATTCTGATTTTTCAATTCAGCTATGGTTTACAATAAATGGAAGTCCTGGATATCTTATATCAAAAAGGTCAGATGAAACCTGTACAAATAATTGGTGGGTTATGAATCCAATAGGATTTGAAATATGTCAAGGGTTATCAGGTAATAATCAATTATCTCATGGACAAAATTTTGCACAAAACACTTGGCATCAAATGGCAGTGACAAGAAAAGGCAGTAACTTCAAACTTTTTGTGGATGGTATTTTAACAAACAACCTCAATGTAAATGTTAATTATCAAACTAATAATTCTTCGCAATTGCTTGCAGGATTGGTCAACGCTCCAGTTAGTGGATATGTTGCTAAACATAACGGTAAAATCGATGACATCGGCATTTGGAACCGCGCATTAACAGAGCAAGAAATAACAAACCTTTACAACGGAAATATTTGTTTTGAAACAGTTAGAGTAACAGACACATTAGTAATTAACGTTAACAGAACAGGATATAATCCTATAACCTATTCTAATACTATCAAAGTTTATCCAAACCCAGCCAACAACAAAATCACCATTGATAATGGAGACATTCAAAAGATGAATGGCTACTCTATTAAAATTATCAATTCATTAGGACAACAAGTTTATCAAGGTGCAATTACTCAACAAATTGTTTCAATTGATATTACTCAATGGGCTGGCAATGGAATGTATTATTTACAATTAACAGATAACAACGGAAATATTGTTGATGTCAAAAAGATTGTACTGCAGTAATAATATTTCAAACCAATTATAAAAAAGCCACGCCCCAAAAAGGTGTGGTTTTTTTGTTTAATATTTTTCAATCACCCAAGTTTCACTTTGTATAAAAATGAAACATACGGCATAAAGCATTGATATGCTTGCTGTTAGTTTTTCCTTGTGTCAGCGGTCTTGGTGTCCCGTGCAAGAAGATTCTTGTAATCTGTGACAATAATGAACCTGGGAGAATGTTTGGTAATTCTATCATCAATCCTCAAATCATCAATCAGGTCATGCAAATCAGTATCCGATGTTTCTTTAAAGAATATCTTCTTTTTCCAAAGTATCTCTCCATCATTTTTGGATAGATTTAATCCTCCCTCCTGCAATCTTTTAATACTCGCCTTGGGTTGTCCGTAAGCTAATAATAACTCATAAATGAATGTGTGTTCATCAAATGAATTAACGAGTAATTGAAGATTGTTTTCTATTTGCGCGATATTCATTTCTTCGGTTTTTCTTCAATTAATGTCTTAACCTCAACCTCTAAAATTTCTGCAATTTGGAACAAGACTTCAAGGCGCGGCTGGTGCCTGTTTTGGACATACCCGTTTACTTGGGAATAACTCTTTCCTAATCGTTCACTCAACCAAGTTTGCTTGATTCCTTTCTCTTCCATTACCTCTTTTATGCGGTTCATTGATTTGAATTGAAATGTAAATGTAACAAATCAAGTATAAAAAAGTGATTTATCCAACGAAAATTATATTGTATTTCAATATAGATATCAGATTGTAGTCATTGTTTCTTCAATTCTAAAGGAATTGGAATGACTAAATTTATAGAGAATACCATAATCAATCATCGTATTATAGTTGCATCTTTCGTCAATGAGGGGAGCAGTAAAAAGATAAAAGGGTTATACTTTAATAGTATGACCCTTTTTATTTAAACCCTTTTAAGAATTGAAAAGGGTATTACTTTTAATAAGAGGGCGATTAATCTCCACCTCTTGGTGATAT
>CANKVM010000152.1 GCA_947487175.1 Flavobacteriales bacterium | reverse complement strand
AGTGGACATTCCATTATGGGTTTAAGTAATCTACAATGGCCTTCTTTAATAGCAACATGTTGCTTTTTAATTGGGGGCTTTTTAATGACTTGGTTCGGATTGCCTTTTTTATTGTCTTTATAACTAATTTTTATGTCAAAACATTCAGAAGAAATGATAAACTCAGGCACAGCATGTGTCAATGAGTCGGAGGTTAAAAAAACCTGGTATAGCAACTTTAAATATGCATTGGTAGGTATTGTATTTGGAATTGTTTTTGTAAAATCTGAAATCATTAGTTGGTTCAGGATTCAAGAAATGTTCAGGTTACATTCTTTTCATATGTATGGTGTTATTGGAACAGCTGTATGCGTAGGAATGATTTCTGTTTTTATTATCAAACGATATAAAATTAAATCATTTGAAGGCGAAGAAATTGTCATACACCCAAAAACATTCAATAAAGGTCAAATTTATGGCGGATTGATATTTGGATTTGGATGGGCAATTACTGGCGCATGTCCGGGTCCTCTTTTCGTTCAGTTTGGTACTGGATTTACTGTTGTTTCCATAACTATATTGGGTGCTATATTGGGGACTTGGATTTATGGAAAATTCAAAGATAAATTACCACATTAATTTTACTTTTTTTTTGAGGGACGATTTTTCGTCCCTTTTTTTTGACTAAAAAATCGAAGGTGACCAAAGTCACTGCAATTCATTTTGGGTGTGTGTAATTTTGAATAATTATTAAAATTATGTCTACCATTAAATCATTAGTAACAGAAAATAACGCAACAATTGTTGACGTTCGCGGTCCATGGGAATTTGACGAAGGCCATGTTGAAGGCGCCCTTAACATTCCTCTAGATGAAATTCCAATGAGAATAGAAGAAATGAAAAACTTGAAAATGCCTTTGGTTGTTTATTGCAGAAGTGGCAATAGAAGTGGAATGGCAGAAATGATATTAAAGCAAGCTGGCGTAACCGAGGTATTCAACGGTGGCGGTCTTGCAGATATGCGAATCGCTTTAATGTAAAACTATGTGGCACTCTTTAACCCATAATTGGAATGTAGCGCGAATCATGCGTTTGGTTCTTGGGGGGATGATATTCTACCAAGGATATTTAACCAATCAAAACGGGGTGATGATAATGGGTGGATTTTTTACACTATTTTCGTTATTTACTTCAGGATGTTGTGGCACAGTGTGTAATACAAAATCTGAAAAAGTAAATAATCATGACTCAAATGAACAAATAACTTATGAAGAAATTAAATAAACTATTTTTGATTGCCGCTGTGCTTTTTAGTGCAAGCATGGCAACTGCATGTAATTCAACAAGTACAAGTGCAAATCAGGTTGCTTCTGCAAATGTTTCAGATACAACCAAACCAAACAATCAATCTCCAAAGTCGGCAATTATTGTTGACGTGAGAACGGTTGAAGAATGGAACGGCGATGGACATGCAAATTGCTCTGTGAATATTCCTTTGTCTGATTTGTCCACCAAAATTGAAGAACTAAAAAAGTACAATGATATCACTTTGGTTTGTAGAAGTGGCAATAGAGCCAATAAAGCAAAAGCAATGCTTGAAGAAGCGGGATTGAAAAACATCACGAATCTTGGTGCTTGGGAAAATATTCAATGTAAATAAAATCAACATTTCATAAACTAAAAAAGAGGCCGCAAGGCCTCTTTTTTAGTTTATGTACAAAAGAAATTACTTGTTCGCTTTCTTCTTTAAGTTGTAATCAAATAACCCAATTTTCAATCCTGCGTATACGCCAAATCCTTTGAGCGAAGTTTATCTTTTAGCTGTGTCTGAAAGCGTTTTTGTGCTATCGGATTCTATTTTTTGGCAATTTTCGCATTTTTCACTCTTGTGATTTGCCAACTCTTCATTTGTTTGACGGCTGTTTCTTGGGATCAACATGATCACAAGGCATAGTACAAACATTGCGGTGAATAAAAATTGACTTGAAATTTTAGCGATATAAGACTTATCTGATAAGCTCAGCATGATGACAATGAGGAATAAAATAACGGTGGTTAATTGCAATGCTGTTGCATTCGGCCAATGCATGAATTTGAATAAAGTTCCGAGTACCAATGTAGAAAAACCCAAGGTTACAGTCATGTTCTGAAAGGGTGTTAATTCATTTGTTTCATTTTCTTTGTATCCAATAAAGATCACTCCAATCAATAAGCCAACACTCCCAACGACGAGTAGGATGTTTGCCATAGGCCATGATTCTAATTTAAAAGTGGTTCCTAATAAGAGGATAGTTGCGGTGATTAGATTTATTGCTTTTTTCATAGAAGCGAATTACAAGAATTTAATATTCAATTCCAAGATTTTGGTATTTTTTTTCAATAATTAATTCATGAAACTATATTTATTTATTTTTAATAGTTTTGTGAAATATGATTCAAAAATTCCTATTAGGTTTATTGTTTTTTTGTTTGGCATCCCAGGCCAATGCATCTCATTTGGTAGGCGCCGACATGTCTTATACAAGTTTGGGTTCTGGTAAGTTTAAAATTACTTTGAAGGTTTATAGAGATTGTAGGGGAATTCCACTTGGAATTTTGAGTCTTAATGCTTTCGCAGGAAACAATGGTGGAAATAACTGCGGATTAGTTAGTATAAAGGCGTTTTCAAGGGTGAAAATATCTGACATAACAAATATCTGTGCGCAATCATCAATGCCATGTAATCCATCAAATACGAGTGGATCTGGAACGGGTATAGAAGAGCATATTTATGAGCGTGTGGTTGATTTTGCAATATTGCCTTTAAAGAATTTCGTAAATAATTCAAGTTGTTGTGAAGTTACTTTTAGCGCAAATGAATGTTGCCGAAGTGGTTCAATAACCACTGGTTCTGCTGGCTTAGATTTTTATATCACATGTTCAATAAATTTGTGCAATTTGAAACGCACAAATAAGGCTGAAAATACTTCGCCTCAATGGGTGTATAAACCTGTTGTAAAAGCTTGTTGCAATGTTCCATATTACGGTGCCAACGACATTGGCGACACGGTAGACTTTGATTCTATCACATTTTCAATGTTTGCACCGATTCAGGCTTTGCCATATCTTGC
>CANKVM010000151.1 GCA_947487175.1 Flavobacteriales bacterium | reverse complement strand
AATGCTAGTAGCAATTACTTTATCTGCTTTTGCCAATGCAAATTTCGTTTTCAAATGATAGATATTTCTATCTAAAACTGGGTAATAATCTGGAAACTGTTTGAATATAACATCGTGAATGGTCACAATTTTCTTGATGTTTTGTGGGACATCAAGAGGCAATTCATTTGATAATCCGTGAAACACATCAAGCTTCTCTTGAATCATTGATTTACCCATACCGTAAACCCTCCAAATTTTGGAAAGCCTATTGGGATAAACTATTGACTCAGTGGTATTTTCTATGTTCTTCGGAACAAAGAGTTTAAGTACCAAATTCGGTTGAAATTGATGCAAATCGGCAATCAAACGCCTAGAATAGTTTCCTAATCCAGAGGTGTTTTGGTAAAACCGTTTTGCATCAAATCCAATGCGCATTATACTGCTACGTTAAAATCTCTCAAGGCTTGATTCAAAGAAGTTTTTGTATCGGTACTTTCTTTTCTTTGACCAATAATTAATGCGGCAGGAACATAAAATTCACCACCTGCAAATACTTTTTTAATGCTACCCGGAATTACCACACTCCTTGGTGGAATATATCCTTTTGGCAGTTCTTCACCGGTATTTACGTCAAATATTTTGGTACTCATGGTTAAGGTCAATCCAGCACCCAAAACTGCTTCTCTACCCACATGAACTCCCTCAACTACAATGCATCTGCTTCCCACAAAAGCATCATCTTCAATGATAACAGGTGCAGCTTGAACAGGTTCTAAAACACCGCCAATACCAACACCGCCACTCAAATGAACGTTTTTGCCAATTTGCGCACAGCTTCCTACTGTTGCCCAAGTATCAACCATGGTTCCAGCATCAACAAATGCTCCAATATTCACATACGATGGCATTAAAACCACACCAGGAGAAATATAAGCTCCATGTCTTGCAACAGCGTGAGGAACTACCCTAATGCCCAATTCTTTGTAATTCTTTTTTAAAGGCATTTTATCGTAAAATTCCATTGGACCCGCATGAGAAACTGTCATTTCTCTTGTTGGAAAATACAAGATAACTGCTTTCTTCACCCAATCATTCACCGTCCAAGTGCCATCGGCATTGGGTTGAGCCACTCTCAAACGTCCTTTATCTAACTCTTCAATAATGTCTTCAATGATTTTAACATTTTCAACATTTTTCAACAATTCGCGATTATTCCAAATTTCTTCAATAATTTGCTGATGATTTTGCATGATGCTTTTATTTACAGCAAATTTGCAAAAGAAAATTGGTAAACCCTCAATGAAAACATATAAATTATTCTCAGCCCTGGTAATCTTTGCTGCTTTGCAATCGGGTACGTCGCAAATCCAAGGTGATTTGTCTCCAGCATTGGCAGTAAGCAAAGCCCCCGACAAAAAATTCGAAATTACAGAATGCTTTAGTCCCAAATACTATCCAGAATCCCCCAAAATGTTTCAGTGGATTTCTGGAACAGAATATTACACCCTATTGGAAGACAATTCATTGAATGTGTACAATGGCAAAACCAAAGCAAAAGCATCTTTTGTGGTTACCACAAAAACCGACTTTGTTACATTGTTTTCAGAATTCATAAAGTTAAACCCAACTGCCGCTTATAAAGATGCCAAAGTTGCAAGTATTCCCATGTTTAAATGGTTAACGGCTTACAATAGGGCATCCGATAAAAATGGCGTTTTAACAATGCCTGCCTATTTCCAGGTAAAAAACAACATATTTATGTTTGTTTTAACGATAGACGGCGATAAAACAAGCCGCTACATAGCGCACTATACAACTTTGCCGGAGAATATAGATGCTCAAGAAATTACCGAATCTAAAAGTGCCAATGTAATTGAAGGATTGCCTTATAAAAACTCAGGATTGAATTTATCTTGGGTAAGCGACAATAACATTTATGTTTTAAATAACGAACGTAAAGATGTAAAAATCACTTCCGACGGTGGAAAAGGAATTGTATACGGACAATCTGTTCACAGAAATGAATTTGGAATAAATAAAGGTTTATTCTGGGCAAACGATGGTTCAAAATTGGCATTCTACAGAATGGATGAACGCAGGGTAACAGATTATCCTTTGTTTTCTATCACAGAAAGACCTGCAAAGCCTTCTACCATCAAATATCCAATGGCCGGTGACAGCAGCCATACTGTAACCATTGGGGTTTACAGCATGACTTCAGGCAAAACTACCTATTTGAATACCGTGGGTCCATACGATCAATATTTAACCAATGTAACTTGGGCTCCAGATGGAAATTCAGTTTATGTAGCCATTGTAAACCGCGAACAAAATGAAATGAGTTTGAATCAATATTCAGCGAATGACGGTTCACTCATGAAAACATTATTCACTCACAAACACCCTAAATATGTAGAACCTCAAAACGGACCAATGTTCGTTCCAACTTCAACTACCGACTTTATTTGGCAAAGTAATTTGGAGGGATTCAATCACCTTTACCTATATAGCAAGGGTGTGCTTACCAAAATCACAAAGGGTAATTGGGAAGTTTCTGATGTATTGGGATTTGATAATTCAGGGCAATATGTAATTGTAAATACAACCAGAAACAACGATCCACTTGTTGAAAATGAAGATCCTACAAGCCGCTGTCCTATGGCCATCAGTTGGAAAAACCCAAAATACAATCCTGTAATTCTATTCCCAGGAAAAACCATGAATGGCACGCATTCATTAATGGGTAATTTAAATAACGGACTTATCTCTTCCCTATTTTCAAATACCACAACTCCTAGAATGTTGTTTTCATTGGATATCGCAACCTATATAAAAGAGTGGAACGATAGAAAAACAATCATAACAAAACCACAAACCGTGTTTGTGTCTAAAAATCCTATCGAAGAATTTGAATTGGGTGAATTGAAATTAGATAAACTGAATAATAAAGGAATCAATTTACATACAAGAACTTTCTTTCCTCCAAATTTTAATATCAATAAAAAATACCCCGTGGTGGTTTATTTATACGGTGGTCCTCATGCACAAATGGTTACCAATTCTTGGTTAGGCGGCGGAAATTTATGGATGCATTTTATGGCTCAAAAGGGATATATC
>CANKVM010000150.1 GCA_947487175.1 Flavobacteriales bacterium | reverse complement strand
ATATCTTTTGGAATAAGAATATTGTTTGCATCAACGGCGTTACCTGTATTCACAGAAACGAAACCACCTGACGCAATAATTCTATCAAAAGAAGAACGATTTACACTTAAATCTTTGATTACTGGAAAAGCGTTGGCTCTCCATGGTTCAACAACAATGGTGTCGCCATCATTGAAACTTCTCATGTGTAATTGGCAAGTAGTAATGGCTTGTTTAGGTCCGTGAGGATTGCCATTAATTACCATGCTGCACATACCACAAATGCCTTCACGGCAATCGTGATCAAAAGCAACTGGTTCTTTGCCATCATGAATTAATTGTTCGTTTAGAACGTCGAACATTTCCAAGAAACTCATGTCAGGATTCGTTTCAACGCTATAATTTTCAAAATTACCTTGAGCTTGAGTGTTTTTTTGACGCCAAACTTGAAGGTTTACTTTCATTGAATGTTTCATTTTTCTCTAATTATTTATAGCTACGTTGTTGAATTTTAATATTTTCATAAACAAGTTCTTCTTTGTGAAGTTCCCATTTGTTATTTTCAGTATGTTCCCAAGCGAATACATTTTTGTAATTCTCATCATCACGTAATGCCTCACCTTCTTCGGTTTGGTATTCTTCACGGAAGTGACCACCACAACTTTCATTTCTGTTCAATGCATCGATACACATCAATTCACCAAGTTCTAAGAAGTCAGCAACTCTTCCTGCTTTATCTAATTCTGGATTGAATTCTTTATCGGTACCTGGTACTCTTACATTTTTGTAGAAATCTTCTCTTAGGGCTCTAATTTCAGCGATAGCTTCATTTAATCCTTTTTCACTTCTAGCCATACCGCATTTATTCCACATGATTAATCCCAATTCTCTGTGGTAACTTTCAACTGAACGCGTACCTTTAATGTTTAAGAAGTTTTGGATTCTTTCGTTAGCACGATTTTCAGCAGCTTCAAATGCCTCGTGTGAGGTAGGAATTGCTTTTGTATGAATTTCGCCACTCAAATAACTACCAATAGTTAATGGAATTACAAAGTAACCATCAGCCAAACCTTGCATCAAAGCAGATGCTCCCAAACGGTTTGCACCGTGATCTGAGAAGTTTGCCTCGCCCAAAGCATAAAGTCCAGGTATTGTTGTCATTAAGTTGTAATCTACCCACAATCCACCCATTGTATAGTGAACTGCTGGATAAATACGCATTGGAACTTCGTATGGATCTTCATCTGTAATTTGTTTGTACATGTCAAACAAATTGCCATATTTTTCTTTCACAACTTCTTGTCCAAGACGCAATAATGTTGCATCATCAGGATTTTCGATATTGTGTTTACTTGCTTCGGTGCGGCCATATTTTTGCATCATGTTGTATTTGAAATCCAAATAAACAGCCATTTTGCTAGGACCAACGCCATAACCACCATCGCAACGCTCTTTTGCAGCACGGCTGGCAATGTCCCTCGGAACTAAATTTCCAAAAGCAGGGTATCTTCTTTCTAAATAATAATCGCGTTCATCTTCAGGAATATCGTTTGGATGACGGTCATCATTTTGTTTTGTAGGGACCCAAATACGTCCATCATTTCTCAAAGACTCACTCATAAGGGTAAGTTTAGATTGATAATCTCCTGAAACAGGAATACAAGTTGGGTGAATTTGAGTAAAGCAAGGATTACCAAAGTAAGCTCCCGCTTTGTGCGCTTTCCAAGCTGCGGTAACATTGCTGCCCATTGCGTTTGTGCTTAGATAGAAAACATTTCCATATCCACCAGTACACAAAAGAACAGCATGACTGAAGAAACGTTCTAGTTTACCCGTAACAAGGTTACGCGCAATGATTCCGCGGGCTTTGCCTTCAATGGTAACAACTTCAACCATTTCATGGCGGTTGTACATTTTAACATTTCCCAAACCAACTTGACGTTCAAGGGCAGAATAAGCACCCAATAAAAGTTGCTGACCAGTTTGGCCCGCAGCATAAAACGTACGTTGAACTTGGGTACCACCGAAAGAACGGTTGCTTAAAGTTCCGCCATATTCACGTGCAAAAGGAACACCTTGTGCAACGCATTGATCTATAATAGAAGTAGAAACTTCAGCCAAACGATGAACATTGCCCTCACGTGCTCTATAATCGCCACCTTTAATGGTATCGTAGAACAAACGGAAAACACTATCACCATCATTTTGGTAATTTTTTGCTGCATTGATACCGCCTTGAGCCGCAATTGAATGCGCTCTACGCGGAGAATCTTGGAAACAAAAAGCAGAAACTTTATAACCCATTTCGGCAAGTGAAGCGGCAGCACTAGCCCCAGCCAAACCTGTTCCAACAACAATAATTTCTAAATGTCTTTTATTTGCAGGGTTCACTAACGGAGCCGTGCTTTTAAATTTGGTCCATTTTTCGGATATTGGACCTTCTGGAATTTTTGATTCTAATTTCATAAAATTATTTAATCAAGCCTAAATGTATAACAACCGGTATTGATGCAAATACCAATGGAACAATGATAGAAAATGCAGCACCCAATGTTTTAATCATTGGAGTCAGAATCGGGTGATTCAAACCAAAAGTTTGAAATGCACTTTGAAAACCATGTAGTAAGTGATAAGCCAAACTAATACATCCTAAAACATATAAAGTAACTGAGACAGGACTAGTAAATACTTCTAACATAAAATGGTATAAAGTTTTCGTTTCAGTTAATCCGCCTTGTGCATCAAAGCGGCTAACAATCCAAAAATGTTTCAAGTGCATAATCAAGAATAGTAACAATATGGTTCCTAATAGACCCATACTTCTCGAATACCATTTACTATTTGACCTTTTAGGAGATGCCCCGTATTTATTGTTTCTCTTTTTCATATTGCCTAAGGTTAAAGACAAACCTTGTACAATATGAATGAGCAAACCTCCAATTAATCCAACCTCAGCAAGACGAATAAACAAATTATGAGCCATGAATTCAGCGGCAGCATTAAATGTTGCCCCTCCATCCATAAAATAAACACAAGCATTAATTGCGCAGTGAACCACCAAAAAGGCGATGAGTGAAACTCCCGTCACTGCCATAACTAATTTCCTACCAATGCTAGAAGAAAATAAGAACGACAAAACTCCCATAAATAATTTTTATATCATTAAATTGATTGACTGCAAATTTAACAAATGAGAGTGAAATACCTTTGATAAATTTCAGAAGTTTATTATTTAGAATAATTTCAAAGAAAAAATTCAACAAAAG
>CANKVM010000149.1 GCA_947487175.1 Flavobacteriales bacterium | reverse complement strand
AAATGACTGTTTGATTCATCCCGAAAGTAATAGATACCAATTGGTTCACGAGTATTAAGACACGATAGTTCTTGTTTTTTCATTTCGTATAAAAATTAACATTTTTTTCATATGTTTGTTCTATGAGAAAAATAGCCAATGTATTTATCACCTTTATGTTGCTGATTTTTATCAATGCATGTATCAAGGAAAACACTTCTAATACAGATGAATATTATGTCAAATATGAAATAATTAGCACAGCATCGCCATATTCAGGTGTAAAACTAAATACTTCATTTAATAACGAACAAAATGAAACGAATTTAATAAGTCACAATACTGGAACTTGGGAAACGATTATTGGGCCTGTAAAAAAAGGATTTGTCGCACAGTTAAGTACAAACAAAAATGGCTGGACAGGAGGCGTAGAAAATCATTTAAAGATGACAATAAATATTTTAACAAGTAAAAATAACAGTCCGTTTGCCCTCAAAAAATTCGACAACTCAACAACACCAAGAGGCATAGCGCAATTAAGTTATACCATAGAATAAACAAAAAAAGACCCATCAAATGATGGGTCTTTTTTTATATTGATTTTTTCTAACATCAATACTCCAACTTGTTTATGAAATAAACCAGTCTGCGTTTTGCAAATAAACCGCCGTCTTGTTCTTTGAGCTTTTGAATTCCGTATTGAATGAAATAATTA
Organism: Flavobacteriales bacterium; assembly: GCA_947487175.1. Classification (GTDB taxonomy): domain Bacteria; phylum Bacteroidota; class Bacteroidia; order NS11-12g; family UBA955; genus VMCP01. The sequence goes on along the minus strand of CANKVM010000149.1, from coordinate 2,591 downwards.
TCATACCAGTACTCAATTACACCCATGGTTTTTTTCACTTCCTCGTTCTCGTTTGCCTCTGTAATCATTTGTTTAATTTCGTCAACCTTTGTGCGTCCCTCATAATCCAAAACATTTGAATGAATGCTGTTCCTCTCCGAATATAACAAAGAAATATTTTTATCATCGAGTTTTACCGTTACAAATTTATTTTCTGTCATTGGCCAATAACCCGGATTCAAACGAATTAAATTATCCCAAATCACATTTGCATTGTCATCAAATTTCACACAAACAGCCTCCGAATAAGCATTGCCATCAAATACCCTGCGGGTTGATCGATTGTTGCCGGTTCCAGTTGTTTCAGTATGGTATTGTGGGGTATAAAACTCTCCTAAGAATAAAAACTCATTGTCGCTTAAAATCATTAACGGGTGAATGGTTATAAAATTATTATACACCATTTCTTTGCCCTTGCTCTCCAATTTCTCTTTGCGTTTTTCAATTTTCGCAGCCGCTTTTTCTGAAACAAACTTAAAGAAATTCTGCAATTTGGTATATCCAACAAAATTCGACTTTAACACCTCAGATCCATTTGTAGTAACAATATAAATTCCCTCAGGAACATAAGTTTTGGTATAAGCCCCAGTAAAAACGTATTTACTATCTGAAATTTTTGCACCAGTCATCGACAACATAAAGATATTTGATTTGTCTTTCATCTCAACCGAATGGATTAATTCAGACTTATTATTAAAAACATATACATAATCTGCCATAACGCGGTGCGACATTTGCGCAGTAACCATGCAAGCAAATTCATTCGTTTCTGGCAAATTTACGAATGTCACTAAATTCGTTTTTTTCGGTTTCACTCCATTGATAGTTAAAACGAAGTCAGTATAATTTCCGTTTTCCATATCAATTGAAAAAATCATTGGATTTTTTTTGATTCTACCCTTAACCAACAAATTATTCCCTAAAACCGATGCATTTAAATATGAGCCTTTATTTCCACTCAATGAATAATCAAAATGGAATTTTTTAGGCAAGGTCCCGTCAGTAATCTTTACTTTGTTGTTCATAATATTGTATGTTCCAATAATGAAATCTTGCTTATTGAAATCTCGAATGAACATAACATGAAATAATTCGCCGTTTTCAACCTTGGCATATATTCTAAACTTCTTTGAAATCTTAATTTCCTCAATACTTTGTTCTTCTAACTTGCTGTTATATTTGGTGAAAATAAATGTCATTTCACCGCCTTCCGATCTTTCAGAACTTCTTAATATTGCAAAATTTCCTGAATTGTGTTTGAAGATATGTTCTTCCCGCAATCCATCATTCAAATTGGTTTCAAACCTTGCAACTGTTTTGATATTCTGCCCCCAAACATTGCCAATACTTAATACGGCAATTACCAAAATATAAATTATTCTTTTCATCAAAATTGTCTATTTGATTGCAATTTAAATATAATTTTAAATTTCCATGTTACCATTGATCAAATCTTCTTAAATTTGACTGTTACCTATGCCACACTTGAATTGTCGATTTTTCATATTTTCTATGCTCCTTTTCGCATTATCAAACTGTGGTTACAAAATTTCTGAGTCTTCTTTTGGCGGGGGACAATTTGCCGTCCCTCAAAATAAAAAAAGTCAATTAAAGTTAAATTTGGTTAATGAATTGGCCATTTCAGACACCGTTGCTCAATCGCCAGAAACAAACCATTCCAATGCCACCAATTACACAGAACCAATTCCAACTACTAAAAAATATTTTCGTAACCATGCCAAATCAAAATCTTTGAAAAAATTTGCAAATCATGCATTTAAAAAAATAAATTCTAGTAAAAAAAGTCCCTCAAAATCTTCAGATACAAAACCAGAAGGACCCATGAACCTATGGCAATCGGTTGAAACAATATTGGGATTTATCATTGGAATGGCGGCATTGGTATTGGGTACCAATTTCTTCTTGAGCATGCTCACCATTTGGTCTGGTATCATTGCTTATAAAATGAATACTTCTATCAAAAATTTGCGTTATTACAAAAAAGAAAGCGGACTTAAAACATTGTCTATCATTACCATAATTATAGGAATGATTACCATTGCATTAAATCTTCCTCAATTATCACTTTTGCGAATTTTAGGCATTGCAGGAATTACATTACTCACGGCATTGGCTTTGTTGGGATTAACAAAATACTTCATTTTCAAGTTCGTAAAATAAAAAAGCATCCCCTTTCGAGAATGCCCTTTTTTATATGAATCTACTTTTGCTTATTTTTTCACGAAGGTTCTTGTAACCCCATTCACGGTGTAAGTACCAACATTATCGCAGGTTCCGTTGCCAAAATCACACAAATGAACGATAAATTACAATCACTTAACGGGTACGCAAACCTTGTGGCTATTCAATTGTTTATCTTTGCAACATGGAAGCTATCCAACATCTTCAATGGCGTTATGCCACAAAAAAATACAACGGAAGTCAAATTGACAAAGACAATTTACATACAATTCTTGAATCTATCCGATTAACTCCTACATCTTTGGGAATGCAACCTTTCAAAGTTTTGGTTATTGACAATCCAGAATTAC
>CANKVM010000148.1 GCA_947487175.1 Flavobacteriales bacterium | reverse complement strand
GGAGAGGCGGTCTTCGCAGCCAAATTAGTTCCACCATTTATGGATGGGGCGGATTTTATCCTTATATTTTAATTGGGGGATATAAATCCTTTAGAACTTGGGCACACAAACAATTCGAAAGACAACTGTCTGTTAAAATATTAGGTGGAAAAACCGGTAGTGGAAAAACAGAAATTTTATATTTATTAAAAGAAAAAGGAATCCAAATTATTGATTTAGAAGGACTGGCTTCACACAAAGGAAGTGCATTTGGGGGTTTGGGATTACCAGCACAACCATCAACTGAAATGTTCGAAAACAATTTGGCGCTCCAATTAAGTGAAATCAATGAAAATCAACCTGTAATCTTTGAAAATGAAAGTCTATTAATTGGAAAATGTTGCTTGCCTTTAAAACTTTGGTCACAAATGCAAAATGCACCAATTATTGAAATAAAAGTGGATAGTTTAACCCGTGTAAATCGATTGATTAACGAATACGCACACTTTGATCCTATTCATTTAGAAGAAAAAACACGCATTTTACAAAAAAAACTAGGTGGGCAACATGCTCAAGAAGCTATACAATTTCTACATGAAGGAAACTTTGCAAAATGGATAGAAAAGTTATTGGTGTATTATGATAAAACATACCAATATTCGGTAGAAAAAAATATAGATAGATCTACCCACGTTGATTTTCAATGGGCAGACAAAAATAATTGTGTGAATACAATCATATCAAAAATATAACTCATGGATTTAAAAAATAAAATTGCTGTAATTACGGGTGCAAACAAGGGAATTGGACTTTGTTGCGTTGAGCAACTTTTGGCTGAAGGCGCAATTGTCTATGGCATTTGCAGAAGTGGATGTACAACCCAACATGAAAATTATCATTGCCTAATTGCTGATGTTCAACATTTTGATCAATTGGAAACCGCGTTCAATACCATTTTAGCAAAACACGATAAGATAGATATTCTTATCAATAACGCAGGTCTAGGTTATTTTGGGTTTTGCGAAGAATTGTCTTTAGACCAATGGCATACCATGTTTAATACGAATGTGAACGGACTTTTTTATGCAACCAAATTGGCGCTTCCCTCAATGAAAAAACAAGGTTTGGGACATATTATCAATATTTCTTCAATTGCTGGCTTAGAGGGATATCCTCAGGTTTCAGGATATAATGCTACAAAATTTGCAGTTAGGGGATTCAGCGATGCGTTGTACAAAGAAGTGAGAGATTTTGGGGTGAAAGTTACTTGTGTTTACCCGGGTTCTGTAAAAACAGATTTCTTCAGACATTCTGAAAATATCAAAGCACATGATAACATGTTGATGCCTGAAGATGTAGCTGGTCAAATTTTATATGCTTTAAAATCACCTGACAATTTCCACCACGTGAACATAGAAATAAGACCATTAAAACCACGAGGTTAAACATTGTTAAAATAATTAACGTATTTTTGCACCACTAAAATAACAACAATAATCATGAAAGTAGCTATTAATGGATTTGGACGTATTGGGCGTCATGCATTTAAATTTTTAATTGAAAAACCAGGAGTTGAAGTTGTAGCAATCAACGATTTGACAGATAATGCAACTCTTGCACACTTGTTAAAATATGATTCGGTACACGGCAAATTCAACGGAACTGTTTCTCACGACGATCAACATTTGATTATCAATGGTAAACAAATCAAAGCTTTAGCTGAAAGAGATCCGAAAAATCTTCCATGGGCTGCAATGGGCGTTGATGTTGTATTAGAAAGCACTGGTTTCTTTACCGATGCTGCAAAAGCAAATGCGCATATTGAAGCAGGTGCTAAAAAAGTAGTAATTTCTGCTCCAGCTACCGGCGATTGCAAAACAGTTGTTTTGGGTGTAAACGACAATATTATTGATGGTTCTGAAACTATCTTGAGTAATGCATCTTGTACCACAAACTGCTTAGCTCCAATGGTAAAAGTTTTAGACGAAGCTTTCGGACTTGAAAGCGGTTTTATGACTACCATTCACGCATATACTTCAGATCAAAACCTTCAAGATTCACCTCACAAAGATTTGCGTAGAGCGCGTGCCGCTGCTTATAGCATTGTACCCACAAGTACTGGTGCTGCTAAAGCTGTAGGTTTGGTTTTGCCTCATTTAAAAGGAAAATTAAATGGTAACGCTATGCGTGTTCCTATTCCTGATGGTTCAGTTACTGATTTTACAGTTGTTTTGAAAAAAGCGGCTACTGTAGAAGAAATTAATGCTGCAATGAAAGCTGCTTCTGAAACTTCTTTAAAAGGAATTCTTGAGTATAATACTGATCCTATTGTGAGTATTGATATCGTTGGAAACAAACATAGCTGTATTTTCGATTCTGACTTAACTCAAGTTATTGGAAATACCGCAAAAGTTGTAGGTTGGTACGACAACGAAACTGGTTACAGCGCTAGAGTTGCTGACTTAATTGCTAAAATTGGTTAATACCTAAAAATATATTTAACAAAAAAGGCGATCGTTGAATCGCCTTTTTTTATGGGGTAAATTCACTATTATTGATTCATTGTCACTCCAACATTTCCAGACAAACTTACCCTTACCAAAATTTCTTTTTCTCGGGGTGAGATATCTGTAATATTCAATTTTTTCATATTGCCTTTCAATGTAATTCCACCGTCGAGCTTCTTATTCAACGATTCATTGATGCCCTTTTCTGCTGAATTTAAACTTGATGTAATATCAACTACCATGGCTTCTTCCATCTTTTTACGAATGGTTTCATTTAACATCCACTTTGCAGATTTTAATAATAAGTTCTTCGTAGATAAATCATATTGAACATTCTTCACACTCACTGTTTTCTTTTCAGAATCGAATGCTGGATTGCCCAACAAATATAAAGTGCCTGATTTACTTCCTATAAATGCCACTTCAACGCCCAATTTATCTTTTGCAGCAAACAAACGTATATTTTGAATAATGATAAAATCTTTGCCAACCACAAACTTCTGTGTTTTCAAATACCCCATAATTTGCTGCGACAAGGAATCGTAATTCATACTTACGTCTGTGAACACTTGAAATCCATCTGAAGCCTTGTAAGGGGCTAAATTAGGCAAAGGAACCGACGGAGTTGTCCACTTTGTAGATTGAATCGCTGGGGTAGCTTTCAAACCTATTGAAAAACTCAATTTACTCTTGTTAAATGTCAAATCACTCAAAGACAATTCCTTTGGTTGAATTTTCAAAAAACCAACATTCGGAACATAAATATCTTTTTGTAATTGATCAAAAACTGGCTTAATAAATGGTTTCAAATCTACTTTGGCAATTTCTTTATCTACCATTTTAGAAAGCTCACCAAAATAAGGTTTTACCCTATTTAACAGTAAATTCGTTACATCAAACCCAAAAATCACTTTGATCGGGTCAAT
>CANKVM010000147.1 GCA_947487175.1 Flavobacteriales bacterium | reverse complement strand
CTCATCGTAGCCTTTGTTGATTGTTTCTAATGACGAAGGAGTTTGCAAACGGTCAATCGCATTTGTGAGCGTTTTAACATCAATGTTTTGCAAATATTCTTCTACCAATTGTCGTTGTAACAATATATTTACCAATGAAATATAAGGAATTTTTAAAAGCTGTTTTCCAACGAAATAGGTAATTTTATTTACCTTGTACGCCACTACTTGCGGTACTTTAAACAAAGCTGTTTCTAAAGTTGCCGTACCACTCGCCACCAAGGCAAAACCTTTGGTTTGATGTGCTTGACTTAGAATTTCAAAAGTTTTACCAAATTCTATGGTTGCACTTAACTGGTGGGTTTCTAAAATATCATTGTAAAATTCCATATCCAAACCCGGAGCACCGGCAACCACCACATTTGCATTGCCAATTTGATTTGCGGCCTTGATAAAATTTGGCAATAGGGTAGACACTTCATTTTTACGGCTGCCCGCCAAAATAGCAATGGTAGGTTTGTCAGGATTTAATCCGATGAAATCACTTTGTTTTTGTTTGTCTTGTTGAAATTCTAACACCGATTCAAGGGTAGGATTTCCAACATAGGTGCAAGGCATCCCAAGTCCCTCAAAAAAAGAAACTTCAAAAGGAAAAATTACATAAAGGTGATCAATGCATTTGCGCATGGTTTTCACCCTGCTTTTGTTCCAAGCCCAAGCTTTCGGAGCTATGTACCAGTGAATAGCAATGCCGTGTTTTTTAGCAAACTGCGCCAATGGCAAATTGAATCCGGGGTTATCAATGAATACAATGGCATCGGGCTTTTCAGCAAGAATATCTACTTTGGCTTGATTCATATAACCTTTGATTGCACGTATATTTTTCAATACTTCAATCAAACCCATGTAAGCCCTGTTTTTGTAATGCGATAGCAATCTCGCGCCTTCATTTTGCATTAAATCTCCCCCCCAAGCCACCAATTCAACTGATGGGTCAAGCGATTTAATTTTGGCTATCAAACGAGAGCCATGTTGGTCGCCGGAAGCTTCACCTGCTACAAAAAAGAGTTTCATTAGAATGCTTGCAATTCAATAATCATGGCTAAAATGGCCATGAGCATTGTAGCGATTAACAATCCCCTATTAAAGAAAATCATTTTATCGAATTTCATTAAATAGAAAAACAAACCAATATTTCCAGCCACCCCAACTTGAAAAGGAGTATTGTAAACATGTCTTAAATTGATAATACTTTTGATGAAAGTTTCGGCATGGATATGCATAACTGTTGCAATTCCGGTGCCCAATAAAAAAGGAATTATTAATCCAATAATAAATCCTATAGCCATTTGTTTTAGGTTAAGTTGTTCCATTGAGGTTCCATTGGTTAAGCGACCCAATTCTTTGGTGGTCGGTGAGGTCATACATAGTTGGCACGATTGAAATATATCCATGATCAAGTGCCCACTGATCGGTATCTTCTCCTTTGTCCATATTCACAAACTGCCCTGTCATCCAGAAATAATCGCGGCCAAAAGGATCTTGACGGCGGTCGAAATCTTCTTTCCATTTGGCTTGTGCTTGACGGCAAATTTTAATGCCTAAAATATTTTTATCAGCAGGAACTGGAATATTTACATTTAACAAAGTACCATAAGGCAAACCATTTTTTAGGGTTTCAAGCGCAATGGTTTTGATGTATGGTTTTATTGATTCAAAATCGGCATCCCAAGCATAATCACAAAGGGAAAATCCAATAGCTTTCATTCCATCAATGGAGGCTTCAACGGCGGCCGACATGGTACCGGAATAAATGACGTTGATAGAAGAATTTGAACCGTGGTTTATACCAGAAACCATCAAATCAGGCTTTCTTGGTAAAATCTTATCAATGGCAATTTTTACGCAGTCAACGGGTGTGCCAGAGCACTGATAGGCAATTACTCCTTCGTGAATGTGAACTTCGGTTATGCGAATAGGTTGATTGATGGTAATGGCATGTCCCATTGCGCTTTGCGGCTTATCAGGGGCAACAACAATTACTTCTCCTATTTCTTTCATCACATCAATGAGGGCTTGAATACCGGGTGCGGTAATTCCATCGTCATTGCTAATTAAAATTAAAGGTTTTTGGTGCGACATTGGTAATACAAATTTACAACTTTGAATGTTAGAAATTATTATATCTAAATAATTGATTGTTTTACACTTGCTTTATAGCTTCAAATAATTGCATTTCAATAACTTGTAAAATAAATCATTGGATTTAATTTTTTTACATCAAAATATTGCTTGAAATAAGTAAAAAGGTAAAACAATAAACAGATGTTTATATAATACATTTGTTTAAATAATGCACTTGAAAACTAAACATAACTACGGTCAATCCAAAAAATCATTTTTTTGGATTTTTGTTGTGTTATTTATTCAAAATCAAATATTTGCGTTTAACTATACCCCGGTTGAAATAGCCAAAATTTTGAATAGGGCCAATGCGCAGATCCAAGAATTAAGTCATTCTGCAATAGGAGAAACAGATTATCTTATTTCGGGTGATTCAATGTTTTTAAATCCAGACGGTACCCATTATTTATATTCATATTTGCCGTCGAGAAATACATTTTTGCGCTTAGATCATTCACAATTTCATGGTCATAATTTCGTACGCCAATTATTTTTATACAAGGGTGATATTTATGCTTTTGGGGGATATGGGTTTTGGAATGACCATGCCAAGTTAATCAAGTTTGATAAACGCACGAAGGAATGGGAATTGATGATGGTCAAAAACGATGTTCATTTAGTTGGAAAGCCAATTATGCCAGTTATCATAGGTGATTCAATTTACCTTTATGGAACTATTGAACACCATGTTTATTCGAAAGGAACTACAATACATCCAAAATGCTATGTTTTAGATTTGAAAAAATTAGAATTCTCAGAATTCAAAAGTGTTGCACCAAACATTGAGATTCAAGCATGTTCAGTTGGTTATAACAATCAATTTTCGAAATATATCATTTTTGGAAACCCAAATTCTATCATGTACATTTTTGACAAATCAAAAAAAATAATGTACAAGAATGCTTCTGGGCCTTCTCTTTATCATGAATCAAATAAGCAAAAAATAGAATTTGTTGATTCATTTTATAGATTCTTGGTAGGCAATGAGCTTGTAACTGTGTTGCCTGATTTTTCGGAAGATAGAATTAATATTGAAAGTTATATTGAATTATATTGTTTTGAGGAATCTAATTTTCAAGAATGGACTCCAATAAATTCGTATATAGAATGGACAGAATTTTTTTATAAATACATCATACTCCTTTTGTTTGCGTTGGTTATGTTTCTTGGATACCATTTTTTTAGTACAGGTGGAATATATAACATAAAAACACTGAATCAATACAGGCAATTAGACGAAGAAATAAATATTTGGGGTTACTTGGATACACTTAAAGAC
>CANKVM010000146.1 GCA_947487175.1 Flavobacteriales bacterium | reverse complement strand
TCAGTTGCTGATTTTCCTCTTCAAGTTGCCGGAGTTTACGGAGTTCTGACACACCCATCGATCCATACTTTTTCTTCCAGTTAAAGAAAGTAGCTTGGGAAATTCCCATTTGGCGAGAGATCTCATCTACCCGCGTTCCAGTCTCGAATTGTTTGATCGCAAAAACAATCTGAGCTTCAGTAAATTTTGATTTTTTCATGGTAACAAGTTAGTTTTTTTTCTGTTTTTTGTTACCCTGAAAACTCTAATTTATAACAGTGCGATTTTGCGGGAAGAGGTCACTGAGGGAAACGTATTTCCTCAATCAAACCAAAACGCTGCATACAGTAAACTCCTCAACCCTGGGCGATTTCAATATAGACGATAAGGATTTTGAGGTGGGCGGCAAAAACAGAGGCCTTAAGCAAATTGCCAAATCTTCGGATGGATTTGTGGTGAAAAACGATATCGAACGCGGTTATCCTCAGTTGATTCCGCTCTGGCAGCTCGGTTTGAAATATTGAGAACTACAAATCGAAAGTCTTACACTCAATTGAATAATTGGTGCACAGAAAGATACTTCGCGGACCAGAATTACGTACCATGAAAAACTCAAAAGTCTATCAAATACTTGATTTTTCAGCTACATTAGAAGGAATTAATCTGCTCGTGAATCAATTCAGAATATTTCATAGCCCCTTCGTCATTAAAATGGTAACAATCAACAAACATAGAATCTGGATAATTCTGATTATAATTATTGAAGAATAACACATTTCTATATCTACACTTTAACTCAGCTTCTAATCTAGAAAGTGAGTTATATTTATTTGCCGTCTTGTATTTTCCGCGCTCTGGAGAAAAGAAAATATAAACTTTATATTTTTCTAAACAAGCAAGTTGATCAATAAAATTTTCCAATTCTAGAATTGATGGAGGATTGTGGAAGCCCTCCCATCTTTTTGGTGAAATGTGAAAGTTCCTTTTCGAAAGCAAAACACTACCAGTGTTATCGAAGTTGAGAGAAGAGTAATCTCTGTTCGCAGAATCATTGGTATATTTGCCAACTTGGTCAACCTGTTGACGAAATGTGTTTAAGTTAAATACTTTATTATAATATTCATTTTGATCACCAAAGGGAAAATTCAAATATTTTTCAATCCATGATTTACCAAAATCAGTAAAACTAATATTGACGATGATTTTAGAGTTTGGATAAATCTGCGTTAAAAACCCGTTGAAATCGCGAATTTTCATACCCCATGATGATAGATTAATTACTCTCTTATTAGATAATTTCTCGAGATATACACCATCAATATTATTCAAACTCATAGAACTACCTAGGATAACATAATCCGCATGTTTTAATTTTAACTTGTTTTTATAAATAAAGCTTGCTTTGGAATTAAATGAAATTGAATTACTTACAAAGTTTAATTTCTCTTGCTTTTTAAACACACCCAAATACATCATCAAGAAAAAACTACTCATAATCCAAACAAATAAATACAAGACGCTTTTTAATACGAATTTTTTCATTAAAATTGGAAATAAATAAAATTAGAATCCCCACTGAAATTCAGTAAAATGAGATTAAACACAATTATATACAAAATAAACATCATCTTAGAATTTAGGGATTTTAATACCCTCTCATCCCTTCTCAAATACCAATCACCTAGAATTAGTGGAATAATGTACACGAAAGCCATTTTCCACTTGAGTAGGTAGTAAGGGTGAAAAATCATTGTGGGGTTACTATAGAAACTAACACCAATTTGTTTAATATAACCCAAAGCGAAATGCATCCCATCAGCTCTGAAGAATATCCAAGCAAATGTCACAAATGTGAAGGTGGTTGACATCTGCCATAGCTCTTTTAAATTGGGAAGTTTACCATCTTGAGCTACGACATCGGTGACGTGTTTTCGGTTACGGTTGAGGAGTAGTAGGGGTAAGAATCCGCATGCATGGATGAAACCCCAAGCGATGAAGTTCCAACTTGCACCGTGCCAAAATCCGCTTACCAAGAAGATGATAAACGTGTTGCGTATGGATTTGTATTTGCCATTTTTTGAACCACCTAAAGGGATGTATAGGTAATCTCGAAACCAAGATGAAAGCGATATGTGCCAGCGTCTCCAAAATTCTGCAACATCTCTTGAGAAGTAAGGGAACTTAAAGTTGCTTAACAACTCAAAGCCAAACAGTTTGGCAGTACCTAAAGCGATATCTGTGTACCCAGAGAAGTCTCCGTAGATCTGGAAACTAAATGCAATAGCTCCAACAATAAGTGTTACTCCATTATGGTCATGGTAATTTTGGAATATTTCATCAACAATGCCCGCCAAGGAATCAGCAATAACCACTTTTTTGAACATCCCCCAAAGAATTAATCTACATCCTTCAACAGCTTGAGCATATCTGAAGGAACGGGGTTTTTGAACTTGAGGTAATAAATGGCTAGCACGTTCAATGGGTCCTGCAACCAACAATGGGAAAAAGCTTACAAAAACGGCATAGTCTACAAAATTGCGAACGGGCTTTTGATTTCCCCGATAAATATCGAATACATACGACATCCCATGGAAAGTGTAAAAGGAAATACCTATCGGCAAGGCCACTTGCAATAGAACAGGGTTTGTATGCAAACCCAACAAATCAAATCCCTTTTGAAACTGAACCGCAAAAAAGTTGTAATATTTAAATATCCCGAGGATTCCGAGATTATTAATAATGCTGAGCCACAGAAATATTTTGGCTTTCTTTCGATTCGGGGACGCGACCCAAAAACCATAGGCATAATCCAAAGCTGTGCTGAGCATAAGCAGACATATAAACTTCCAACTCCACCACCCATAGAAAAAATAACTGGCAACCAATACCAATCCATTCTGCCAGCTTAGTTTTTTATTAAAAACAAACCAATACAGTATAAATACAATTGGCAGAAAAAGTAAAAATTCAAACGAATTAAATAACACTGCTTGTTTGTTGGGTTTTATTGAGTTTAATTCATTCTTGCAAAAAGCGAAAAAAATGTTTTCGAGGCGAAATTAATAGAAAAATAGGAACTCCAAATTTCGATTTTGGTAGAGAACCCTATTTTTATGTCAACACCACGGAAACAGCCAATTGAACCGAAGCCAATGAGATTCTGTCGATGCAGCGATCCGATGGGCGGACGCAATGAATTTGGTCGCAAGGGTTGCAATCCAAGACTTCATGCAAAACCCGACGGCGAGTGCTCTGCGGATAAAAAACATCCGGAACGCCCGGACCGTAAATGGCGACCAAGGGCACCTCGGCGATGTCGGCCAGTTGCAATGGACCGCTTTCGTTGCCCACGTATAATTTCGACGATGCGATGAAGGCGTAAAACGACAACAACTTAATGAAATACCACAGCACCATGAAAAAAGTAATTTACCAGAACTAATTCAAGCTCCTAAATTCGGTGGCGAAAAAAATTCCGCGGCTCCACATCAAC
>CANKVM010000145.1 GCA_947487175.1 Flavobacteriales bacterium | reverse complement strand
ATATCCCGACATGCAAATTGGGTTGATGTTATTTCCCGTAATGATACCGGCATGGATCTTTGGAATCATTTATACGTTGGGAAGCATTGTACTGACGCAAACTCCTGATAGAAATCGCATTTCTCATGAGGGACATTTGGGCGGGCTGTTGTTTGGAGGGATGTTTGCGCATTACTTTTTACCGAGTGAATTCTTGGGAGAAAAGCAAATGTATCTGTGGTATTTTGCCATCATGCCCATTGTGTTATTTGTGATTGCACAGAGTGTATTTCCTCAATATTTTTACAAAAAGCGCTAACAATAAGCGGCGTATCATTTTTAGAATCGCCTAAAAATGGTTATATTTGCAGTGTTCTTGCCCAGTTGGTGAAATTGGTAGACACGCCATCTTGAGGGGGTGGAGTTCGAAAGAATGTGCTGGTTCGAATCCAGTACTGGGCACAAAAAAAGGCTGCAATTGCAGCCTTTTTCGATTGAATTATAGGTCAAAAATTATTGACCAAAATTATAACCTAAAGCAATTTTCACGTTGTAGGTTTGCATTTTTTGATTGATAGTACTTGTGCTAATTATCGTACCAGTACCGTCAACAGCTTTTGTATTGAATTGAGGATTTGCCAAAATGAAATCATATTGAGCTTGTAATTTGAAATTTCCCAAGTTCCAACCAAAATCAGCACCGAATAAAGTGCTAAATGCCATTCCATTTGCAGATTCTAATTTAACAAGTACATTCTTGCCGTTTTCAATTTTCCATTCAGGTGTATTTGCATCTAAAATACCAAAAGCAACCTTTGGATGAATAAATCCTTTCTCACCAACTTTTACATCATAAAAAGCACCAGCCATGTAACCACCTAAACTCCAAGCTGTAACGCTTGATGTAGTATTTTGTGGCGTTTGCAAAGCAATATAATCGTTATCAACGCCATTAAACTGATTTTTAACCATTGCCAATAAACCAATCTTTTCGTGAAATAAAAATCCTTTGTATTCTAAATCAATACAAAAACCATCAGATGCGCCACCAGCATTAGTGTTGGTTAAATCTGTAGATGCAAAATCATTCAATGGAGTTGCGGCTCCAAAAGATAAAGAAACACTGTGTTTAAAATCTTGAGCATTAGCAGCATTCAATGCCACCAAAGTGCATACGGTTAAAATTAATTTTCTCATTTGATTATATATTTTTTATATTTTTTGAGCTATTTACAAAAATAATTCATCACATAAAATTCATAGTTGGTAAAATGTTCCTGTTAGTTTGTATATTCACACTCTAAATACATATTGGCATGGAAAACGTAAATAAATATCAAAAAACTGGAGGTAATCTACGGAAAATCAGAGAGCTAAAAGGTATTAAACAAGAATCCGTTGCCAAACAATTGGGAATCACAACAAATGGATATGGAAAAATTGAACGCGGTGAATCTGCAATCAATATTGACCGCTTAGAACAAATTGCCACCATTCTCGGTATATCTGCACTCGACATCATGCAGTTTGATGAGAGCATTATTTTCAATATCAATACCATGTCAAATTCTGCACCCAATGGAATAGTGAATAATTATTCCTTAACAGCTGAAGAGCGAGAATTATTAATGTCGCAAATCAAATCCCTTAATGAAATTATTGAACGTCAAAATAAAATGATTGACCTTCTGATGAAGAAAGTTAAATAACCAAAAAAGGCTGCATTTGCAGCCTTTTTTGTTGTTGCGAAAATTGCAATTATTAACTGAATTTCTTTGAAACGAAAATTTAATAATTTGAAATAAAATTGTATTTTTGATTAAATAAAGTAGTTATGATTGTTATCATTGATAAATCAAATAGAAAGAACACAGCTAAAATCCTGAGTGAGATATTCAAAAAGTCTCCCAAAACGGGCAATATAGCCAAGCACTTTGGCAAACTCATAAGGAACATCGATGGATTAAAATATCAAGTTTCCATGAGGAAAAATGAAGATTGATTTTATTGCTGATACAAATTTCCTAATTTATTTCCATGAAGGAAATACAAGAGTTGAATCATTCATTGATTATGATTTTGGAATATCAGTTATTTCAGAAATTGAGTTACTAGGATTTCAAGGAATTACTTTAAATGAAGAGGTTAAATTAAAATCTCTTTTAAACAATTGCTTACACATTGATTTAAATAACAAAATCAAGGAACAGACAATTCAATTAAAAAAGCAAAACCAAATTAAACTACCGGATGCAATTATTGCAGCAACTGCTATAGTAAATAAAGTTCCCTTAGTGACTGCTGACAAAGGGTTTTCAAAAATCCCAGGCTTGAATCTGATATTAATTTAAATTGTATAAATTTGAATATCAAAAAAGGCTGCAATTGCAGCCTTTTTTGATATTCAATAATAATTATTTTTACAAAATTAACATGGCATCGCCATAGCACAAGAATCGGTATTTTTCTTTGATTGCTTCTTGGTAAATTTCTGCCATAAATTGATGGTCCGTATAGGCACAAGCCATCATGTATAATGGAGATTCTGGTTGATGCAAATTGGTTATAAACGCATTGGCAATATTGAAAACTTGAGGAGGAAACAAGAATTTATCTGTCCATCCCTCGCTAGGATTAAGTGTTTTATTTGAACTTACACTGGTTTCCATGGCACGCATTACACTTCCACCTATTGCAACTACCCTGCTTTTATTAATGACAGCTTGATTTACAGTATCGCAAGTTTCTTGTGAAATTTTATAATACTCACTATCCATTTTGTGCTTGGTCAAATCTTCTACCTCAATCTCCCTAAAGGCACCTAAGCCCAAGTGTAATGTAACTTCTGCAAAATTGATTCCTTTGATGTCTAAACGCATTAACAATTCACGGGTTAAGTGAAGTTGAGCAGCAGGCGCTGCAACAGCACCAACGTGCTTTGCAAATAAAGATTGATACCAAAGTTCATCTTCTTCTTTTACAGCACGGGTAATGTATTTTGGAATTGGAGTTTCTCCCAATTTTTTGATTACTTTGTCAAAAGCTTCATCGTCGCCATCAAATAAGAAACGAATGGTTCTTCCTCTGCTGGTGGTGTTGTCTACTACTTCGGCAACCAAATCGTCGTCACCAAAATACAATTTGTTTCCAACGCGAATTTTACGTGCAGGGTCAACAAGAACATCCCACAAACGCAATTCATGATTCAATTCTCTTAACAAGAATACTTCAATCTGTGCACCGGTTTTTTCTTTTTGTCCGTACATTCTTGCTGTAAACACTTTTGTGTTGTTTACAACGAAAACATCGCCTTCGTTAAAAATATCTAGAATATCGTGGAATTTACGGTGTTCTATTCTTCTTTCTTTGCGATGTACAACCAGCAAGCGACTATCGTGGCGGGTTTTTAAAGGTTCCTGTGCTATAAGCTCTTCAGGCAATTCAAATTTAAACTGAGATAATTTCATACGAACGTATTTCCCCTAAATTGGGGATGCAAAGATAATTCATTTATTGGCGCTTGTCAACACACAATTTCTGTCTAAATTTGCACCCGATGAAACAAATT
>CANKVM010000144.1 GCA_947487175.1 Flavobacteriales bacterium | reverse complement strand
AGTGAAGTGCTGTATGCTGATGGACATTTCTCAGTTGCAACGTCCAATTACAAAAATATCTTAGCATTTACAGAAGCATCAAATCGTTATCCAAAACGCTGTTCAAATCCGAAGAAGCACCATTGTTTTACAACGATAACAACTCGTTCTAATTTTTTTGGAGGAACAAAAAAAGAAAACACGCTCGATTTATTGCCTTTAATATCCAATAAAAAAGGTTTTGAACTGCGTTATGAAAATGGAAAAATTGCTGGATTAAACTTATTACAACGCTTAAATGAAATCCCCAATCGCTCACAAAACGACACCTTATTTATTGTTTCTCACAGCATGGGGTATGCTTATTCTTTGGGAATGATTGATGTTGTTCGCGGTCACATTAATTTTGGAGGATTTTATTGCATATCCCCAGAAAACGCACGTGCCGGAAAAATTAACACCAATGAATGGAAAGAAGTGTGGCAATTCGGAAGCAAATTATGGGGGAAAGCGGATGCGCCTTGTATGCAAGATGGCGTTGCACCGCAGCAATTGGCGCAAGGATTGAGTCACAAAAATCACGTATCATTTCCCAAAAACACCTACCGCCACCGAGGGTTTTTTAATTCACATTTTGTTGGGTATTACACGTGGATTTTTGAGTTGCAACCTAAAAAAAATGGTTTTATTCGTCAGCATTAATTTTAATAGTGAAAATATATTCATTGTATTCAATTTTTAGTTTGTTGATTATAAAATGTTTATGATTTAATGTTAATGGTATGTTATCTAATATTTAACCTGCTATTGTATAATTATTATCAATTTGATCCTTCAACTAATTACTACTAAAAGTGATTAGTTTTGATAAAAAAAAACATGAAACTTTTAGCAATTTATTTATCCATCTTTTTTGTATCAAACTTAAATTCTCAACTGATAATTAGTCAATATATTGAAACAAGCTCTGGAACAACACCAAAAGGAATAGAAATTTTTAACTACAGTAGTTCACCCATTGTTTTTTCAAATTCTAATAATTTACAAATTTCTCAAGGTACAAATGGTGCATCTTGTAATTTGATTTCAGCCACAAATATCACGAGTGGAACTTTAGCAGCAGGAAAAGTTTGGGTTATTGGAACAACAGACTTAATAACATATGTGAATGCAAATGCACTTGATTTAGCGGGAACTACAACTTATTCTTTTACCTTTAATGGAGATGACGCACTAACACTTTCCTTAGGTAGTGTTGTGAAAGATGTATTTGGAACATGTGGAAATGATCCAGGTTCTAGTTGGTCTGGAAATGGTGTATCAACTGAAAATCAGAACATTCAACTATTATCAACTATTGCAGCAGGAACAACTTCTTATTGGACAAATCCAAGTTTAAGGTTTGAAACAGTTTCTACAACCAATCAAATGACTGGATTTGGTAATGCGCCATTTTCTTCTCTTCCAGTAGAATTGGTTTCCTTCGCTGCAAATTGCGCAGACAACAATACTGTTTCGGTAAACTGGACAACCGCTTCGGAGCACAATTCAGATTATTATACCGTTGAAAAATCACGTGATGGCATTGCTTGGAATACCCTAGCAACGAAAGCAGCAGCTGGAAATTCTACGCAATTGATTCATTATTCTGTTGCAGATGTTGCTGACATTTCAGGAACTGTTTATTACCGCTTAACGCAAGTGGATGTAGATGGTGCTTCAAAAATGTACGACATTGTAAGTACGAATTGTTCTTCTGAAAAAGAATTGGCATTGATAGCATATCCGAATCCTTCTAACGGTCAATTTACAGTGAAAATTGAAAACGCGCTAGGAGGGAAGTACGCTTTAGCAATTACAGACATGCAAGGAAAAGCAATCGAAGAACAAAGCCTCGATTTGGAAACTGGAACAACGGTTGTGAAATTGAATCCGGTAGGATTGCAACCGGGCGTTTACTTGTTACAATTCATGCAAGATGGTAACATGCTACAACAACAAAAATTAATTATTGAATAGGAAGTTAATTAGTTAATTCCAAAAAATTAAAAGCGATTCGAAAGGGTCGCTTTTTTTTTGGTTTTATACCGAACTAAATCTTGATTTATCAAATTCAAATTTTTATTGTTTAATTATCGAAAATCGACTTAAAAATGGTCGATTTTTTATTTTTTTTCAAATTTTTTTATTGTCTATCACTAAAAAATAACAAGTTCATTTCATTTTACTACTGAAAAAAGTAATTAAATATGCCATTTTAGTGCATTAATTCAATACAATTTAATGGTTATCAACACAAAATATTAAGTTATTAACAATATTTTCATTTTAAATTAATATTAAATAATATTGATGCATCCAAAATATGCCAACCATTTTTCATGTAATTATTATACGTTTTTTTACTAAAAAACTATAACAATTACTATTATGAAAAAAATTTCGATTTTCTTTTTTGGCTTTCTGCTATTTTTACAATTTTTATTTGTTGGGGGTGCTTGGGGGCAAAGTACCGCAAATTATGCTTTTACCACCAATACCACAGGTTCCTTAGCATTGGATGCAAATGGCAATGCGGTTGATATGACAACTGGCACGACACAATTGATTGCTGCAGGTAATGATGAATTGGTTAGTTCACTTAGCAATATTGGATTTAATTTTATCGCAATGGGTAATATTTATACTCAATTTTCAGCCACTTCAAATGGTGTAATGGGATTAAATTCTTCTGTTCTAAGTTCTTCAAATGGTACTACAAATGGAGGAACTTCAGCTATAACCTGGATAGCACCTTTTGGAGGAGATCAAGCAACAAATAGCACTGGTAAGGTTCACTTTAAAATTGTAGGATCTGCTCCAAATAGATGTTTAGTAGTTGAATGGCTTAATATGGAGTTGAATTATTCGTCTTCAACAGCAGATGGAACATACCAAGCTAGGTTTTATGAAACATCTGGAGTTATAGAATTTGTGTATGGTTCTATGAATGTGGTCTCTACATTTTTTACAGCACCTATTATAGGATTTTCTGGCGGAACAACATCAACAAAAATTGCATCTATTACTTCTTCTTCAAATACAGTATCTACATCTGGAACAAGTTTCTCTGGTAATACATATTCTGCAGGTGCTATTGCGAATTTGAATTCAACAGCAAATGGTTCAAGAACAATATATAGATTTACCCCAACGGTTACTTCTATTGCTGGCCCTACCAACTTAACTTTTGCATCGGTTACCGCAACAGGTATGACTCTCAACTGGACTGCTGCTTCGCCTACTACAGGTATTGTTAGATATATAGTTCAGCGATCTACTGATGGTGGTACAAGTTACAATTTTGCTGGGAATGTGGCATTAGGCACAAACACCTTTGCTGCAACAGGATTAACTCCAGGTATTTCATATACTTGGAAAGTTGTTGCTGTAAGTGAGGGCGTGGAAAGCACTGTTGTTGCAACAGGTACACAAGCAACTTCCTCTGCCGCCACCTATTATTATGTAGGTGCTGCAACAGGTAGTGATTTCTCTACTGCTGCAAGCTGGAATACCAATGCCGACGGTACAGGTA
>CANKVM010000143.1 GCA_947487175.1 Flavobacteriales bacterium | reverse complement strand
TGTTAAAAAGCTTCTTCTTTGAATAGCCATATTCAAATATAAACCAATAATATGATTTATTTGTTTCAACAATTACATGAATTTATTTGATTTCGAAAAAACAATAAATCTTTGGGAAAAAAGCATATTTGGAAAGAACCAATTTAACCGCTTTTGAAAATATCGCTGCCGGATTAACAACTGGAGGTCCAATTGCGGAATATATTCCAGTTGAACGTTTTAGATGGCTCACAGCAACCAGAAGTACTATTGTTCAATGCTCTAAAATACATCCCGGATTTTGTACTAATCCTGAGTTGAAACTAAATCAACTTTTTTCTGATTACGTTGAAGTAAAAGAAATGTGATTATTAGGCCCAAGTTGGCAATTCCCAATATTCCATACTCTTCAAATTTCCCAGATAAAGTCCTTCCCAATAAATCGGTTGAATTGATTCCGTATAGTATTGAAAATGTTATAAATACAATTGTATACTTCACATTATTATTTGCGTATAAATAATAAATGGTAAACAGAATAATGGGAGTTGAATACAAAAAATGTTCGGTGTCTGTAATGAGTATATTTGGCAATAATGCGAACAAAATAAAAAATGAAAATACTAGAGTTTTGTTATTGTTTTTCTCTGTAAATGCTGAATATTTTTTTAGTGAAATAAAATAAATGATAGTATAACTAAAAAGAACTGCTATCAGAAAATATAAGTGTGAATGGTCATTTACACGCAAGGTAACATACTTTCGAATCAACGAAGTGAAAGTATGATTGCTGTATAAATAAGCACCATGCTGAAATATTTCGTGGATCCATTGTTTGTTAATTTGAATGAACTTATCCAATCCAAGAAATACAATGGGTACAATCAATAACAGTCCGCTCCAACTACCTAAACTCCAAATCGACTTGAGTTTTTTATGAAAAAACAAAGGTATAGCGAGCACCACCAAATAGGGTTTGATAAATATGGCCAAAGCAATAAACAGGCCGGAAAGTATAAATTTTTCTTCTAATGTTTTTTGTATTCCCAAGCAAAGTAACATCACAATAAACATGTTTACATTTCCCAAATGTATTTCCCTAAATAAATGATTTACAATAATTAGAATCACGAAAATATTCAGGTATTTGTGTTTGATTTCTTGATGAAGAATTGTCTTTTGAAGGATATTTTTTAGAGAAACGATTGAAATAATTGTAGCAAACGAAAGCATGAATCCATGAATGATACAAGCTGTTTTGTAACCAAATAATAAATACGGACTAAACAACAAAATGAAAACCGGTGAATATTTATAATACCCCGAAGTGAGTCCGAAATTCACTCCGTAAATAGGATTTCCATCAAAAAATGCCTTTCCCGCCAAATAATACACTTTGAAATCACTCATTTCAAATCGGCCATTTTTTATTTCTAATAAAATAATGACTGCAAAAAGGCAAAGGGTAAACCAATAAAATACTTTGTTCTTTTTGTAATTTTCAAGCATTGAGTTCATATCTATGGTTTCACTTATTGCAAATATATTTTATATTCAAACTATATTTGCTCATAGTATGGCAAAGATATTTAAAGGTTTCGTTATCGCTTTGATTTGTGGCGTTTTATTTCCGAATAATGCAGTAGCACAAAATCATACCGATGAATATAAGGTTCAAACAAAGAAAACAACGGTTGATGATGTTGCAGCGTTTCAAATATTTGATTCAAAAGGCAAAAAAGTTACATATGCTAAGTTTATCAAAGCAATTGAAAAATCATTGATTGCCAATTCCAATGCTAGAGGAATTTTATTGTTTGGTGAACTTCACGACAATCCAATTGCACATTGGTTAGAGCTACAAGTTACCCAGGACTTATATTCAAAACATACCAATATGGTATTGGGCGCTGAAATGTTTGAAACTGACCAACAAGCTGCACTAAACACCTATTTAAATCCACCGGTAGACACTACGAAAAAGAGCACTTCTGTAAACCCTATGGGAATGGGATTTGGGCCTGATCCTAATTATTTAAAGTTGAAAAAGTCAATCAAACTTTGGAATAATTTTGTAACCGATTATCAGCCTTTGGTTGATTTGGCTAAAGTGAATCATTTGCCATTTATTGCAACAAACATTCCCAGACGATATGCTTCTCTGGTTTACAAAAGCAGCATTGGTTCAGTTTATGGTAAAGAAGGTGCAAAAAATGGCGCACAACGTACTTTTTCTGTGGGTTCAAAATTACCCAGCTGTGATACTGGAATTTTCAAGAAAGATTCGGTGAACTATTTTTCTGAAATTAGCCAAGGACAGTCAATCCCTCCAATATTTGTGTATGATTCAACTTTGCAATGCTACAAAGACATTTTTGCAATGGCAGGCGGACATGGTGGTCAAAACTTACCAATGAGTCAAGCAATTAAAGATGCAACCATGGCGTCTCAAATTTATACCCATTTGCCTTCTAACGGCATTTTTATTCACTATAATGGTTCTTATCATAGCGATAATCATCAAAGTATTGAATGGTACTTAAATCAGTACAACCAAAATATTTTGAAAAACAATTATCAAATGAATGTGGTTACAATTTCTACGCGCACACAAACGAATGTAAGCGAATTAGAAAATGAGAACAAAGGAATTGCCAATTTTGTTATTGTAGTGCCTGAAAATATGACCAGAACCTACAAGTAAAATTAGTTAAGTTCTTGGTCTAAAATATAAATCATTGCGGCTAACGCGGCTGATCCTAATTCAAGTTCTCGCTTGTTTACCGATTCAAAAACATCGGTTTCTGAATGATGAACATCGAAATACCGTTGTGAATCTGGAATGAAACTCACAAAAGCAGTGTTCTTATTTACCGATTTTAATGGTCCAATATCTGCACCGCCACCACCTTTTTCTATCTTTCCAATACCGTAATCATTCAGTAGTTTCTGAAATTTGAGGACATTTGGTAGAATCGATGAGTCTACACCAAATCCGCGAGGTACAAAACCACCCCTGTCACTTTCAATGGCAACAATGTGATTTTCGTTATTTACTTTCGATAATCTTGCATACTCGGTTCCACCGCGCAATCCATTTTCTTCATTAATCCAGAACACACAACGCAAGGTATGTTTTGGTTTATAACCAAGCACCTTAAGTAGTCTTAAAGCTTCAAAAGCATGCATACAACCAGCGCCATCGTCATGTGCGCCTTCGCCTTGGTCCCAGCTATCAAAATGTCCCCCAAAAACAATAATTTTTTCTGGGAATTGATTCCCTTTGGTTTCTGCTAGCACATTTGCGCTCGGTCTATCTGCTAATAATTTGCAATCTAATTCAAATTGCAAAGCAAAATCGGGGTCTTTTGCGCTCAAATAAGCAATTACATCAGCAACTGCGGTAGCAACTGCGGCAATAGGTATTTTGGCAATGTTATCTTCGTAATGCGTTACTCCTGTGTGCGGATGTAAGTCGCATTTGTTACTTACACTTCTCACAAGTACGGCTACAGCGCCATATGGAGCGCACCAAACTGCACCATTTACACGTTGGTTTACACAGCCACCATAGGCATTGAAAGTGTTGAGCATTGATTCCTCCATGGGTCTATTCAATAGCACAATTTTTCCTTTGAGTTGTC
>CANKVM010000142.1 GCA_947487175.1 Flavobacteriales bacterium | reverse complement strand
TGTATTTTTTAAGACCTGTAACCGCAAATTGAGAATATGTAACCGTTATTTTCTTATTGCCACCTTCCGCAGTAACCAAAGTGGGACAAGGGAAACCTGCACTGTTTTCAAATGCGCCAAGATCTGTGTTAGTTCCAGCTGGTTGAATTCGTGATTTACCCAATATATCAAAACTGCCAATTAAGTTCTTTGGTATAATTGTGCCGGATCCAATGTCTCTACTGTTCGATTTTAATGCATAATTATTTGTTGAAGGATCAATGAAATCAATTTTGGAGCCCCAATTGTTTTTAGAACCAGTAGTATCAATGTAATTTATATTCGGTATTAATTTTAACGCAAATCCAGAAGAAGTATCAAAATGATTATTCCTAAATCTCATCCAAACTGTTCCTGTGCCGTTGCCATCTAAATAAAGGAAACGAGAAAATGTATTGGCTAGTCCATTGTAAGGGCCAGTAGAATAGGGAGAAAATAAATTATTTTCGACAATGAAATTACCAAGCCCATTAGAATTAATCCATAGCGCAATGCGGCCTCCAATAAATGTGTTATTTAACACATATACAGTATCTGTAATGGCACTTCCACTCCAATGGAAACCATAAGCCTGATTGTATGATTTATCAATAATTAAATTATTTGCAAAGGTCATTTTACCATTTCCTTCTACCCAAACCATTCGGTTCCAGGTAGTCATTGGTATATTATTAATGAACTTATTGCGCTTGAAAGAAACTTCTTGCCTTATTGAAAGTACAACATATAGAATTCTATCATGAAAAACTAATCCATCAAAAACACAGTCTTCAACGGAACTTGAATCCCACATCATTAAAGGATTTACATTGCTTGTCCAAGTACAACTATTTAAAAATTGACATTTCTTAAGAACACCATTCCAAATATTGGCAATATTTGAATTCTTTATTCGATTAAAAATAACTCTATCAAGATTTACACGACCCATATAAAGTGCCGAACCCTTAGTGGAATCAACGGTTAAGCCAATTATTGATCGGTACGCATAGGAACTTTGAATATTATTATCATAAATCAATGTGTTACTTGTCCAAGATCCATTTAAATGCGTATTTGCAATATGTCGTTCATCTTTATCAATTACATATTCAGATGCAAGATGAAAAATCCTATTTGTAAAATTAATGCGTTCTTTATAGGTACCATCAAGTAATACAATCGTATCACCTTTAATAGCTCTATTCATTGTGGAATCGATGGTAAGAAGAGGTTTGCTCCTAGAACCTAAATTTGAATTGTTTCCGGTTAATGATACGTACCATACTTTTGAAGCATATGCGCTTTTGCTAATTGAACTTAAACTGAATACGCCAACTGAGTCAATTGAGTAAACAGAATACTCGTAGTTTTGACCAAAAACTAATCCAGTATCTAAAAATCTACGGGTTTTAAAGGTATCGTTTAATAAAATAGAATTTCCAAGAGTCTTTCTATATACTGCATATCTATTTACAGAATTGCTTTTACTCTTGGACCATTTTACTTCTATTGTACGAGGGCCTTTTTCCAAAAACAAAGAATCAGGTGCGTCTGGAGGAGTATTGGGTTTAACTTCAACTTGATTACTCATTAAACTCTCAACATTACTCGAATTAATTGATTTAATTCGGTAATAATATTTAGTTAAGTTGGTTAAACCAGAATCTTTATAAGTTAATGTAGTGCTTTTTAAAGTATCCACAATCACGCCAATAGTTGCAGTATCAGAAATGGGTTTTGTAGATCTATAAATTTTAAATTTATTTAAACCGGTATAAGTATTTTGAGTCCAATTTAAAACCACTTTTTTATTTCCACCAGATACTTTGGTAATTAACGGACAAGGGAAGCCTCCATTGTTTTCATAGGCACCTAAATCGGGGTTGGAACCGTTAGGATTCGGTCTATTTTTAGACAATAAGTCCTTATTGGGAATGAATATTGTATCATTATTCAAAATCTGTGTAGCACCGCTCCCAAGTCCAATTAACGGACTGTTATTGGACAACAAATAATTAAAATTATTAGCATTTACAAAATTTGGCTCAATGTCATAAATAGTATTTAGCGACCCCGTATCTATTGATGTAGAATTCAATTTCTCAATTTTATTATATCCACCTTTAATTAGTGAATTGCGAACACCAATATATGTTGCAGGATTATTATTGTTTATTTCTATCTGTTTACCTGAATATGATGACATCAATACAGAATTTACAATGTTAATAGTTGCAGCTTGAACATTATTATAAAGCACTCTTACTGGCGCTGCTTTACCCGAAATTATTGTAGAATTAACAATGTTGAAACCATCTTTCGTATTCATGACCCCAATTGCAGGAATGTCTCCATTGTTAAACATCATTGCATTATTTAAATCCGCCGACCCCAAATCACAAACAATTATTGCATTGGAATTTCCAATATTATTTCTTACAATTAAGTTATTAAATTTACCGTATGAGCCCCAGCTATTGATATAAATTACGCCACCTGTACCTGAATGATTTTCTACAACAGTATTATTTGCTATCAATTGATTAGATCCTGTTACGATGATTGCGGAACCTATTGCATGATAACTGTTGTTTTTGAAAAACCTCAAATCACTCGTAGATAATTTACCGGAGCTGATATATAAGCCTGAATATCCATTGGTAATCGAAAAACCTTCCAATCTCGATTTTAATGTTTCACCCGAATTTATAGTCACCGCATTTCCTATATTACCGCCATCAATTACAGTTGAAGTAATTAATGAAGTGTCATTTAATCTTTTATAATTTGAGGATATCAATATGGCCTTACCCGCGAAATTTATATTCTCAGAATAACTACCTTTATTCACGTAAATAGTATCTGTAAATGAAATTGCCTTTGAAATAGCTTTGCCAATAGATTTCAATGGCAAATAAATTGAACCCGAATTATTGTCATTCCCATTTTTATCAACCCACCAAATATTATTCGGCACACCAGTTTTAATGACAGAATAAGCACTAGGAACTCCAACTGTATCAATACAGCGTATTGCATAATAGTATTTTTTCCAAGCGGTTAATCCAGTATCAAGGAAACCTAATTTAGATGTAGTATCTTTAATTATCTGCAAATTAGAGGTAGTTAAACCTCTGTAAACGCGATATTTCATAGGTTTTGATTTGCTCGCCGTCCAAGTAATATAATTTAATCGAGGTCCGTTTTGAACGAGAATTGAATCTGGCGCAGCAGGAGGAGTGTTTGGTTTTGCTGAAAGTTCATTGCTAAAACCGCTTTCAACGCCCGATGAATTTACACTCTTAATTCTATAGTAATACCTATTCAAGTTTGTCAATCCACTATCCTTGTAACTCAATGTCTTTAAACTCAAGGTATCTGTGAGTAGGCCTATTGTTGCAGTATCACTAATTGGCTTGGTACTTCTGTATAACTTGTATTTATTTAAACCTGAAAAAGTATATTGATCCCAAAATAGCGTTACTTTTTTATTGCCACCATCAGCCGCCGTTAATTGAGGAGATGCAAAGAATGAAGGTGTTTCAACAGGACCTAAGTCAGGAGATGTTCCCGCCGGATTTGGTCGCGATACATTGTTATAATCAGATTTTGCAAAACTAGACGCAATACCAAATCCTATAAATTTAGAATACGCAGGCAACTTGATATCTTCAATTGTTTTAATTGGATA
>CANKVM010000141.1 GCA_947487175.1 Flavobacteriales bacterium | reverse complement strand
AACCCGACAAAAAGAAATAACTTGCAGCCATGAGCGGCACATCATTTGGCATCATCATTCCGGCGCGGTATGCGAGTACCCGATTTCCCGGCAAGCCCTTACAAGATTTGGGCGGCAAAACGATGATTGAGCGCGTGGTTGAGGCAGCGATGTTGGCCCATCCCGATGCGGGTGTGGCGGTGGCTACCGATGATGTGAGAATCGCTGAGCACATTCAATCCAAATGTGAGGTGGTGATGACGAGCGATTTGCATCCCAGCGGCACGGATCGATGTGCGGAAGCCTTGACAAAATTGGGTTGGGACTGCGACGTAGTGGTGAATTTACAGGGCGATGAGCCATTCATCAAGCCGGAGCAGGTGGCATTGTTGGTATCGGCGTTTGAGAATCCAAGAACGGAAATCGCCACGTTGAAGATTGCGATTCAGGAGGTGGAAGAAATTCAGAATCCGAATGTGGTGAAGGTGGTTTGTGATGTGAATGATCAGGCTTTGTATTTTTCGCGGTCGGCGATTCCATTTGATCGAAACGGGCAAATGAAGGGCTCAGGGATTCAGTATTATCGTCACATTGGGATGTATGCGTTCAGGGCCGAGGCATTGCGCACGGTGGCTAAATTATCGCCCAGTGCATTGGAAAAAACGGAGATGTTGGAGCAATTGCGGTGGTTGGAGAACGGGATGGGTATTGGGGTGAAAGAAACCACTTGGGCCTCCCCTGCCATTGACACGCCGGAGGATGTGGCGAAGGCACTGAGGTTTATTTGATTTGGACAGGAGACTTTAACTTAAAAAGCCGAATCGAACCCAGTTGAAAAAAGGGGGGGATAAAACTGATGTAATCACACATTTTGTTTTCTATTTTTAATCAGATGATTCTTCGTAAAGCAATACATTTGTCAGCGTGTTAAATGTGATATTGTAATATGTTTTTCCATTGTCAGCAAAACTAAAACAATACCCATAGGGCGTTTTAAACCAAATTGGCTTTTCATTTTCACTTGGAGTAACAGTTTGATTAAGTAAATCGTCTCCAACTTCAGTTTTACAATGATAAAACGATGACGCAGTTATGCTTTTTTCTAATTCAATTGACGATTTCTCATCAAATTTCACTTCATAAATAATTTGAAAGTGTGGCGTAAAATCTCGATATTCATTTTTAAGCACTATAAATAATGATGGTAGTTTAATATCAGATATGTTTTCAAGCCTGCTCTTATTTGATAGGCTATTGTTGACAAAGTAAAAAAGACTAACAATTACACAAAGAGCAATAATGAAAAACCAGATTGATCTGACTCTAGATTTGGCATTATTCTGCGCAGGCCCACTTGAACTATTCATTATCGAATTTATAAATGTCACCATATTCTCCTAAATACTTCAGCCAACAAAATCGTCAACATCAATATTGTGAGTCTTGTTGTCATACAGTCTAAGAAGATTTCAAAAATACTACTCGTAGACAACCACCCAATTCCGTATTTTCAATTCATTTATTCCAAGGTCTATTCTTCTGGTATACTTTTTCATTTTAACAACAGTACTTGCGACATATTTATTCAAAGTATCTTCTGAAAAAATAAAAATATGCAATTGTTGATTTAAACTTTTTTCTGCTAGAAACTCCCAAGCTTTTTGACTTCCCGGTTCTATTATATTCTTTTTTTCATTTGATTTAACGAAGTAGTCAGGCATCATAAAAGCATTAATATCATTGACCCGAATCACAGTATCTTGGGAAAATACAACATAGATATTCGATGTATTTCTGTTGTTTACGACTAAGCGATCATCGTAATAATCGCATCCGTATAAATAGGACATCAAAAAAAACAAAAAAACAAATTTTCCGTATTTCATTTTTCATTTTCTGAATTGAACTTGATATGATTTAATACTCTGACGTGAATTTTATGAATGATGTAGTCGCTCCAAAGCTGCCAATATACTGCAGGCTTTATGTTGTGATAATACCAAGTTGTCCCCTCCAACAATGTCTTATCGTTCGGCAAAGCGATGAGTTTAAACTGCCCTTGCTTGGAAACAAAATAATCGTGTAAGTGAGGTGCATCAATATCCCAGAAACTTATTTCTTTCATTGGTGCGGGTTGTTCAACCACATCAAACTTTAATAATTTTGATTCCTCCCATACCGTAATGGGCTCAACAAAACTACCCGTGGTAAAATTACAATGTCTCACAGCTCCAACGCCAGCACCCTCGATTCTCGCATTGATTGGATAGGCAATTCCCGTTTTAAAAATAAAATCTGTGGGCTCCTTGAGTTGCGGAAATTCGATCACATTTCCCCATACTACTTTTGGCGGAGCGTCGATTTCGATGGAAGTAACGACGGAAGTTAAAGTTGGGGCAATATCTTTTTCTATGAACGCCGTAGAAGGGATAATGCAAAACAAAATCAAGATAGCTGACGGTGCATTTTGGGGTGACCTATCAAGAACTGCATAACCAATCAAACTACCCACCCAAGTCAATAAGAGACCAAATGGAGCAGCCATGGCAATACAGATCAACCCTTCTATGGCAAAAACCCCAAGTCCAATTGTAAAAACTGCCAATGTCACACGTGCAATTAGCCATGCTTCACGTTTTGTAATTCCTTTATTTAGTCCGTAGAGGATTGTAGAACCCGCACCAATAAAAATTGGTGTTAAAATAAACAATGCGATTCCATATTGACCAATTCCGTATATACCCCAAAGTGTCAGCAAACCTGAAATGACCACCGTAACACTAACCGCCAATAATTTTCGTTTTTTATCATCAGTTGGCAATAATTTACCTATCATTTGTTTCATATCAGTGCATTTGGGCCTGTGTTAATAATAATTACTGAACATATAACTATTCACAAAATAGAAAATAGTCATCATGATACTCGTAAGGACAAACAATAATACTTCCTGTATAATTAATGACCATATTGTCTGTCGTTTGTAGGAATAATAAATTAAAGCACTAATAATTGTAATTGCGGAATAAAAGAGCGAATAGATTATCACATAGAGTGCAGGATAAGGGTTAATTGTGAAGAATTGTCCCCGTAAAAATAGAAGTAATATTATTAATATCAGGAGTAATGTCGAAGAGAGAAGAAGAACAATTCTAGCAATCCGCATCAGCCAAAAGAACACACGGTCAGTCTTTGAGGTAATTTGATTTATTTCCATTCTGTTGAATTGCAAATTTTATCCAGTCCGAATTTTAGGTCTACTTACAGGTTGATGTAAAGTAGGATCCATCGTTTTCTGATTTATAGACAAATTTTTGCGATTGCCCATTTGACGTCAGCACTATCAATAGTAGGGCAAATGTTAGCGTGAATTTTGAAATCATAAATTTTGAGGTAGTCGCTTGAAATATTGAATAGCTTAATTCTTTACGAATCTAACCAAGAAAACATCAAATCCCAACAAGTAGCTATGGCTTATCGTGGTGGATGACACAGTGATATTTAAGCAATTGCGGTGGCTAGAAAACGGGATGGGCATTGGCGTAAAAGAAACCACTTGGGCCTCCCCTGCCATTGTCACGCCGGAGGATGTGGCTAGGGCAATGAAGTTTGTTTGATTTACGGGGAATAGATTATACCGGCCTTCATTCTGATATTTCAGTTGCGCCAATATTGAGATTCGAATTTAAGGCATCATTAATTCTAGGTATCAATTTAGATAAGGTCAAATACGAATTGTCTTTTGTATTCAGAACTAAAACTGG
>CANKVM010000140.1 GCA_947487175.1 Flavobacteriales bacterium | reverse complement strand
TGCGTAGAGAAATAGAGGAAATTTTGCGCTCACAAGAGAAAATGTTGGACAAAGACCAATCTTCTGAACGAGAAAAATTCAAAACAATTTACGAACTCCATTTAAAAAAAACTTATGCTTTTTTTGAGTCAAACAGAATCCCTTTCGTTGATGTTTGGTATAAAGAACTTATAAATAATACAGAAGTTGAATTGAATAAAATCATTGATTTTTTGGAAATTGATGCTAATTGGCAGGATATCGCCTCGGCTGTTAATCCTTCACTTTATAGAAATAGAAATTAACATGAAAAAAGAATATCAAATTACTTCACAAGGATCATTAGGCTTATTGGCTCTAGGTCATGTTGGTTTACGTAAATGGCGTGAGGTCGTAGAAAAAGAAAAAATAGAAATACGTAATTCATCAAAGGAAAATGTCAAAAAAAACAAAAAATAAAATACTTGTAATTGGCTGGGATGCTGCTGATTGGAAGATTATAATGCCTTTGATTGAACAAGGAAAAATGCCCGCCATTGAATCCTTGATGAAAAGAGGGGTTCATGGCCGCTTACAAACCCTCGACCCACCATTATCACCCATGCTTTGGACAAGTATTGCAACCGGAGTTCGGGCAGATAAACACGGAATTGGAGGTTTTGTTGAGCCAACGCCAAATGGAGAAGGATTGAGGCCAGTTACTACAACATCCCGAAAAGTAAAAGCAATTTGGAACATTTTCAATCAAGAAGGATGGAAAAGTAATGTTGTTGCTTGGTGGCCAAGTAACCCTGCAGAACCAATTAATGGAGTTATGGTTTCAAACTTGTATCAAGTTGCCACAAAAGCCTTTGGTGAAGATTGGGAAATGCCAAATGGTACCGTTCACCCGGAATCTTTGAGTGAAACAATGAAGGAGTTTAGGGTTCATCCGCACGAAATTTCGTTGGCAATGGCTCATCCATTCATACCTAATATTGTAGATAATCTTGAATTACGAAAAGCTAATAAAACGCTTTCTGTTCTAAAAACATTATCCAACGCCGCAACTATCCATTCCGCATCTACTTATTTAATGGCTGAAACTGAATGGGATTTTATGGCTGTTTATCACGATGCTATTGACCATTTTTGTCATATCGCAATGCGCTATTTTCCACCAAGAAGACCTGAAATACCGATTGAAGATTATGAAAATTATAAAGATGTTGTGGAGGCAGGATATCGTTTTCATGATATGATGCTAGATCGTACTTTATCCATTATTGATGAAAATACAACTGTAATTCTTCTCTCTGATCATGGATTTCATTCCGATCATCAACGCCCGCTTTATATTCCTCAGGAACCCTCCGGTCCAGCTGTTGAACATAGTCCTTATGGAATTTTGGTGATGGCAGGTCCTGGAATAAAACAAGGAGAACAAATTTCTGGAGCAAGTATTATTGATATTACTCCAACAATCCTTTACCATGCTGGCTTATCTGTTGGGAAAGACATGGAGGGCAAGGTACTTTACCAATGTTTTGAAACACCAGAAATGGCTAAAATGATTGACTCTTGGGAAGATGTTCCGGGTGAAACTGGTCAGCATGATACATTGATGCGAGAGGACCCATGGGCAGCACAAGAAGCACTTCAACAATTGGTTGAGTTGGGCTATATTGAAGCAATGGAAGACGATAAATTACTTCAAGTTGAAAAAAGTAAGCGTGAAAACGAATACTATATTGCCCGAAATATGATTAATGGTGGTAGGTTGAAACCTGCTATTGAAATTCTGGAACGTATTTTTGAAGAATCTAATATATTGCGTTATGGACAGCGATTAGCTTTTGCTTATTTAAGCAAGAAAATGTACATGAAATGCCAGGAAATTATTGAAAAACTGAAGGCGGTTGATCTAGAGGAACGCAATAATCGTAAGAAGGAGGCAGACTCAAAGAATGATCCATTTGGGAATAATGAGTTTGAAGAACCAATGTATTTGGAATACCTAGAAGGACTATTGAATCTTGCAATGAATAGACCAAGAAAGGCCCTTCCTTTATTGGAAAATGTACAGAAAAAAAATCCGAACAACCTTCAGCTTGCAACCAGTATTGCTCAAATACATACGCTTAGAAAGAACTTTAAAGCAGCAGAAAAACAATACATTACTGCGCTAGCAATAGATGATAGAAGTACCGCTGCTCATTATGGATTGGGTATGTCTTTTTTGCGCCAAAGTCAATTCAATGAGGCAGTTGATGAATTTCTATTGGCTTTGGAACAAGATTTCTTTCAGCCAAATATTCACTATCATTTAGGGGAGACTTTGGTGAAATTGGATTTATTTGAAGATGCTGTTAGTGCCTTTCAAGTTTGTACTCGACTAACTCCTGGAATGACAAAAGCGCACAAATGGTTGGTGGAAATTTATCAAAATAAACTAAATAAACCAGAACTAGCCGAACAAAATTTGGCGTTTTTGAAATCCAACATAAAAGGAGAAATTATTGTTTGTACAGGAGTTGATAATTGTGAATATGAGCAATTACTTAGGTTGCTGAATTTCGGTGGACTAAATATAGATTATGATAAGGATGAATTCAATGAAGCGTCAAAGATTTTATTTACCAATGATTGGTTAGAAAACAATATCGGTAAGGTAGTTTATATTCCAAGTCGGAATTTAAGTGATTTACCAGTAAATTATAACTACAAAGTAATTTATTTGGATCAAACGTTTGATGAAATTCTTCCAGTTAGAACTGCAAAATTAAAAAAATCGATCCCAGAA
This sequence comes from Flavobacteriales bacterium, assembly GCA_947487175.1. Taxonomy (GTDB): domain Bacteria; phylum Bacteroidota; class Bacteroidia; order NS11-12g; family UBA955; genus VMCP01. The sequence continues at coordinate 1,174 of CANKVM010000140.1, read as the reverse complement.
AAATCAATTTCGGTAAAGATGTTAAATATCATTGAAAAAGAAAAATACATCATTGATTTATGGATAGAATCCCAACCTAATCAACAAGTTCTAATTCTAAATTGGAATGAGCTTATAGATTCTGATATGGAGCAAATATCAATTCTAAGTGAATTCTTAAATTGTAATTTTGATTTAAATAAAATAAAGAAATATTTACATAATTTGTAGTTAAACTTTTTTTTTGTACTTTTACAAAAAAATATTATTAAGCTTATGAAAAAAATTACTTCAATCAACAAATCTAAATTAGCTGGTTACACAGCTGTTGCTGGTGCAATCGTAGCCGGAGGTGCTGCTAATGCACAAATCACCTATATGGATGTTAATCCAGACGTAGTTATTGACTCAAATACTACGTTAATTAACCCTTACGCAATCGATTTTAATAATGATGCTACTCCAGATATCGTATTTGGTGTTGGACATATTGAAGGAGCTACTTCATCTTTCACATACAGAGGTGCATTAGCTTATGCTGCTTTTCCTGCTACAAACGCAATAATTGCTGCAGATACTGCAGTTATGGCTTCTGCCTTAGATTGTGGTGTTGCTGTTTCTGCTGCATCAATATTTGGAAATGATACGTACGGAAACTTTGGTTATGCTGCGTTAATTAACGGATCAATACCTTTTTCGTCTACAACAACTCCTTTCTTGGGTGCTACGGATAAATACTTAGGTGTTAAATTTACTGCTACTTCCGGAACTCATTATGCATGGGTTAAACTTTCTGTTGCAGCAAATGCTGAAACGATTACAGTGAAAGAATATGCCTTCAATGCAACTCCAGGTGAAGCGATTAATACTTGTCAAACTGCTGGAATTGAAGATGTTTCTGTTGAAAATAAAGTTACAATCAAGACAACTTTAAATGATGCAACTATCAATGTAACACCAGATTTAATTGGAGGTTCAATTTCTATGGTTAGCATGTCTGGTCAAGTAGTTAAAACAATAGCTATTTCTGATGTTAATACCACAATTTCTTTCGAAGGAATTGATTTTGGTATTTATTCAGTTACTGCAAATTTTGAATCAGGTTCAGTTAACAAAAGAGTATACGTAAAATAATTTAAAAGAATAATCTTTGAAAAGCTATCCAAACTGGGTAGCTTTTTTTTTATTGTTACAT
>CANKVM010000139.1 GCA_947487175.1 Flavobacteriales bacterium | reverse complement strand
AACACCAAAATTGATACGCTTAAATCTATAAATTTCCAACCAATTGAAGAGGTAATTGTAAAATCTAACCAAATCAAACAAACCACTACCAACAACACTGTACTTGGGAAAGCAGAATTGTCTACTGGAAATTCCGGTCGAGATATACCCGTTTTATTGCAACAATTACCCAATGTAATAACCACATCGGACGCAGGTAATGGAATTGGTTATACCGGAATCAGGGTTCGTGGCAGTGACGCTACTAGAACCAATGTTACGGTTAACGGGGTTCCCATTAACGATGCCGAAAGTCAAGGTACATTTTGGGTCAACATGCCAGATTTGGTAAGTTCGGCCAGTTCAATTACCCTCCAAAGGGGTTTGGGAACAAGCTTATCTGGAGCAGGTGCTTTTGGCGCAAGTTTACATGTGCAAACGGATGAAAGTTCAGAATCAAAATTCAATGTGAGTTATGGAAGCTTTAATTCGCGCAAAATCACGGCACAAATTGGAAATAGCTTTGTATTAAAGAATAAAAACCAAATAAAATTCAACAGCAGAGTTTCATATATTCAATCTGATGGATTTATTGATAGGGCAAATTCTGATTTGTTGGGATATTTGACTTCTGCAAGTTACTACACTCCCACATTTTCAGTAAAACTTTTGGCTTTTGGAGGGACGCAAAAAACATATCAAGCCTGGTATGGTATTCCCATTGAAAAATACAACTTAGGAAATCCCAATCGTAAAAATACAAGTGCCGATAGTGCTGCTTTATTTGATCATTATATTCGAAATGCAGGGGTTGGATTAACATATCAAAATTCAGCTGATAGCTTAAACTTATTTAAAAGCACTCCCAATAAGTATAACTATTATCAGTATTCCAACCAAACCGATAATTACGAGCAAAACCATGTTCATCTTTATCTAAACAAAAAACTCACAACCAAATCAAATATCAATGCTACATTATATTACACTCATGGTGAAGGATATTATTCTGAATTCAAATACAACGACAAATTATCGAATTATGGTCTGCCAAATATTACTATCCCCGACACATTAACAATTTCTATGTCCAATAGCAATTTAACCAGACAAAGATGGTTAAATAATAACTTAATAGGCGTTAACGCTAATTATTCATATGAAACGGCGAAATCATTTTTTACTGTTGGTGTTGCAGCAAACAAATATATTGGTCAGCATTATGGTATTATAGATACCGTTTTTTCTGCTACCTCATTATACACCAAGCAAAATTTACCAAATAAATACTATCTAAATACTTCTTACAAAACAGACATCAGCGTATTTTTAAAATACAATCATTCCACTTCAACTATGTTCAATTACTATGTTGATTTACAAGGCAGAAAAGTAATATATAAAGGAGATGGTATAGAAAACGCTTTACAACCCATTGATTTCAATACCAATTATACATTTTTCAATCCAAAAGGTGGTTTCAATTTCAACAATCCGACCATTCAATTCGCTGAAAATTTCCTATACAAAGGCACTTTGAACGGGAGTATTGGAATGGGATACAAAGAACCTGCTAGAACTGATTTTACCGACAATAGTGTAACCAACACACCAAAACCAGAACAACTCATTGATTATGAACTGGGTTATCAATTTTCAATTCTGTTTAAACGTAATTATATCTATACGGATGACAGTGAACAAAAATTCAGTTCAATATTCACTATGAATGTGAATGGATACTACATGGATTATAGAAACCAATTGGTATTAACTGGCGATTTAAATGATGTTGGATCGGCATTGAGAGTCAATGTACCGAAAAGCTACAGAACGGGAATTGAAATAGAGGGAAGTGTGTTAATCTTTGACCAAATAAAAAGATTCTATGGAAAATTCAGTCATGAACTAAGACTTATTGGTAATGTAGCATTAAGTAAAAATATCATTGACCATGCACCTGCAAGTTGGTTAGATTATGCTACTTACGAAAAAGTAGATTCAAACTTCCATCATTCACCTATATCTTATTCTCCAAACTACATAAGTTCATTAGGATTTAACTATGTTTTATATTTTTGGAATACCGTTTATTTTGACCATAAAATAGTAAGTACAACAAAAAGTAATTTAAGTTTCCGTTTGGTTACGAAATTTGTTGGAAAACAATATTTAGACAATACAGGTGATGAAAGCAGAATGTTGGATAAATACAACTTCACTGAATTCATGATCAATTACAACCATGCTATATCTCGTAAAAGTTCAATCAATATTAAATTCCAAGTAAATAATTTGTTCAATCAGTATTACGCGAACAACGGTTATACTTGGGGTTACATGTATGGAAGTAGAGATGTAATTCAAGAAGTATATTTATTTCCCTCGGCAAACAGAAATATGACAATTTCTGCAGGAATTACATTTTAAAACATAAATTTAAAACAATCCCCTCCAAATCACTTCAACCACTTAACCTGCTTCCAAACCCATATCAAACTGTCTGAATAAGGCATCTTGATGTTGAAATTGGGCTCATTGTTCCTGGTGGGGAAAACTTCTTTTATGGTGCGACTCTTTTGTCCCTCAATAACATTAACCAATGATTTGGCAATTGCCTTTCTAATGGCAGCATCGTAATGCTCTGTTGGGTACCACTGATCTGTAAAGCGAGATACTTTTTCATTTGCCTCCGGCAAATTGTAATTGTCTACCACCGTCACACCCCATTCTGAAAAACGCTTTTTCAAAAACAAATAATTGTAATTTAGATATTGAATCAATTCACCTTGATTGAATAAGGCATTTGCATGTTGCTTATTAGGAGGCAAAATATGGAAAATCAACTTCCCACTTAATTTATTACATATCTCCACAATTTCTTTCAAATCTTGAACCCTCACATTGTTATCATCCAATAGAAAAGCAAATTCTTTCACATAGGCATCGGCCATGTTTTTGACTTGAACCGGCAATTCTGGGCGTTGATCACTTGCCAAATCATCAATCCAAGTTTTTACGGTTTTATACTTATTTGATATGTGGAAAGTATCGCCAACATTTCCATCTCCAGAAATATCAACCAATCGCCACCACTGAAACTTCAACCGTTCCATTTCCAAAGCATCTCTATGGTCGTAATACTTCAAACTCAGAAATAACCGCGTTAATAATGAGGGACGCTTACTATAGAACAACGCTTCTTGCTGGTTGCTAGCCTCATTTCTGCTAAACACCGCAGTGGGCCCACATGTTCGAATATTCACACCCAAAACAATGGTATGATTATGATTCATTGCCATAAACTCCCAAGGACGATGGTTATTAGGATGTAAATTGAACATCTGCTTAAATAACCCAGGATGGTAACTTTCATGGGTAACAGCTTCCACTTTTTGACTAGGTATATACAACTGCAAAAAGTCTGAAATACTCTGTTTTAAAGTATCTGTCCAAGGATTGTAACTGGTATTGCTACTTTCCCCCAAATAGATAATTTCACCATTTTTAAATGCACTGTCGATTCTGTTTTTAACTCGCGAATATTTTTGTACATCAGAAGCATAAAACTCCTTTTGATATATGAAGTTAAATCCAATGAAAAGAATGACAACAAAGCCCAATCGAATCGCGATATGTATTAGAATTGTCTTCATGTTTTAAAATTGAAAATAAACAAAAGGGTGATTGACAGCGCCACCAAACATGGCAATACTTCCAATAAAGAAAACGTATAAAGACCATCTGGCTGTGGTAGACAGTTTGCCCAACCAAGAATCTGCCCGTTCTTTCATGATGTTGTTGTCGAGAATTACCCCAACAATCAAAAACAACCAAATCAATAGTCCAACATGGACATTTTCAATACCCAAATTCGAACCCAACATTTGCTTGTAAACCATTTTGGCTTGTTCAATGGTTCCCGACCTAAAAAACACCAGGGTAATCATAAAAAACAAACCTGTTTTTATTTGTTTGAAACG
>CANKVM010000138.1 GCA_947487175.1 Flavobacteriales bacterium | reverse complement strand
CCACCATCAATCATCCACGGAACGGTGGTGTTGGTGAGATAAAGGTGAGGAATTTAGGTTTGTTTTTGGGGGCAATGTTATATGATATTGTTTAATCAATCATACACCTTAAAAAATGACTCAGAAATCCAACATAAAATTACCAAATAAGATTTTGTATCACCATGATTTCAAATCCATAAATGAAACATTGAACTTTTTAAATGATAATTTATTATCAAATCATAATTTTAAAATATTTAATTCTCAAACGATTGAAATTGATTTTTCTAAGTGTCAAAAATTCGAATCATACCATATCTCACCTCTAGCTTGTATTATTTATGAATATCAAAAAGCAGGATTTAATATCAAATTAAATGGTATAACGACGGCGTTGAATAAATATTTCTTAGAATCTGGTTTTTTGAATTTTTGCAATAATTACAATCAAGATACCCTATTTCCTGAACCAATAAATCCCAACATATTTCCTTTATGGAGAATAAACCAAGAAGCATCAAACATTTATCCAATTGAAGTCGGTAGATTTTTTGAAAATAACCAACTAAAAGGCAAGGATTTACAGCCCCTTAATACTGCCTTAGGTGAAATGATGAATAATGTATTTGATCATTCTGGTTGCGAAATTCCTGGATATGTATTTACTCAATTTCATCCAAGAGAAAAAATAATCTACATTTGTGTTTGCGATTTAGGTTGTACAATTCCCGTAAGTGTAAATAAATATTTAAAAGAAAATCAACATAATGAAATTGAAGATATTGATGCATTATTAGAATGCATTAAACTCAACTTCTCAACGTATTCGAAACCTCACAATAGAGGAAGAGGATTAGATAATATATTATCAATTGTAAATGCAAATTCAGGCAAATTCACCCTGGCAAGTGGAAAGGCTGCAATTCAAAAATCAGCGAATTCGGATTTTAACTTATTTAAACTTACTGATCAATTTCCAGGAACTATAGTTGTAATTGGTTTAAATACAAGCAATTTAGAAATTAAAGAAATGGAAATATCAGATGAAATTCAAATATTCTAATTACATTTGTAGTATGAAAACTATTGTTGTCAGTGAAATATGTTCAGCTTGCATGACCAATACGGATGCAGTTGTATTTGATTCCACGGTAAGACAATCGTTAATTTCTAATGAAATTGTTAAACTTGATTTCCATGGAATTTCAGGTATTACAACTTCGTTTTTAAATAGTTCATTTGGAAGTTGGATAGAGGATTTTGGTTTTGAAAAATTGAAGGGAAAAGTTATTTTAACAAATTACACTCCGTTTGTTGCAAAGTCTATTAAACAATACTTAGATGAATCTAAGAATTTGCAGAAATAATCATCCCTACCAAAAAATAAGCTTCTGAAATTTGCAATTTCCGCGAAAAATGTAAACCTTCGTTTTATAACAAATGCCACAGATTCCTTTGAGTATATAGTTAAATCTTAGTCCAAGTGTTTGCTTCACGAAATAATCGCCCTAAAACGACATGAATTCTATTTTTTTCAACTATCGAATCAACACCACACTGCCGTGCAATGATATTGAATCTTGATTCAGGAATTTATAGGTTAATAAATAAAAATACGTTCCCGATGAACAAACTTCGCCCGTATTCTCAACCTGACCGTTCCAGATCACCAACGGATCTTTCGATTGGAAAACCATTGTCCCCCAACGACTAAAAACCTTTAAATCAAAGTACTCTTGTCCCGAAATTGGAATCCTAAATTCATCATTCTTACCATCCTTATCTCCCGGCGTGAATACATTCGCTAAAAATATAGATTGAATATAACTCACCTCGCCACAGAAAGTATCACTACAGCCTACTACGCCAGATTCTGCAATTAAACACACGTAATACGTGCCCAAATCTTTATAATTGAAACAAATGTTTGACTTAGTTACCGATGAATCTATAAAGATATCTGTAGGGTTTTTCCCTTGAAACGACCACCGATACAAACTGGCTTTTTGACTACGATTGACGAAACAAAAATTGGGTTTCAGCGTTGAATCGATGCTAAAATTTGCAATCGGTTTAGGGGAATAAATAAATAGTACCGAGTCTCTTAATTCTGGAGAAATAACAGACATGAGGTATACCTTGATTACCAATCCATAATATTTAGGATCTACGGTGAATTTGGCATTCAGCTTTGTGGTATCGTCAAATGTACCTGCATCTTTACTTTCCGCTTTCCAAAGGATCTTATTTACGCCTAACTTTTTACCCTGTAATTGAATCGTAGAACTACCACCACAAATAATTGATTCCACTTTTCCAGCATCTAAAAACACCTTAATTTCACTACACAGGGTATCATTACAGCCAGTTGTTGATCCTTCTGCAATCATACAAACAAAACGACTTCCAACTGTTTTATAAGTGTAACAAACTCCCCCGAAAGGCGACGAAGGATCTTCCATAAAATCTTTTGATGGACCCTTTTCAATGTCATTAGGATGATTGAATCCCCATCGTGTCTTTGCCGATCCTAAACTTTTATCCGTAAAACAAAATTTTGGTGCATTTGTTGAATCAATTGTAAAATCAGCAGTTGTAGAAAACGCCAAATTAAATTGCACTGAATCTTTAAGTGATGAACACTTCCCATCTGCCACCAAATAGAGCTTTATAACACCTTTGTAACCAGTTTTCACTGTGAAATTAGGGTTCAAAATTGTAGAATCATTCAAACTACCCGATTGCGTATTTGTATTAATCCATCTGTAACATTTACTTCCAATTACAGTGCCATTAAGTTGCACAACAGACACCCTACAGCCTTTCAATTGAACAGTGCCCGCATCAATAAAAAAGGGAGGAATTGGAACCCTACATCCATAATTGGCATATGTAACAGTTCCATTATAATCAAAATCAGTAACCGCTCCATCATCGGCACCTCTTGCTCCTGCCTGATTGATAAGTTTACTTCTATCGTATATTACCGTATCAGAAATTCCGTTATTGGTTAAAATTAATTTTCTCGTTGCCGCTGTTCCAAAATTCGCGAAATGACCAGCGGTGTTGCCCGATTTTTGAAAAATCACATAAAGCGTATCATTCAAATCGCTGAAGTCCTGCGCTGTTTGACTAAAACTCTCACTTGTAATGAAAATCAAATCAGAATAGGCTGGTATTAAATCTGTTGAATTTAAACCAATGAGTAAACCGCAGTTTCCTCTGGCTTTGATTGTATTGTTTAAGTAAGTAATTTTACCCTTTGTACTTGTTGTTAAGTTCGTAACTCCACGCCATGGGTTAGAAGAATTGGTTCCCCAATTCGCCATTCCCGCAACATATGTTGGAACACTAAATTTAGAAGGATTAAGGGCGTTTTTACCAATTTGAATGCGAATCATTTCATTTTGGCCTTCATTCGAACCATCGCAAGCATCCACCAAAATACTCACTATTTCAAATGCTTTTGAGGGATATTTTCCTTGATTCAATGTGGAGCTACATTGTCCGTATGAACGAATGAATATCCCTAAAAATATAAAAAATAACAGATATGTTTTTAGAGATAAACGCACAATGATGATTCGAATTTAATAAATTCTAACAAAAATACAATACAATGATTAATTGAATATCAATCAATCATCAGCGCAATGTTAAGACAAGGCTACTTTTGTGCCCACAATCCAGATAAGTGAACCAAAACTTCACTTGCCTTTTCCATATCCTGCACACTCACATATTCGTGTTTACCGTGGAAAGCCATTTCGCCAGTGAAAATATTCGGACAAGGCAATCCCATGAAGCTCAATCTGCTACCATCGGTTCCGCCGCGTGCACTCGTTAATTGCGGTGTCATTCCTGCCATCTCTATGGCCTTTATCGCGTACTCCGAAATTTCAGGTGTCAACTGCACCACATCTTTCATATTTCGGTATTGCTCAGCAACTTCCATACTTGCAGTTGCTCCAGTATATTCAGCAACAGTTGCTTCCATCAAAGCTTTCAACTTAGCTT
>CANKVM010000137.1 GCA_947487175.1 Flavobacteriales bacterium | reverse complement strand
TTAATGCTCGCCGGAGGTATTTGTCTTTTGAATTTTACAAAATCCAAACCAATAAACACCTCGTTTTTACAAAAAACAAGACCGATAAAACACCTAAATTAACAAAAATCCAAACCAATAAACAGCCTAAATCAACAAAAAACAAGACCGGAAAACTACCAAATCCTCGAAATCAGCTTCAAGAGCATCCTATTTCTTTAGAACTGAAAACCAACTTTCAATTGAAAGTCTATCGGAAAGCCTGTTGATAAATACCAACCTATTTGGTCAAAATAATAATGGTCATCAATTATTGGTGGCGGTGAAAGAATTCTAGCCCCAGCTAAATACTCTATGGTGAAGTGTTTTGCGAATAAAAATTTGTTTCCACAGCCTAAACCTACACCATAAGTAGACCATCTTTCGTTTACTATTTCACCACCGAAAAAAGTAGAATCTAAAGGCGATAGATTACCATATATCAGTTTTGCCTGCCCATAAAAACCTTCCGAATTTCCATCTTTCTTACGATAAAGCCTTATAAATGGCTCAGCAACAGGACCTTTCCAACCTTTAAAATAATAATTCATATTGATGCCATAACTTACCTGTGAGTCAAGTGGCATTTCATATTGAAGTCGTATTTTCTCGTTAACTGATCCATATGTTCCAGACACATGCCCTTTAAAATTTTGAGCATAAATCAAGCCCGTGCTAAACAATACTATTAATAGCATTGTAATTTTCATTTTCATTATTCGAACATACAACCCATTCGCAAAGGACATTACGGAATACCGCAAGTCGTACAAGATAGTTTTAAGGATTACCGCAATTCAATAGATTCACACTGGGGGTTCGTGGCGCAGTTTATTACTTTTTGATTAGTTGAAACATTTTGGTTGGAATATCCAACTTGGATTAATGACTATCTCGACAAACTATACAACCTCAAGAAATAAACTTGAGTTGATTAAATAATTATTGAATTACACAATACAATTTCCAACACTCCTCAAAAAAAATAATCGAAATCAATGAACTCTCCCAAAACTTTGCAAGAGTTCAATCGACTCATAACGCCTTTATTTTGATTCAATTAATTCGCAATTGGCAATATGATTACAATTTCTAGTATACCAATCTAGACCCATCGCCTTGGCTAGACCCATTTCCCTGACTTTGATAATCTTAGCACAATCCAAAGTATTGATTAGTTTATCTCGACTCAGCGTTAATTTGATATTTTCATAATCAACACCGTCAAACATATCAGAATTTTGCTTCAATTCTAATATTTTGAAAACCCCCTTAAATTGCATTTTCTTTTTACCAATTTTATTAAAATACAAAACCGGAGGCATCATACAATCATTACCTTTTAATTGAATTTTCCACAAACGGCAGTTCCCTTGGTTTTGAGGATGCAAAAATTCGCGACCTGGCTTAGCATCACCATGATAATAGAGTAAATTACTATTTTCATCAAACGAATCAGACCAAATACTAGCACTGTTATCTTTCCGTTTCGAAAGCGTCGAAACAAAAATAAAAAAAGCCGGAACAAGCATTTTTTTCGAACTGAATTCTAGAGTTCTAATCCCGCGATAATTATTGAATGGATTCTTATTACTATTTAATTCACCCTCAGTCGCCATCCAACGTGAAATTTGATCATGTACAGATCTTACACTCAGGAAATCGGCATATACGGCGTCAATATCATAAATTGAACTTTTTGATTGCTCCAACAAATGCACTTGATTGAAAAATGTATTTCGAAATTCGTTAATTCCAGAAATTACAATTTTCTCATTATGCAAGTCCAATAATTCAATACCAGAATTTTTGGCTTGTTTTTGAGCTGCTAAAGAAGAATAGAAGGAAGAGTTTTTATTGTTAATTACGCGGCTCAAAAACCCCAGAGGATTCCAAAAAACAAATACTTTATTCTGCACATCTATACCAACTGGTATAAACTGACCATGCATTTCATAATTAATTGATCCTGAAAACTGAACACGAGTGGAATCCTTATTTGGCAAATGTGCACTGGATATTTTTTTTGGGCATAGATAGTATTTTTTCTCACCATAAATAAATTTCAAACCGTATGGATTTTTAACAAGTGACAAACAACTAATCTTGGACTCCTTTTTTAACTCATCCATAAGATTGTCAACCAATATAAAAAAAGAATCTTCCTTTTCATTTTGCGGACCTTCTTTGGTTATCGCTTGACTTTCTTTACTAATAACTCCAACATCTTTAGAAACAAAAAATTCCAGTACCCATTTCCATAATCTGACAATCCAATTCTCAATATTCTTTTCTTCTTCCCTTAATTGTTCATTTAGTTCTATCAAATTTGGTACTTCTCTCATCACTGACTCCGGAACCGCATGTTCTTCAGTTATGATTTTATTTTTCAAATACAACACAATATCACTAATCACGGAAATCGAATTAGATTTTTCTCCCAAAAGATTCAATACTGACTGTATCTGATTCGATTTTAAAAATTCAAAAATTATTGTTATTTCGTCATTTTCCAGATCAACGCCATAGGTATCAAAAATATATTTTCTAACAATAAATAAATCTTCCATGGTTTTTACATTTTATCTAAATCAATTGAATATTTAATACTCGTAACAGAACGATGCAAATTATCAATACGAGAAATTGGCAATTCAAATGCTCCTAACATTTTTTTGGAATTATGACAAATATTCATATCGAATTTAAATTCTTCAACTTCCAGTATTTTGTCACCTAATTCAGAATAAAACTTCTCCTCAAAATCGTATTTATATTCAATTGGTAATTTTTCAAAAATCAAATACATCAATAATATCAAATTATCTGACCCTTCTGAATTTATTACATAGGATACAAAGTTTATTTTCTCTATTGGTTGATTATTATATACTTGATTATATTCAACCATAATTATTCGGTTGCCTTTGCTAGTTTTGATTTCAAAGGCAGTGTCATTAACAAGAAAATCTAATTTTTGGAATTCACTAGAACGCCAACCAAGGTAAGTTTCGGTTGTGTTATCAGAATAATACAAAAATAATAATTCTCCGAGCAAGCCTTGTAGCGTGGTAGTTGAAATCTTTGTCCTATTTTTTAAAATGCGTATTATCCGCTCCAGTCCAACTTTAAGTTTCTCACTATTATATTCAAAAGACAAATCCTCAATTAAAACAGCCATTATTCTAATTGTGAATTCAATCTCTTCCTTCGATGTTCCTGCAACTTTTAAATAATCATAGATTTCTGAAAAAACAACACCGTTTTCATCTATCAAATCTAACTTTTGGTAGAACTCGGCTTTAAAGCCAACTTTACTAAATGTACCGTATTTCCGCGACGACAAAGTTGATTTGAAGAAAAAGTACGGACTTCCATTCATATCTAAACCTATTTTAAAATTCGGAAATGTCGCACAAACAATAATTTCATCACCAATCACAGGAGCAACTGATGAATTAATTTTCTCAAGTATTTGTCTAATTATCAACATCGTCATATACTGTTTTGAAATTATATTTCTTATTAACTCTAACCGCACTAAAAAACAACAAATCCGCTTCGGTATCCAACTTTGGAGAAACCGAATGAACTTGAACAGTAATTGGATATTTAGAATTGAATATATTATCGTCTCCCAAATAATTACTATTTCTACCCACGGCTAAATCGACACTCAGGCTTCCATTTTTATTATCGCTCACACGTCTAGATCGGCCTAATCTTAATAAATATTGGTCATAATTCATGACTATAAGTTCGAATTCTTTCTCATTTACTAAATAATCTGCCAAGACTTGTAAAAATGCAATTTTTTGATACACTCGTAATTTCGACTCAACAACATTCATATTATAAATCAATTCAAATATTTCTAGATATGAAATGACAAAAACAGCATGTACACCATCCCTGTTGTTATATGAGTAATATTCAGTAGGTGATGTATGATTTTTAAGTAAATCATCAATAATCTCACGCTACCAAACTGCC
>CANKVM010000136.1 GCA_947487175.1 Flavobacteriales bacterium | reverse complement strand
TTTGTGATTGAATCTTCCATGAGTGTGCTAACAGTTAAATGAGTGTTCATAATCATAAAACTGAGAAAAAAGGTTTTGTTAGAGATTTTTCCTGATTTTTTTTTCTTTACCTAAATCAATTATGTTTGTACAATATCTCATTATGTTGAAGGCACTTACTCAAATAACCATTTCTGCTGGATTAGTATTGTCGATGACAGTAGTGAGTTGTAAAAAAAACAATCTCTGCAATTGCACTGTGGAATATCAAACCACCAAAAGTGGTAAATGGAAAACTGAATCAACAAGAACTGTACAAGAATTCCATGATGGAAAATGTAATGATGGCGATAGAACAGACGTCATTGTTTGGCCTACCTCTATCTCAACCACCAGTGGATCTGTTATGTCCACAAATGGCATAAGAGAAATTTATGATTGTAAATAGCGAAATAGCATTAAGGGAATTTTTGGGACTACCGACACAAACAGTATGAGGCAACAAACAAAGAACCGTTTAAAGGCGGGATATTTAATCTATGTTGTTTTGGTAATATTGGTTGGGTGGAACGAAATTACAAGGATGGACATTTTCCCATTGAATTGGCTATTGGCATTTTTTGTGCCCATACCAATTTATTATGCTATTGTACTTTGGACCAATACACCCAAGGAATAACCGCAATAATTACCCAATTAGAAACAAAATGATAATACTACGATTTAACAGTAAACGCCAACAGCGAATTTTTTGGGTAGTTATGTTTGGAACAATAGGCATAAGCACAATAGCGGGGTTTTTTGACAAAACAGCAATAGGAAAGGCAATACAGCATATGGGGTTTTATGCAAGTGTATTTTGGCTAATTTTTGGCGCACCATTCGTAAGAACACTTAAAGAAAACACAACACCCAAGGAATAACCCAAATTACAACCCAATGACCATAAATATTACAATATGAACGGCCCAAGTCTACCCAACTTTTTCATATTATTGTAAGTCAAAGAATTTTGTTTAGAAGCAAATTTTTGTTGGCCATTTTTACGATAGAATTCTTCGCCAGTAAGAGGATCAATCATTTTTTCAGACCATAAACTGTCTTTCATAAGTTTGTGTTCAGTCAAACTCCTTTTTCCGCCACCTCTTGTTGTTATGTCAAATACAAAAACATACTGTTTACCGCGTCTTACCAATTCGACATTACTGAGTATTGCGTTCTTGGATGCAATATACTGTTTGCACTCTTCAAGTCTTTGAGCTCTCTCATCTTCAACAGTTTCCGTCCATCTAAAACTACTGTCAACTTTTGGAATAACTGCCTCATTTGGAATTTGGATACCATACTTTTCAAGTTCGGAAATAATAAAATCAACGCAATCCTCAAATTTGATTAAACTTGGAATCTCGGGAACCACGATTAGTGTAATTCCATTTTGTTTGCAGCGTTCGATCTTTATTAAGTCGTCCTGGATTAATCGGTGAGTCCCTCGATGATACTTTTCAGAATAGTGCTGTTTTCCATTGTGTTCAAAGGCGATTTTTAATTTTCCACAAAATCCATCTAATTCTAATCTGTTGCCTTTTTCATTCAAAAGCCAGTCAGGTCTGATTTTTTGAAATTTCATGCCAAATAGTGATTCAAATACAAAACGACAAACTCTTTCACCTACACCTGAGGAACAATATGGGCACCATACCTTCTGACTTTTTATTGTGCTATATTTCGAAGAAAAACTGTGGCCATGTTTACATTCCCAAGTTTGTAATTCATATGGATTGTATTCTGTAGTTAATATTTTACCACCTCTAGATTCTGCCAATACCTTACAGTCAACCATTGTAACCTTCCCTCTACCACTACATTTTGGACAATGTTGTTTATGATTTTTAATATTGTTGTATGTCATAGGAAAAACATGACCCTCTTTCTTACAACGCCATTGTGCTTTTGTAGTCGTCCTTTCGGGGATTTGGGCGTCCAATAGTATACAACCAACTTCCAAACCAGCTTTTTGGTAATCTTCAATTGAGACCTTCGGTCTCTTTGCCCACAGTTCAGCCAATTGGCATTTCTTGCACCACCCACCTCTAACCAATGTCTGGCCTTGAGGTTGAAATAAATGACCCTTACTGCAAATCACCTCGTAATTGGTATGTTGATTAACATAATTCGTGCTCAGCAACTTACCCCCTTTATTTTCACAAATTGATTGCAATTCTTCAATAGTGGTTTTTCTTTGACCTGCGCATGTTGGACACCAGCTTCCACGTAATACTGATTCGGCAATTGCAGGCCATTGATGCCCAAATTGGCATTCCCATTGGTAATGTGCTTTGATACCTTTGTATTTCGAGTCTAGACAAGTTCCATTTCTTTTACTTGCCGCACCGATTAAATCTTCAATGGTTTTCCTGTTAGATTTTTTCATGATTGCTAAATTTCTTTCCCAAGGTTCTAAACTATTTTTCCCTGGCCCTGTAAAATGCACTTACCAAGTCGGCATTCTCTTGAGTCGTGAGTTTCAGATATTTCACAAAGGAGTCCTCCGTGCGATGCCCCGTGATGAACATTATTTGGCGAGTGGCTAACCTACCTGACTTGACAAGATTGGTTGCAAAGGAGCGCCTTGCGGTTCTGTTCTCAATATATTGCCATTTATATTTAGATCGAGCTCTATCTTCCTCGTTAGATTTAAAATCAACCTCAACATGTAACTCAGGCAACAACTGGGCAACTTCCTTGATGTATTGATTTGCTTTTTGATCAGAAATCAACGGTGGTAACCCGTTTGCTGTCGTTCCAGCATACTTTTCCAAAATTTTTAAGCCCAGTCCGTGGATTGGTGCAATTATCTCTATTCGTGTTTTGACAGATATATTTCTTAGGTAAATCTCACCACGCTCATTGCTGTATATGTCACTTGCTTTGATACGATGCCAATCGACTGGTCTTAGTGCTGTTTGTGTGGCGTGAAATACAAAAGAATCTCTAACTCGCTCTAATCTTGGATTTTTGGAGAGATCCAATTCATACATTTTCTGTAGTTCAGAATCCGTTAAATAGACACTATCTACCGTTTCTACAGGTTTGAGGAATCTTTTATCGAGGTGTCCTCGATGAGTTGTTCTGCCCCGCTCCAACGCTTCATTCATAAATAATTTGATTGTGCCAATATGCTTGCCAATAGTATTCGTTTTGTACAACAATTCATCTTGCATCAACAACCGAAATTTCCTGTAAAATTCCATATTTACATCCTCGAATAATACCTTGACTTTGTATCTCTTTTGGTATTGTTCCAATACACGAATGCACTGATTGTAAACACGTGTAGTCGTGTCAGCATATTTGCGACCAGTCTTTGGGTTTTCGGAATTTCTCAATTCGTCGACATAAGACTTCGCAAACTCTACCAAATTACTATTATCTATTGCTTTCTTGTGACTACACAAATTGAATTCCAAATCCAATACTTTCTTGTACTCGTTGTGTTCGGGTGTTCGACCATTTAACTTTTGAAAATCTATAAATAGTTCCTCACACCTGATTTGAAAGTTCGTTATAATGCGATTCTCCTCGGCATGCTTGGGGTGTTTGAGTGTTTGTTTTATTTTTTGCTGTTTTACATCCCAAAATTGAGGATGGATACTAATCATTGTGTTTCTGACAAGTCTATTGTTATTCCAACGAATTATCAATTGAATGGGTGTTGTGTTCTGAGATTGAGGATTCCTCAGATTGAAATTGAACTTCGCCATGAGACAAAGTTAATGCGTTGTCGGTTTTGTTGTCGGTTTTGTTTTGTTATTCTTTCCTCAAATAATTGTATTTTCGCCTAAATTCCAATAAAATCAATGCCTAAAAGAGAAAGATTGATAAAGACAGAATAAGTTAAAACACAATAGTTCGATTCCCCCCAATTCCACAAAAAGCCTCTGAATCAGAGGCTTTTTTATTTGCGATTTTCCGTAAAATCCTCAGCTCGCTTTTGCGATTTTCCGTTTTTCATTTTCATCAATAAACTAAAAATT
>CANKVM010000135.1 GCA_947487175.1 Flavobacteriales bacterium | reverse complement strand
CTAAACTGGGTAAACGAAGACCACAAAATCAGTAAAAACTTTGAAATTACCGACGTGGAATTTTTTCTGGGATTGGGTGAAAAAACAGGACCCATTAACCGACGTGGAAACGCCTACACAATGTGGAATTCAGATGTGCCTGCTTACAGCTTAGACCAAGATCCACTCTATGTTTCTATCCCTTTTTATATTGCAGGAACTACAAATAATTTGTACGGGATTTACCTCGACCATTCGAGCAAAAGTTATTTCAATTTTGGGGCAGCCTGCGATTACACCTCCATTTCTGTGGAAGACGATCACCTCCGGTATTATCTCATACTCGGACAATCTGTTGATGATATCAGTCATAAATACCGCCAACTCACCGGATTTACTCCCCTCCCACCAAAATGGAGTTTGGGATTTCATCAATCTCGATGGAGTTACAAATCTCAAGAGGAAGTATTGAATCTTGCCAATGAGTTTAAACGCAAAAATCTTCCACTCGATGCCATCCATTTGGATATCCATTACATGGATGCTTGCAAAGTATTTACGTTTGACAAAGTTCAATTTCCAGACCCCAAAGTCATGGTAACTACGTTGAAAAATCAAGGCGTAAACATTATCACCATTTTGGATCCGGGTATTAAGGTTGAAAAAGATTATCCTGCATATGAAAATGCACTCAAACAAGACCTCTTTTTGAAATATCCCAACGGCAAAAATTACGAAGCTGGCGTTTGGCCAGGCCTATGTAATTTTCCTGATTTCACCAATCCCAAGGCCCGCGATTGGTGGAGCAATTCTGTGAAATTCTATACGGATTTGGGGATTTCTGGTTTGTGGAACGACATGAACGAACCGGCAGCTTGGGGAAAAGAGGTGCCGAGTTATATTCGTTTTAATCGTGAGGGACATTTGAGCAACCTCACACAAAACAGAAACATTTACGGCATGCAAATGGCTCGTGCCACCCGAGAAGGTGCCGAAACACTTTTGAATAAACGCGTTTTCACGTTAACCCGAGCTGGATTTGCCGGAGTGCAACGCTATGCCGCAGTATGGACCGGCGACAATGTAGCTACCGACGACCACATGATGCTCAGCTTTAAAATGTTAGGGAATATGTCGTTGTGCGGCCTCGATTTCGTGGGTGCCGATGTTGGTGGATTTATGAATCCAGCCACACCAGAACTGATGACCAGGTGGATGTCGATTGCCGCCTTTACCCCTTTTTATAGGGCCCACAAAATGATTGACATGCCGTCGAGCGAGCCTTGGTGCTTTGGCGACATCAACACGGAGTTGAACCGATATTACATGAATTTGAGATACAGGCTCATGCCCTATTTGTATACTACAATGAAAAACAATGAATCTCCGGTTTTAAAATCAATGGGGTATTACGTTTCGAACGAAAATTCACAAAATTGCTTCAATGAAAAATTTGAAAGTCAATTTGTTTTGGGAAATTCAATGCTCATTTGTCCTGCAAGAAGCAATGCAAAAAGCATAGAAGTGTATTTTCCTTATGCCGATTCAAAAACAGCAGCATGGTACTCCATTCACAGCGATATAACCTACAAACAAGGCACAACCGCATTTGTGGCAGCACCAATGAGTCAATTGCCGATTTTTGTGAAAGCCGGGGCTGTAATTCCTGAGATTATTCCCTCAAAAATAGAAAACACCCAAAGCAAATCAGACACGCTTTTGTTGCATGTTTATGTGAATGATGAGGGATATTATTTTGGGAAAGTATACAACGACGATGGAATGTCCCTCAAAAATGAAAACTTTACCGACTATTACGAATACCAATTCAAGGGCACAGGGACAAACTCAATATTCCATGAAGTTGAAATTGAACGCATTGGAGGAAGCCGAAAAACGGATTATACCTTTATCCAGTTTGTAATTCATGGTATATCGAATCGAGTTTCACCAAAGTTTGCGATAGACCAAAAGTCAGTAGCCGCAAACAAGCAAAAAGGCACGCATTTCGGACTCAAACAAGACTTGTATAAAGTGGAGAAAATTACTGAAACCGCCACTCCAACGTATTACATTACAACACCGTGGCCAAGTGCTGACAAATTAAAAATCTCGTTTACAACAAACTAAATTCTTTCGCCCAATACAAAGGTTGCTTCGATGTGATTTTGACCCATAAAATATGGGATTCCTTTGATGGCTTCTTTGGTTTTGGTTACCACAAAATCGGCACGCATGCCAACCGCCAAACTACCCACTTCATTTTCTAAGCGAAGGGCTCGGGCAGCGTTGCAAGTAATTGCATGAAAGGCTTCAACGGGCATCATTTTCATTTGGGTACAAGCAAGCGCCCAAATGGTTTGCAATGAACAAAGCGGGCTAGATCCGGGATTAAAATCGGTTGCCAAGGCAACAGGCAATCCATTTTCCATGAATCTTTTTGTTGGAGCATAAGGAATTCCTAAAAAGTAGGATGTTCCGGGCAAGCCAACGGGCATGGTTCCTCCATAGTTTTGAGAAAATCCATGTTTGAAGGCTGCAATTTCATTTTCTTCGCAGTGCTCAAGGTGATCGGCACTCCAAGCTTCATGTTCCACGGCAACTTGAACCCCTCCGGTTAATCCGAGTTCATTGGCGTGAATCTTGGCAGGAATGCCGTATTTCGATGCTTCCGTCAATATTTGTGCGGTCTGTTCCACGGTAAAAAATCCTTTGTCGCAAAACACATCAATATGATCGGCCAATTGTTCTTGAACAATTACGGGCAACATTTCATTGATGATTAAATCGATATACCCTTGTTGGTTATTTTTATATTCAACGGGAAAGGCATGTGCTCCCAAAAACGTTGATTTTATTATGCAAGTGTAATGCTGTTTTAGACGTTTTACCACCCGCAGAATTTTCAATTCTGCGTCTACGGTTAGGCCGTAACCACTTTTAATTTCAACGGTGGTTGTGCCATGGGCCAACATGAGTTTCAAACGGGCTTCGGCTTGTTCATATAATTCATCTTCAGACATTGCCTGAAGTTTGCGGGCTGAATTCAAAATTCCACCTCCATTGGCGGCAATTTCTTCATAGGAAGCACCTGCCAAACGCATGGCAAACTCTTCATGTCGTGGAGCTGCAAAAACGATATGTGTGTGGCTATCTACAAATCCTGGCAACACTTCTGCACCGGATAAATCGACTCTTTCCATCACTTCAGAGGGCATTTCTGCTTCTGCATTTCCAATTGCTGCTATTATTCCATTTTCTACAAGAATCCAAGCATTGTCAACCACATTCAATTGTTGCATTTCTGCGCCAGATTTAAATGTTCCGCGGTGATTGGTTCCATAAAGTTTAGAAATATTGTAAAACAGCTTTTTCATGAAATACAAAAATGCAACAAGAACCTCAATCCACCATTATTTTTCTAATTATTTTGTAATTTGGCCTTACTTTTCGAAACTTTACAAAAAAATAACATGCCACAAAATTTACTAAAGATACTTCAAACGCCGATATCCAAAAAAGATTCCACTTTCATTGCTCCGAATGCGACAGTAATTGGCAAAGTTGAATTGGGAAATGAAACCAGTGTTTGGTTTGGAGCCGTGTTGCGCGGTGATACAGATTTGATTTCAGTTGGCGATAGAACAAACATTCAAGACAATGCAGTTTTGCATGCCGACCCAGGCTCGCCCTGTATTATTGGCGCTGATTGTGTTGTGGGACATTCGGCCATTGTGCACGGGGCAAAATTATCGCATCATGTTTTGGTTGGAATGCATGCCACGGTTTTGAACGATGTTGAAATTGGCGAGTACAGTATTATTGGTGCAAATGCCATGGTTCCGCAAGGAATGAAAATCCCTCCTTATTCTATGGTTTTGGGAATTCCAGCCAAAATTGTGAAAACATTAGGCCCTGAAATTGGCCAAAAAATTGATGAAAATGTTGCCGAATATGTTACCCGCGGAAAGGTTTACAAGCAATTTTATTCCGAAAAATAACGGCCAAATTGCCCTAAATTGGCTTCGATTTCGTATAATTGTATGAAATCAACATGTCACGTACCAAATATTTTTTCAATCCAAAAAGTTTAAGCTTTGAAAAGGTATCCGATCATCGGGGGTATATGCGTTGGCGTACATTTGGTTTGTCG
>CANKVM010000134.1 GCA_947487175.1 Flavobacteriales bacterium | reverse complement strand
GGCCGCACCTACGAAAAAACGGGACAGTCATTCAAAGAAACGCCAGTTTTGACTATGGTTTTTTGGGGAAAGAACAGCGTTGAAAGTTGGGAATCGCCACAAAGGGCGATGGACTTTTTTGATATCAAACGTTTGATTATGGGCGCTTTGAAAAGCATTGACAGCGGCATGAATCCAGACGATATTGAAATTGGCGTTGTTAAGCCAAACTGGATCAAAAAGGCGGATTTGTCGGGAACAGTTTTTTCGGTTGAGATACCTTTGAAAAAGCTTTTGAAGTCTGGCAAGAAAGCGTTGAAATATGTGGCTCCACCAAAATTCCCTTCAATGCGCAGGGATTTGAGTTTGGTGGTAGATACCAAAGTTACTTTTGGCGACTTGCAAAAAATTGTGAAGTCACAGAAGATAAATATATTAACTGAAACCCGTGTATTCTCTGTTTTTGAGGGAAAACCTTTAGACGAAGGGAAGAAGGCCATTGCATTGTCGTTCCATTTGAATAAGTCTGATGCCTCGTTGACAGACAAAGATGCGGATGCGGTGATGCAGAAATTGATGACTGCTTTTGAGCAGTCTGGTGCTGTAATTCGTAGATAATGATTGTGATGGGTTCTGTAATTACCTTCGATATTGGGAATACCAGAACCAAGTTTGCGGTTTTTAGTGCCGATGGGTCTTTGATAGATTCGGGTGCTGATTGTGAAATTGCGGATATTTTAAATCGACAGACCGGGGCTAAAGTGATTTACTCCACAGTGTTGAAAGAAGTGAATGATCATTTAACAGACAAAACGGCTTTTTCTGTTTCTCTTTGTAGGGACATTCAGATTTTGGTAAAAAATACAGAAACTTTAGGAAAAGATAGGTTGGCGGCGGTAATGGGTGCCAAGTTTCTTTTTGGCAGTCAAAATTGCTTGGTCATTGATGCTGGAACATGCATTACTTACGATTATCTTTTGGGAAATGGCAATTATTTGGGTGGTGCAATTTCAATGGGTATTGGCATGAGATACAGGGCGTTGAATGAGTTCACCAGCAAACTACCGTCCCTCAATAAAGAAGAAGTGGAAGGCGAAATTGACGATATTGGCGGGCATACTGCTGAGGCAATTCACAGTGGGGTTTGCATAGGACTTTTCGATGAAGTGAATGCCCGAATAGATAGATTCAAGGCAAAATATGATAATTCTATCGTTATTTTGACGGGTGGAGATGCCAATTTCTTGGCGAAACACATTAAATACGAGATATTTGCAGAACCTTTATTGGTACATTACGGTTTATATCATGCAATTCAAACAGCTTAAGGCTTTATTCAGTATCATATTTCTTGGAATATTAGGTGTTCAATTGAATGCCCAAGGCACAAGTGGACAGAACTTTACGGGTTCTCCTTTTAGTAGTTATGGATTGGGAGAATGGACGGGTTCTAACTTTTTACAGGCCAATACTTCAATGAATACCCACTCTGGGTATTATTCTTACAGTTTATGTAATCCGGCTACTTTGGGAAGTGTGCGTTACACAACTTTGGATTTGTCTGGAGGATATAAGGAGGGATTGGTAACTTCGGGTGATCAGCAACAATCATTTACAGGTGGTGGATTGAACTATTTGAGTTTGGCATTTCCAGTGTGGAAATACATAAAAAAGAATGTGATTGGGTACGACAGTGCAAGGAAAATGAAGAAGTTCAAATACGTTCCTTATGGTGCTGCTTCGTCTTTGGTTTTAAAGCCGTTAACTACAGTAGGATATTCTTATTTTTTAGACAATGATAAGGGCGCTTTGCCAACTAGAACTTCTTACAGAGGAGCTGGCGGCATTGATGTTTTTCAATGGAATTTGGGTGTCAGATTGGCTAATAAGTTGAATTTTGGTTATGGCTTGGGCTATGTTTTTGGAAGTCTGAAAGAGAATTCTTTATTTTCTATACCTGATAGTTTGTCATTGGGAGTTGTTGAAGATGTTAAGGTGAATATAATTAGGGGCGTGCAACAACAATTTGGTTTGTTGGCGAATTTTAAGTTAGATAGCACCTACCATAAAATTGGCTTGTCGTATGAAATGTATACAGGTTTGAGTGGAACCCAAAGTCGATTGATCAGAAATCTTGAAGTTTCTGGAGGTTATACTTCTATCATGGATACCATTTCTTTGATTGATGGATCAAAGCAGGATTTCACAATGCCTACAGCAATTGGCGTTGGTTATAGTTTTCAATTTAGAAGGGCGTTTTCGTTGAATTTTGATTTGCGTAAACAGGTTTGGGGAAATGTAAATACCTTCTTCGACAAAACGAAGCACAAAGACAGAACGGATTATGGTGTGTCGTTGGTGTTGAATCCTGTTGACGAAAAAGCGCCAAATGAGCGCAAAATGAAGATGCCAATTCGTTTGGGTTATGTGTATTCTACCACGCAGAACATTTACAATTACGCGGGTGCCGAGCATCAGGTAATTGAGCAACGAATGTCGGTAGGATTTGGTTTGCCGTTTGTGCAGCGCTACTACGATAATTCGGTAATTACCAATATGGTAAATGTGAATATTCAATATTTAACCCGTGGTTTCAAGGCGGGAGGCATGCCAAGTGAGCAATATTTGGTGTTGGGATTGGGATTACAGCTTGGCGATATTTGGTTTGCGAAGCGCAAATACGATTAAACGATGTTTGGTAGAATTCTCTTTTTGTTTGCTTTTGTGGGACTTTTGGGTTGTACAGAACTGGACACGGCGGCTTATAGAAATAAGCGTAGGGATTCTATTGTAACGAAAGAGTTTGCTGAGAAAGTTAGTATTGATTATACTGATTCTGGAAGGATTCGAGCTAGGGTTTTCAGTCCATTGTTGGTGGCAGTGAAACAAGTAAGGAAGCCTTATATGGAAATGCCGAAGGGTTTAAAAGTAGATTTTTACGAAGCAAATGGCGATATTCAGAGTTATTTAACGGCTGAATACGGCATAAGTTATCCTGACGATAAGAAGGTGATTGTTCGGAGGGATGTAGAAATTTTGAACGTGAAAGGCGAGCGATTGAATACAGAAGAATTAATGTGGGATCAGGCAACAGGTAGAATTTATACCAATAAGTTTGTTGAGATTACCACGAAAGATCAAATAATTACGGGCCAAGGATTAGAAAGTAACCAGTCTTTTACTGATTGGGAAATTTTAGATGTAATTGGTTCATTAAATGTACCCCATGATAAAATACCACATCCTCGCTCTGTTGTGCCTGGTCGCGGCAGGTATTAGCCTAATTGAGTTTTTAGCGGTTTATTACACCACTAAAGGCGATTATACGTCGGTTCAATTTTGGCTGATGGTTTTTGTATTTGCGTTTAGCATCATGATGTATTTCAGGATAAAGCGATTGCGCAAAGAAGCCTTGTTGAATCAGAAGAAATAGTCGTTGTTTCGTCTATTTCGTAATGTTTTATGTTGAATTTTTCGTGAAACATAAATTCCACGCAATAAATTTTACGATATGCACATTTTTAATCTATTGAAATACAATAAAATAGACTTGTTTAATTTTTATTTCACACCTTTTCCACATTTTTATTAACATTTTGACAGACTAGTTGGTATATTTGCTGTGTTATGTCAAAAAATACCACACGCGAAAAAATATTACAACGTTGTTTTGAGGCGTTGGAGATTGTTGGTTTTGAAGCGTTACGCGCCGATAAAGAAGTTTTGAATTTGAATATTTCAAAAGGTGCTTTGTATCATTACTTTCCTAGCAAATTAGATATTGGTTATGCAATGGTTGATGAAATTATCAAACCAATGTATGAGAAGAAATGGTCTGATTTAATTGATCGAACTGATGGCATAGCAAATTGCATATATGAGTTAATTGAAACTGAGAAACACAATGCAACTGAGAAGAAAATTCTTCGCGGTGATGTGTTGTATAATTTGATGTTAGAAATGAGCGGAGTAGATGCTAAATTCCGTCAAAAATTGGAGGAAGTTCTTGAGTTGCAAGTTAGAATATTACAAAAGGCGTTATTGGCTGGTAAAAGTTGCAATGAAATCAAATCTGGTGTTGATTCTAGGTCAATGTCGTACTTGTTGATTGGCCAATTACATGGATGTTATGCAATTGCCAAAACCCGTGCATCTAAAGATGTATTTACATCGATGGTTAGTGGT
>CANKVM010000133.1 GCA_947487175.1 Flavobacteriales bacterium | reverse complement strand
TGCGTTGCCTTCAACGTGGTGCTTTATGTCGGCAGGTATTAGCTTGCTCATCATTTGGATCATGAAACAAAACAAATTGCCTTTGAAATCTTGAACTTTAAATTTGCTGTAAATTCTCCTGGTAGAATCTAACAAAATAAGTTATAATTCATTTTTGGGAATTTGAAATTACCCAAACAATTATTCGTTTTCTTTGTTTTGTCAATATGAAAAGACTTGTTCAGGAACAATTTTTACCGGTGTCGTTAGAAACTGCTTGGAATTATTTTGCAACTCCAAAAAACTTGAATGACATAACACCCAAGGATATGGTTTTTAAAATCGTTTCTGAATTGCCAGAAAAAATGTATGAGGGCATGTTTATTCAGTATAAAATTAAGCCGATGCTCAATATAGAATTAAACTGGTGTACCGAAATTACACATATTGTTGAGGGACAATTTTTTGTTGATGAACAGCGTCAAGGACCCTACAATATTTGGCACCACGAACATCATTTCAAGTCTGTTGAAGGTGGAGTGTTAATGACAGATATTTTGCATTACGATGTGGGTATGTCATTTTTAGGTTGGATAGCGAGCAAACTCTTTGTAGATAAAAAAGTGGAGCAAATTTTCGAATTCCGCAGATTAGAATTGACTAATATTCCTGTTTTCAAGAAGGGGTAAACTCTTTTTAAATCTATTTGTTTTTTGCCGAAAAGTTGATTTCAACTTTTCAAATTATCTATTACTTTCTATTTTTAATGGAATTATATTTTATTAGGTGGGTTGATATCTGCGTTTTGATATTAATTTTGCCGAGTGAGACAATTAACATGTTTTAAGTTATTTGCCAATATTTGGTTTGTCTAAATACCATTAAAAATGCACAAGGAATTTAGTAAACATATTGGTTTGTCATTGCTGTTGATTGGTATTTGCAATTTCGCATATTCCCAGTATTCGTTATCCATGCAATATTTAACAGGTGAAATGTTGCCTCACTCTGAATATACCAAGCCCTTAAAGGCAAGCGTTGTTGGAGTTCAAATAGATGCATTGTGGAAATTGCGTTTGGATCAGAACTCCAAAATATCTACAAGTTCAAATGTTGCTTACTCTCCTAAAATTGGTGGTTCTGTTATTTTTTTAAATAATGGCTTATCTGTAACTGGATATCAATTAGGTGTTGGAGTTACTATGGGGGCTGAAATTTCAACAAAACATGAATGGTTGCTCAATTGGTATTTTACCCACGGGCTTTCTTTTGTTTCAGAAAAATATGATACATTTACAAAACCCATCAATTTTGCAATTGGTAGCCACATTAATTTCTTGGCTCAGCTTAAAATTGAAGCTCAATACAATGTTTTGCCAAATTTCTCAATTGCCATTGGCGCAAACTTAACCCATGTTTCCAATGCTAATTTTGCTAAGCCAAATGTTGGATTAAATTCTATTCATGCAAATATTGGTGTTGTGTATTTCCCCAATGAAGTTTATAATACCGAGAGAAGCTCCTTTTATTTGCATAAAAGGAGGTATTTCACGAGTCCATGGGCAATTGGAATGCGTTATGCAATTAGAGAGCATACATTGGAATATCCAACCTCTTTATCGGCTGTAGTTACAGACATTCAATATCGAATTCAAAAGTCAGCGAATCATGTTTGGGATATTGGCCTTGATTTATTTTCGGACGATAATTACAAATTTGATAAATATGGAAATTCAAATGATATAGCTTATTTAGATCAGTGGGAATTGGGGTTAAAATTTGGCCATCAATATGTATTTGGAAGGGTAGGGTTTAGAACTGATTTAGGAATGTATTTGTTTAGGCCTATTATTAGCGAAAAGCCAGCCTTTTACAATTGTATTGGTATAGATTATAGAATAAGTCAAAATTGGGTGGCTAGGACACGTTTAAAAGCGCATTTGAATAAAGCAGATTATATGGAATTTGGATTGAGCTATTTATGGTAATCTGAGTTTTGTGAAAAACAAAAAAAACCGCGATTCTGAAATCGCGGTTTTTTTTAATTATAAGGTTATTGTAAATTAAGTTGTTGGATTCATTTGTCCAATGTATTTTAAGTAATTAAAATGTGATTTAATTGCGGTTAACATGGTTGGGAATTCTTGATATCTAACATTAAAATCTGCACAGGTAGATTTTACAATTTCGTTAATTTTAGGATAATGAACATGGCTAATTTTTGGAAATAAATGGTGTTCAACTTGGAAATTTAAACCTCCCAATAACCAGCACCATAATTTACTTTTGGTTGCGAAATTTGATGTTGTACTAATTTGATGTGTAGCCCAATCATTTTCTACAACTACTTCCTCAGGGTCATGTGCAATAAAATCCATACCTTCTACTACGTGTGCCAATTGGAATACAATTGTAATGCAAATACCTGTTACAATGGCCATAATAAAATATCCCATTATTGCTTTTGACAAACCTAGTTTTAATGCTGGCACAATTATAAAGATTCCTAAGTAAACCAATTTGCTTGCCCAGAATTCAAAATGTTCAAATGCTGTCATTTTGCCCTTCATTTTACGGTCGGCTATTTTACCGCTGAAATATTTTGTAAAATCTTGTAAAGATATCCAAGTTAAATAAGCCACCGAATACAGAACAATGCCATAAATGTGCTGGAATTTGTGAAACCATAGTTTTTTCTGGTTATTGTTTAAACGCATGTAAGGATAAATGTCGATATCCTCATCTGCACCATCAATGTTTGTGAAACTATGGTGGGCAATATTGTGTTTTTCAACCCAATAAAAAGCATTTCCACCAAGGAAATTTAAACTATTTGCCATAAGTTTGTTTACCCAAGGTTTAGTTGAATAACTTCCGTGAGATCCATCGTGCATTACGTTAAATCCAATTGCCGCGAAAGATATTCCTAGCAAAGAGCAAAGAACTACCTGCAACCATATCTGTTCAGGTGTGAAAAATACCAAGAACAAATAGGAACTTAAAAGTAACAATCCAAATACGATTGTCTTTATGTACAAGCTCCAATTTCCAGTTGGTTTTATACTGTTTTCTGTGAAATATTGATCAATTCTTGATCTTAAAGTACTAAAAAATTGAGCATTTCTGCCCTCAAATCTAATTGTTGCCATTTTTTTTGTTTTTATTAATTACAAATTTAGGTCTAATTAAACTAATTCCCTATGAAATTCAACGATAATTAAAAGAATAATGGATTTGTTTAAACAAGAATATTAGAATTTGATCCCTAATCTAATTCCTGAGTTTGTTTGTAATGTGAATCCCATTCTTGAACCTAAAAATACTTCTTTGGTTTCATTGTTGCCATTATTCCAATATTGTGCGGTTCCATTATCTAGGTAACCAAATCCATATCCAATTTCAGCGCCAATATAAATACTTGGAAGGAAGTAATAGTCAGCCCCAAATACAAGGCCACCATAAACTGAAAACGCACCCGAATTAATGAGTGACATTTGACCATTTTCTGTGTAAGTAACTCCATCTAATGTATTGGTTCCATCTTTACTCATGCTCGAAATTCCAATTCCTGTTTCAGCGCCAATATATGGTGAAAGTTTTTCAGTTCCTGAAAAATGTTTTTCTACTCCCAAAATAAATTTCAAGTCGGTGCTTTGTTGATCAACGGTAAATGGAGGATTCCCAGGGTTCATTCCATTATATGAATAATCTGTGCTTTGATTAAAGTTGAAAGCCAATCTCGTTCTCAATGCCAATTCTTTTTTTAGAAAATATCTCATCCGAATTTCTGAAATTGTGAGACCAATAGGTGCATTTCCCGTTTGGAAATTCAGTGTTGTTTCAATTGTTTTACTACCTTTCTCTGCTTTCTGAGCCATTGATAGTTGACAAAATGAAACTAATGTTAAAAGTGTAATGATTGATTTTATTCTCATAGGTTTATTTTATTGAAATTTTCAGTAGAGCTAATTTTTGTTTGTGTAACTCATATTTAGAAAATAAGTTTGCAAAAAATAGCGTTTTCATTCTTCGAAATTACAAATATTGAATTATAACATTGCTATTTAATCTATTTTTGTATCGAAATGCGGAGAATTATAGTATTCTTTTTGATTTTATTTTGTAATCAATTGGCAAAGGCACAGACTTGGTCTCCCTTGGATAGCATAAAGTTGTCGTTTAAGAATATACCCCATATCCTTTTAGGTTTGGACAGAAGAAATTCATACGTTGTTGGTATGCC
>CANKVM010000132.1 GCA_947487175.1 Flavobacteriales bacterium | reverse complement strand
AGTCATAGTAAAAGTACCTCCATTTAAAACCGTAGTTGCACCTTGTTTCACATTGATTTCTTGAGCAGGTGTTGCAGCACCTACCGCAATCGCAACATCATCTAAACCAACATTTCCAGAAACTTTAGTGGTGTAAATAAAACGAATGAAACGAGATGCAGGCAAAGGTACGTCTGTAAATTGAGTATACGTTCCTGTTGGCAAGGTTGTAAAGGTATGTAACGTTGTCCATGTTGTTCCAAACTCAGATTCTTCCACTTTGAACGTTCCGCCATTAAAACTGTTGCCAGTAATGTAATACGTTAAATTACCAGGATTACTAGCAAAATTTATTGTTAAATTATCGCCAGTTGAATCGAATTTTTTCGCAGGAGGTGTATTACCTGATGCTGTATATAAAACAGATTCGTTTTCTGTCCAACCAATTGGCAAAGTAGGTGTTGTGAAACTCCAACTTGTAGGTAAAACTGCTTGAGAAAACCCTGTAAAACTAACCAGTAAAACAAGTAATGTAATGTAATTCATTCTTTTCATTCTTTCTTTTTTTTTATTTTAAAAACCAATTTTTAAACCAAAATTGAATCTTCTACCCATTCCAACAAAAACATTGGCAGTAGTTGCATCAAATCCAAGACCATTTTGCGCATCTGTAATATACACTTCGTTCAAAACATTCATAACACCGCCAGAAATAGTTGCGGAATACTTTTTAAGGAATTTTAATTCGTACCCAAAATTGAAATCTAACAAACCATAACTTGGCATTAACCATGATTCACGGTCTTTATTTACCCCTACTAAATCTGTTGGATTAAAATTTGCATAGTTTTTATCAAAATACGTATAACGCAATTTCACATATAAATCTTTTTTAATTTCATAGCGCAAGCTAGCTCCCAATTGAATTTGAGCAGCAT
This sequence comes from Flavobacteriales bacterium, assembly GCA_947487175.1. Taxonomy (GTDB): domain Bacteria; phylum Bacteroidota; class Bacteroidia; order NS11-12g; family UBA955; genus VMCP01. The sequence continues at coordinate 3,504 of CANKVM010000132.1, read as the reverse complement.
CACCAACGTGTACATTTTTCGCACTGAAATCAACTTCATCTACTATGTTATTATCTTGATCCATAATGATTACTTTACTTCCAGAAACTGTTTTCCAATCAGCAAGTGAAACAACACCTTCAAAATCAATTTTTGGAGTAATTTTATATATGAAATCTAGCTCAACTCCATAATGTAAAGCATTTATTCCATTAATGTTATAATAATACTCTAAATCATTTGTACTACCTGTAATGGTTTTATTTTTCCATAATGTATAATAAGTGTTTAAATTAGATGAAAAGCGTTTACTTTTATATCCGTATCCAAATTCTACAGAATTAACTTCTTGATTTTTTATGTTTAAGAATTCGTTATTATTATTATCAAAAACAGTATTCATTCTTGGAGCAATGTTTAAATAACCAATATTGAAAAAGACATTGTGATTTTTATTGATGTTATAATTCGCTCCCCCTTTAATCGTTGCTCCTGTAAACCATTTTTCATTAGTTGTTGCTGCTCTTGCTTCTACTGAATTTATGGTGTATTTTGAACCATTTAATAACATAGTGTCACCATACCCAACTGCTTGTGCATAAACAACTCCATCAATCACTAAATCTTTTTTCTTATAAAAATCAATACGTTGGTAACCCGTTGTATTAATTGAAGCGGTAATAAACGTACTCCATTTATCATTTTTGTATTCTAATTGGCCAAAAACTCCACCCCATTTAACAATCGCATCATTATAATAGGAAACTTTGTCCCCAACTCTTTTCATGGCGTAATTAGTATTACCCATTCCTTTTGGTTGATTTTTATCAGAATTATCAATTGCATATTCACCACCCATTAAATCATAAACGGATTGATAATGTGATCCACGATAATATCTGGCATCAATTCCAAACATAGAAGTCCATTTGGAGTTTATTTTATAATTCATGGAAGACAACATTCCATACCATTTATGGTCATTGTTTGCTGCACGTAAATAATTACTAGAAACATGCTCTGTTGTACTGTAAATATTTGAATAATGAGTCGTGTTGTAATCATAAATAGTTTGCAACCTTAATAAACCATTTGTTGTATCATAATCACTTGTTGAACTTTTTAATCCTGTACCACCACCTGAGCCAATAGACATGTATAAAACAGTTGTTAAATTGAATTTATCAGAAGGATTGAATGAGTGTGTTAAATTGAATTGCGGTTTATGGAAAAAGTTTACTCGTTCGTTAAATACTTCTCCATTTATTAAACCTGAATTCGGATTGTAACGAATACCTCTAGCTCCAATTGATGGCGTTGTAAATTTTGAACTACTTGTACTATTTAATGAGTCTAATGCTTCTTGGTAATTAATTCCTGCTTTTTCTGCCAAACCTTTGTCATAAACTGCAATTGGCAATCGAGTCAATCGCTGACCATGAGATTGAGGCGCTCCATTCACACTAATGCTAAACAAATGTTTTTTGTATTTTTTTTGAACTTTTACGAAATAAGACCAAGCATCATCAAATGTGGCATCTGCATAACTTGAGCCCCATTTTTTAGAACCAGCAACAGTTACTCCCCAATTTCCTTTTAATAAACCCGTATTATAACTTACAGCAGTTTTATATAACCCATAATTATTTACTTCCTGTTTGAAAGCTGCACTCATTTTGGTGTCAATACCTTTGGTTACAATGTTCATAGTTCCTCCAACTGACACAACAGAAATTTTAGATGCTCCTAAGCCACGTTGCACTTGCATATAACGCGTAATATCGCTTAAACCATCCCAGTTACTCCAATAAACCTGACCATTTTCCATGTCATTAACTGGAACACCATCGACCAAAACAGCAATGTTACGTTGGTCAAATCCACGAATAGAAACTCGTGCATCGCCTGCACCACCACCTTGCTCTGTTGCATAAGCACCAGGAGTAGAATTTAAAATCATAGGCAAATCTCTTGTTCCTAAATCTTCTGTAATTTGTTTTGCAGACAATTTAGAAAAAGCAATCGGTGTTTCACGTGTTTTAGCAGCATCTGCTTTCACAATTACCTCATCAATTCCCTTAACGTATTTTGCTAAAGTTATATCATATTTAAGGGATGTATTACCCACTTTAAGCTTGAACTCTAAGGTATCATAACCAAAACTCGTAACTTTAATTGAATACGTTTGATTTGGATCAACTTGTAATTTATAATTTCCGTCTATATCTGACTTTGCAATAATGGTATTATTTAAAACGATTCGTGCGTCAAAAATTTGTTCAGATTCTGTTTCAACATCTGAAACAGAGCCACTCAGAGTGATTTTGTTCTGATTAAACGCATAAAAAGTAACAAATAAACTAATAAACAATACTATAATTCTCATAAAAGACATTTACGTTAACGGTTACTCAAAAATTATTGAATAATTAAATTCGATTGAGCCATTTCATTATTCACGAAATGAATTCGAACTGTATACATCCCTTTTTCAAAAGCAGCTGTAGCAATTTCACTTGAAAGAACAGATCCATTTTTAATTTCAGTAGCGATCACTTGTCCTAGTACATTCAAAAGTTCAATTTTCTCAATCCCGATTGAAGCGGAAACCACTATTTTTCCATTTTGTGACGGATTTGGGTAAACAACATATGAAACTTTTGAAGCTAATTCATTAACACCAACAAAGCAATTACACGTATGTTGACCTAATTCTGTCCATGTATCTTTTGGTAAAGAATCCCATTCTGTTGTAACAATAAACGGATCTGGATTCACAGTAACTCCTTTTTTAACTGTTGATTTACGAATCAATGTTTGATCTTTTGTCCACCAAGCACCTACAGAACCATCATATGGAAATTCATCACTCCAAGATTGTGCAGTTGCGATTGATGCATCTCCTGATTTACCAAATAAATCAACCATTACTCCATTTTTAAACAAACCTATCGCATCGTTTCCATTCATGTAAGTTGGAGCTGGATACGCACCGTCTAATTGATCCGCTAATGCTTGTAATGCAGGAGATGCAGCTGGAGAAGAAGCAGTACCTGTTGTTTGACCATTTACAATAACAAACGTTGAATAAGGTGCGATAGAACCTGTCAAGTTTAAAACACCACCTGCGGTAGTTGTAGAATTTCCATTTGAAAATCGTTCAACTGTGTAACCTGACAAATTAATGGTAGCTCCTGTTGGATTATAAATCTCAATTGCCTTATCATTTCCTGTTCCTTCCACATATTCAGAAATGAATAATTCAGAACAATCTTGTGCATACGTAGCACCAAAAACTAAAAAACTAAAATAAAGTAACGTTTTTTTCATAACATATTGATTTTAAAAATTAAAAAATGCAGTTGATTTTGAAATGAAATTCACAAAAAAATAGAAGTATACTAAAGTAAATAGGTAAATAATTAAGAAAAATCTTACCCCAACTAGTGCTACTTTGTGACATTATTTTTTCATCTCGCAGTGTTTATTTGTCTATGGTTTCAGACTATTTTTAAAATAGCTTCA
>CANKVM010000131.1 GCA_947487175.1 Flavobacteriales bacterium | reverse complement strand
TTCATTGGCAATTCCAATTACCGAATCAATACAATTGCCAATCTTGTTGGCTTCATTGTAAGCGATAATCACCACCGATATGCCCGTGTTGGGTTCCATGGTAGCGAAGATACAAAACTATCTTCAGAGGGGAATTCTTAGCTCGCTTTGTTGAAGTGGTCTAGGATGACCTGTCGGCCAGACTTAGAAACTTTCACTTGTTCGCCATTGTGCAGTAATAGGGTGTTGCCCATCAATGATCTCAATTGTTTTTGGTGTACGGCAAAAGATCTATGGGTTCTGATGAACTGATTGGGAAGCATTTCAAGAATCTTTTTTATCGTTTTAGAAACGATGTAGATTTTCTCTGCTGTATGTATACGTGTATAGGATCCAAAACCTTCTAGCAATTTGATAGAACGAGTTTCGATGTAAATATGTGCACCTTTCTCCTTAATGACTAGATTGTTTTTGTCGGCGGCTTTTCTGAGGGCCAAACAGTGGTAGAATCTGTCAATTGTATCTTGGATATCACAAGCGGTTAATGGGGCGTTGATGTAGTCACGAATGTTGCATTCTCTAGCCATTCTCAGACAATCTTGAGCATTGTTGTGGTTACTGTCGATAATTACATAATACGCGAAACACTCGGGGTCTAGCATTGCGCTAATTGGACCATCATGATTTGTTATGTCGACAAATACAAAAGGTGGGTTTTTATCGTAATCTACATCCAGTAAATTCACTTCTTCAATGTTAGAAATGTGTCTCAAGTTGATTACTTCACTTTTGATTGAGTGAAAAACTTCGAGATCGTTTGACTGAGATAAGTAGTAGAATGTGTCCATTGTTTGATTTTCTATCTCAAATCTATGTCGGGATAATTTGTAATGTCACTTACTTTAAATTTTGTTATATGGTGTTATGAGTGTTGTTAAAAAATGAAACAACAACAAATTAATAATAGTCGTAAATTATGACTTGTTATAGTATTACCTTTGTTTGGTATAGAATGTTAGATATTTATTGACGGTAATCTTATGAAAGACAAATTGAGAATAATGTTATGGTTTAGTTATGTATGTGTAATTTTTATCACTGCATGCGGAAAATCACAGGGTGAGAAAGAGCGAAGTGATTATTTTTCAAGTCAGTGTTCGCATGTGGATTCGATTTGGAATTTTTATACTGTTGAGAATGATCCGGAAGAATACATTTCGATGATTTGTAATGCGCAGAGCAATTTGGCGAAACGGGGATTCAAGGATTCTTCATTAAAATTACTTCGTCGTTTGGATGGGCTTGCCTTAAAGCGTAATGACCCAAAGATTTTTACCTATGTGTATTTAAATCGGGCATTTGATGCTATGCTTTTAGGTGAGTTGGATAGTGCCATGAAGTATTATAAAAAACGAAAACCTTATGCGGGTAGTGCAGATGAAATTAACGTTTTAATGGCAAATCAATTCGCGGGAAATTACTATTACATGATTGGTGAAATAGATAGTGCTAAGTCGGAGTTTGTGGATGGGTATAACCACTCTCGCGAAAAAGGTGATACTGCGATGATGTATAATTTCGCGCTGAACTCGGGAACGATCTATTTTGATTTGAATCTCACTTCCATGGCGAAGCATTATTTTTCTGAGGCGTATGTAATTGGATCAAAAAAGAGCAAGGTGAGTTTGATGCTTATTAACAATTTGGTTGCTACCTTGATAGCGGAAAAAAAATATAAAGAGGCATTGAAATTGTGTGAGGACAATCAAGCCAGTTGGATGAATGATTCATTAAACAATGGGTCCAACTTGTTGAAATTGAATTATGCCTATTTATTAAATCAGCAAGATGAATCCAAACGAGCTGAATCTATATTGAAACTAGTACAAGTTAAATCTGTTCCGGGTATTCATGTTCCGTATTATTATTCCAACCTTTTGGTATCACTGTTAAATCAAAATAAAACGGCTCAATTTAAATCGGTGATTGATACGTTATCCCCCTTTATTTATAGCAATCAGCCGCGATCTTTTGTTGAAATGAATTCGATTTTAATGCAAGCAATAGATCGACATATGTATGAACCCAATTTGGATAGTCTTACCTCGACCTATAATTCTGAGCTTAAAAAGGAAACGGATTATTACAGTTCTTCGGTGTATTGTGATATTATTAGTAAGCTATTAAAAACGAGAGGCGACAATGCTGGCGCTGCGCGTTGGGAGAATTTAAGTATCAAACATCAATTGGAGTTGAGTAAGGCGAAGGAGTCGCTTCAAATGAATGACATTGAAAATGAAATTGCTCAGAAAGAGTTGAATTATAACTTGTCGACCAAGCAAAGAAATTTGGAATCAAAATCGATGCAAAACAGGGTGATTAGTATCGCGCTTGTATCGTCGCTGGTTGTTGTGTGTATATTGATTTTTACTTTGAGATTATTACTCAGAACTAGAAAAAAGCACAGCCAAATTCACAAGCTAGAAACCGATATTCGGGAAAGCGAAATCTTAGCACTTCAAAAAGAGAAAGAGCTAAAGGAGAAAACGATTACACTTGCGCAGTCTGTATTGGTGCAAGTATCAAAACTATCGGAAAGGATTAAGAATTCTAGTTTCTCCAAAGATCCGGATGCGCTTTTCTTACGACAAGATTTGGAGCGCTTGTCTGAGTTGAGTACATCGATTTCTGAGTTGGAGGTTCAAAATGATTTTGCGTATAATGACTTTGATTATTTGTTTGATAAAATACCATCCCTTGCATCTTTGAATCAAACGGAAAGAAAAATCCTCATTCTTACTGTTGTTGGCAGCAAGCCAAGGGAAATCGGATCCGTTTTGAATTTAAACGATCAATATATCAGAAATGTAAAATCAAAAATCAAAAAGCTGTTGCCAGAAGAACTGCAAAACGCGGAATGGGAGCAACTGCGGAAACTAGATTTAGTCTAATCTAACGTATCTCGTTTAATAGAATCCCAATATTCACTGGGGGTGATGGATTCGTACTTCTTAAAGGCATTGAAAAATGTTACCCGCGATCCAAAGCCCGACGCACTCCCAATGGCTTCAATGGTTCTATTGCGGAATGCTGGAAGGCGCATAATGTTTTTGGCAAAGGTGATTCGGTTCTTATTTCGCAGTTCCACAAAACTGATTTCTGAGTGATATTGGAAATAATAGGCCCAGTGGTGTTTAGGGATATTGGTAAACTTGGCCAAGTGGTTTAGATTGAATTCCAACTCGGTATATAAATGTGTCTGTGTTAGAAAAAATTGAACCAGAACCAAATGGTATTGTTTTGCTTGTTGATCCGAGAGAATAATTTCTTTTGATACTTCTTGAACTTGATCAATTTCAGTCTGTATATTGGAATCTGTCGTTGCAAGTTGTTTGGTAATTATCTCTGAGTCCTGTCTAAAATTTGGTAATCCCCAAAGCAATCTCTTTGAAAAAATGATTCGATATAATACCAATGTAAATAAAAGTAAACGCAACCATAGAAAAGGACCAAAAACGGTTAAGTGAAAATTCCCATTGATTTTACTCGCTGTGATTGTGGCATTGATAATCATCAACATTGCCATAGATAAACTTGCGATAAAAACGAAACGGGCCCATTGATAAATTTCCAATTGGAAGGCCTCTTTGGAATTTAATTTCGCTTTTTTTATTTCTCTCAACATCAAAAGTGAGTATATTACTATACAAATGAAAATCGTTGCGAAGTAATATTTATTGGGTACTCCATTAATGGGGGTGTTGTTTAAGAAGTTATTATGGCCAGTAATTGCCCTAATGTTATTGAGTTTAAATTCTCGAGAACTCAAGATGTACGGAATGCATAAAACAAGTTGGATTGCGGTGGGTGCCAAGTGTAATATGTTGATTGGCTTGATTTTATATTCATCGTTCAACAATCCCCTAACATACAAATAGGTGACTGCGGGCGCCAAGAGATAGATGAAGGAAAAAGTACCGTAAAACCAGGGGAAGTCTAGAATCCAACCACTTGAAATCAAATAGTTCCGCAAAAAATGGACACTACTGCAAATGACTACTATTCCTAAGAGATTGCTTAAATATTGATTGTCGTGCTTGCTGCGGTTAAAAAACAAATACAATGCAACCAAAATGCCAATGATGGCAGATACAAGCAAGTACATTTCAAGAATTGTCTTTTCCAAAGTGCTCCGTGATTACTTCACGAATCTAAAGGTAATCCGAGCGGATTTATTCATTCACGAAAAAATAGTTTGTGAATGGGGTGTTAATTTGATGGCTCTAAGAAAATCTAAGAAATTTCTCAAAAAAACGCTCTTAAATTCGCAAGGCGCACTTTTTTTACAAAATAGCACTCCGTTCGGCTACACTACCACTGCAAACAATGGCTACGAGCATAAAAAAGCCCCTCATTGCTGAGAGGCTTTCTGTGGGCCCACTTGGAATCGAACCAAGCACCTACTGATTATGAGTCAGTTGCTCTAACCGAATGAGCTATAGGCCCAAATCC
>CANKVM010000130.1 GCA_947487175.1 Flavobacteriales bacterium | reverse complement strand
AATCCAAATGAACAAGCGTTTCCAAATGCGCCAATGGGTCTTGAAATAAACCGACAAATTCAAAGTTATAAATTAAAAGCAGCTGAATTAAACTACGAATATGCACGACAAGGTTCTATGCTAACATTAAATATTTTAAAAAGCCATTTACAAGGAAAACAAAAGACTCATTGGAATTTACTTGAATTTGCAAGTCATTATTTAATTAAACGTAAAAAAATTGAGGGAAACAGAATTGTTTTTACCCATATTGAAATTACCATGTGTTATGTTAAAGAGTTTTTAAAAAAACAAGGATTTCAAGATATCCCTATAGAGCAAATAAATAAAGGATGGATTACCGATTTACATAACTTTTTTAAATTTTATAAATTTGGCAATACCGATAAACAATTTGCATTCAGCACGATTCATAAACATCTAGGAAAAGTGAAAACTATTTTACATGATGCGGTTAGTAACGATTAGATTGCTAAAAATCCATTTGATGGATATCGTATCCCAAAGCCTAAATCAAACAGAATTGGATTGGAACCAGATGAATTGAAAACTATTATAGAACTTGATTTAACACCTTTCAGTGAACTGGATAATGTTCGATGCTCATTTGTATTCTGTTGTTTAACTGGATTAAGATATGGAGATTCTCAAATAATGAAATTGTACGTCGTCAAGTTCATTAGGACAAGTGTTAAACAAAACTAAGTGATTGATTTTGAATTTGCAATAGGTGATTTATTCGTTTGGACTCAATTTTCAATTGTTTAATTCATAGAGAATTAGATTACAATTTAAATTTCAATATTATGGGCTCGATTATCTTGGGTTTATTTGGGATGTTGTTTGATTTTGTCGTTTTTTCAAAATCAAGTGGGGATTAAAATTAGTGTCTCCTAAATAAATTCTTAGATAATTGAAAGAAGCTCGCGCTAAATTGTTCAAAGACTGTTGTAGTCGTCCAACTCTTATTCCATGGCCTTGAAATCCTTGATTTGTTTTAAATTCATATCAGAATATTTGTTCTTCCGAATGTAAAACGTTGGTTGACGAATCTTATGTGTTCGGCAAATTTCTGTGACCGATTTCCCTGCTTTTTGTAGATTTACAAACACTAAAATTGGATTCTCATTGAAAATGCTATTTTTCATTTGTAAATAGCTGATATGTGCAATTAAAGAATTGTCTTCTGATTATTTTAAATCTTTTTGCTTTCGTTTTTTATATCTAATTGACAGTTGATTATGTATTCTTTGTTTTTACCATACAAATCACCAACTAAATATTAATCTTGTGAAAGAATTAATTTAAGTGTTTTCATCAATTCTGTTGGTGTTTGATCGTTAGTTTCGGTATAAATAGTAAATGTATATCCTTCACCGGTAGATTCCATAACTATATTACTACTATTGGGATTTTCACTATCTGAAAAAGTCAAATTGATGGGCTGGATTTTTTCGCACCATCCCTTGGTTATTCCATTAAAATCTTTTAAAAACCGCATTTGATCTTCCGAATCATCTCCATTAATTATTTCAATAGTTTGATTAATGGTAAAACCGCTTTCTAATAAAATATTGCGTAATTCCAAAACAGGCTCAAAGACATCATCATAATAGTTGGCCAAATTGGTTTGTTTCGCTGTTAAAGAGATAGGTAGAATGCTCCCATTGCCTTCTAGGCTTACAGCAAACATGGTAAACCAACCACTTTCGTAATCGCCTTCTAAATTTACATTTATAGTTTTCAAATTAAGCTTATTTTAAATAATACAGTGTTCAAATCAATGATTACAATTTTATCAGCCGCATATAGCGACCTAACTTGTAATAAGAATATTCCAAATCAAAAAAACGATCGGAATTGGATGGAGTTAATGGTCCAAATTTATTTTTATCATTAGCAGACACATGTGGATTTGCAAAATCCAATGTCCACCAACTTACACCTTTACCCTTTTCATAAAAAATTGTATCGCCAAAAATCTCAGAGTCTTTATATCCTCCTGGAAGAGCGGTAAATCCAGATTCATTTGTGCCCGTCAATAGATTGGTAAAGGTCTTCCAGTCGTTGCCCTCGAGCGCGTTCCATACTGTTTTTCCAGACCAACCTTTATCTGATTTAAGTTTAAGTAGCGCTTCGCTTTGAGAATGTTTATCCTTAGGGACATTGCTACCCAAGGTGACAATTAAGTCACACCAATCATCATAGGTTGACAATCTCGTACCTTCAGGCACAACTGATTCGGCTTGTTTTACAGCATGAACATTATAGATAAGACCATATTTATTAATATTCTTATCATCAAAATCATAAGCGCAACAACAATAATCATCGTTTAGACAATACGAATCCCATTCCGCAATACTTTTAGCAATAGGAATAATATCCCCATTTTTACACTGTGTGAATCGGGCGTCTTCAGTGCACCATTCATGTTTTCCAATTTTAACAAAATTCATTTTTATGATTATTTATTTTAATAGATTTCAATTTTAGGAGATACTACAGTATAGTAAGATTTCTATTAACCTTCTATCTGTCGTCACAATAATAGCTTTTTAAAATCATCAAATTCTGCATTTGTCAGTTTTGATTTATTTAACCCTTGCACTTGCCAAAGTCCACTTTGTTTTATTTTGACCTTTGTTGAAAAATTACCTAACCAGTTTTCAGAAGGTATCGTTTTGAAAGCTAAAGTTGAGATAAGTTTGCTCTCCCAAAAAAGTCTTTGTTCTTTAGTTTCAACTCGAAAAACACAAAATGAAAAACTTGTTTTTATATAATTTGATATTTCATTCTCAAATTTCGCTTCAAACTCATGGTCAAGTAGTTTAAAATTTTTCTCTTTATCAGCTTTTGATGTTGTATCAAGTTCCCAATATTTCAAGTAGGGATTATTTTCTTTATTTAATAAAGCACGTCCAATGTTTTTTCGAAAAATACTTCTATTCTTATTTTCGGTTATGAAGTGTTCAATTAACCGTTTCTTTAAATTATTTTCGCCTGTGTCTGTTCCAACTCGAACAATTCTATCTAATTCATTGTGCTTTTCCCCTTTTTCAAACTGAACATAAATCCCATTTTCTGGAATTAAATATAATCGGTTTTCAAAGGGATAACTAAACCTCTCAAAATTGTTAAATATTTTAATCAGTTCATTTACCATTTATTTCAGTAATTAATTCTTTCAACTTACCTGGTCTTTTGAATTGACTTATTCCTTTTAATGGTTCTTTAATGTTAATCAAACCACTTGCAATAGGAAATACATAGTTTTGACCAGCTAAAATTATAAATTCATCTTTTTCAAGGTCTGTTTTTTCACTTAACTGTTTAAGCACGGTTTTACCCCAAAGGGATGCTTCATCTTTTGTCAAAACTTTCAGATTTGGATTTTTCCTTTTTTTGTCTAGAGTAATAGAACTTAATGTAACATTATACGGCTCAATTTCTTTATCAAGCTCAAGAAGGTGATGAAATGCAGACAAAATAAAAATTTGGTCAGGCTTTAATGATTGTCCGTATTCTAAACTGTGAGCAAACAAAGAACCTTTGTACAAGTCCTTCGCCTTCGCTTTGTTTTTCCCTTTTCTGGAAACACAGGATATTAATACAATTCGTTTCATTGTCATGATGTAGTTCTGTTTTATACTAAACGCTAAATTTTTTAAACTTGGCGAAGATGGCCATTTGAGTATGAAAGTGATAGTTATTAAAAAAGTATCATCATGGGTTTAATTTGAATTATTGGGCAATCGCACTCTTGAGTTCTAAATTGCTAAGGTGCAAAATCAGTAGATAGCCATTGTCTTTTATACGGCCTTCTAAAAATGCTCGATAGGCTTTACCGCCATTTTGAAATACTAGCGGACCAACACCCTTCTCACCACTTCCGATTAACATGAGAGATTTTTTTTCATCTAACTCTTTTGATAGTTGGTAAAGGAAATCAAAGGTTAACCCATTTACATGTGACAATTGATATTTTTTAGAAAACACAAATTTGGCATAGACTTCAGACTTGGGAAACAATTTACCGGAAGGTTTAATAGCGACCTCTTCTAAAATATTGCCTTGCATTTCTTTTGGGGTTCTCTCTTCTTTCAGCGACCCTTGAACATCAAATACAAGTTCTTTTAGATTTACGGTAATACAGGGCTGAAACTCTGAATCAACATACACCTTAGTACTTCCATTGATGAACAAACCGGTTTGGAGAAAGTCAATCTCTGGATCTTGAGAAATTAACAATTTCGCCAATTCAGACTCGCTGCCCGACTGTTTGATGAGTTTCTCGTAACTACCATTCAATGTAGTCTTTAATACCCTAACCGTTTGAACCTCCTCATCTTTGGGTGTGAAATATTTGATTTTGGACTTTTTGCTAAATCCAGAGAAAAGCACATTGGCATCGCGGCCTTTAGTATCGGAAATATGAATGAACTTTGCCATAATTATAACATACCAAAATCCAATTCCTCTTCAGAAACTTCAGTTTCTTCAACGACAATCGGTTCCGATATTTCATTGGTTAAAAATTTGAATTGATTTTTATTGCCTGTAAGAAC
>CANKVM010000129.1 GCA_947487175.1 Flavobacteriales bacterium | reverse complement strand
TTTTTGCCCGATACTTTTTCAATGCATCTTTTCCATTCAGCGGTTGTTGCATTTCCATAAGCATAAGTGGTAAGGTATTCTTTCATCGATAATTTGAAAGCTTCTTCACCAATGTAATCTCTCAATAAATTCAAAATGGCAGCTCCTTTATTGTAGCGAATTTCATCAAATTGATCATCCGCTTTTCTAAATCTATAATTTACAAGTGGAGTAATTTTTTCACTGTAAAGCCAAGCCGTATTGTTTTCAGCAAGCCAACTTTGTGCTTTTTCTAATCCATAGTAATTTTCATTCCAAAGCATTTCGCTGTAACGGGCAAAGCTTTCGTTCATGGTGATTTCGCCCCAATTGTCGCAGGTTACATAATCGCCAAACCAATGGTGAAACAATTCATGGCTGATATAATCTTCCATGTCATTGTCCTTGTCTTGAAGTCCCTCAGAATGAACAACAGCGGTAGTATTTTCCATAGCTCCACTCACAAATTCCCTACAAACCACTTGGTCAAATTTCTTCCAAGGATAGTCAACCCCCGTATAATTTGAAAAGAATTCAATCATTTTTGGGGTATGTCCAAAAATAGCCATTGCATCTTTTGTGTAATTGGGTTCAACAAAATAGCGCACCTGTTTTCCTTTGTAATTGTCTACCGTTTCAGACCAATTTCCAATGGCAATCATGGTTAAATACACAGAATGGGGTTGGGTTTGTTCCCAAACGTCTTTGTATTCCTTGGTTTTTTCAATTTTTGTATGACTTAATCTTTCTCCATTTGATATAGAAACCATGGTGTCGGGATAAGTCAAAGTGATTCGTTGGGTATGTTTTTGGTTGGGTTGATCAATGGTTGGAAACCAACAACGGCTACCATGGGTTTCGCCTTGTGACCAAAGTTGACGCGGAATTGCAGGATTGCTTAAATCGTGGTTAATAAAGTAAATTCCCTTTTCTGCCAAAATTGCGGAACCCGCATTTGATTCTACATCAACAAGTTCTCTTTCTGGATTTGCTATGTAGTTGATTTTAATTTCAACGGGCCCGAAAGGCATTTGAATTGTTTTGAAATGAACAATAAGGTGTTGTGAGTCGGTATAGCTAAAATTCAACTTTTCAGGTGGAGGACCTTCTGAATTAGGCTGATTGATTTCTACACTCAAAATATCCATTGCCTTGGCATCTAACACCAAGCTGTCTTGGGCATAGAAATAAGGCTTCAATTTCAAAATGGCAGTTCCTTGAACGGTTCTTTCTGCCCAATTGAAGGTTAAATTCAAATCGGTATGTATCAATTGCCAAACTTTGTCGGCGGGATTTTGGTAGGGTACATCATTTTCGGTATTGGCATATGCCGTATCCGGCGAAGCATCGAAATAATCGTCACTTACATCATAATCGGAAGTGTCTTTATTAAATAAATTGCAACTGTTTAATGCGAATAGGATTGTCAAAGCGATAAACGCCGTGTAAATGAATTTAGTTTTTTTCATTGTTTTTAAAAATTGTCCAGGCCATTTCCGCTTGTTTTTGGAGCATCAAGCTACCGTTCAAGCAAAAACATCCTTGGTTCTTAAACTGTTTCAAAAATAAGGTTTCTTCGGGATTATAAATCAAGTCAATTGCCATCACATTTTCGTTCAAATGTTGAAACGGAAAAATGGGTGAAACGTCAATATTGGGGTGCATTCCAACCGGTGTGGTTTGAACAATTAAAGTTGGTTCGTGAAATGTTAGATCGAGCAAACCGCCGTAAGAAATTTGATTGGCAGTTGGATTTCTAGAAACCACAGTAAATGGTACATTCAATAAATTGAGTACTGCTTTTACTGCATTGGCAGAACCGCCGTTTCCTAAAATAACGGCTTTGAAGGGTTTTGAGGGAAGTTTATTCACTGTTTCCAAAAACCCATAGTAGTCGGTATTATGTCCCTCAAGAAAAAAATCGCCATTTTCACGAAAAACCTTAACAGTATTCACCGCATTCATTTCTTTGGCAGCGTCGGAAATTGAGTTTAAATAAGGGATAATAGCCTGTTTGAAGGGAACAGTTACGTTGAAACCTACTAAGTTTGGATAGCTGTTCAATAAACCTGGCAGTTCATCAATATGCGTAAGTTGAAATAAGTTGTAATTCCAATTGGGCAAGTTTTCGTTGTCGAAAAACTTTTGAAATATTTTCGGCGATTGGCTATGCGCAACGGGGTTTCCAATTAATCCTAGTTGGAAGATTTGCCCCATTTGGCTTTGATAACTTGAAAAATCATTGGCAAAATAGAGAATCCGATGATTGCAAAAACCACCATTTCAAAATGCGATTTTACCCATTCGTTTTTACCCAAAGCATATCCCAAAGTGGTAATGCTTGTTACCCACAAAACGGCGCCAGAAATGCAATATCCAATAAACTTGCGGTACGTCATTGTGCCCAAACCAGCAGCAAAAGGCGCAAAAGTTCTCACAATGGGAACAAACCTCGCCATAATGAGGGTATAGCCACCGTGTTTTTCATAGAACTCTTCGGTTTGAGTTAGGTATTCTTTCTTGAGAAGTTTCCATTTCAAATTGAAAATTTTCACTCCAATTTTAGAACCAATATAGTAGTTGGTATTGTCGCCCAAAAGTGCGGCAAAAATTAGCAGTGGAATCAAATAAAATATATTCAACGTGCCGTCTAAGGCCGCAATTGATCCTGCTGCAAACAAAAGCGAATCGCCGGGTAATATCGGCATAAAAACCAATCCTGTTTCCACAAAAATGATCAAGAATAGAATGATGTAAGTTAAACTCTTGTATTGGCTTACCAATTCTGTTAAATGTTTGTCGAGGTGTAAAAGCCAATCCTTGGCAAAATCAATTATGTTGAGATAGATCATTCGGGTTCAAATTTCTACAAATTTCAGTTAAAATTCGTATTTTTGTATAAATCCTTCTATGAAAAAGTTCATTTTGTTTTTTTCGATATTGATATTGTTGGGTACTGTAATTTCATCTTGCGGTAGTGCAAAGCCAGTTAAATCAAAGGGTGGCTGCAATTGCGGGTTTTAATTCGCTTCACAAAAAGGCTTAAGTTGTTTGTCAATTATTTAGATTAGTTCCAAAGTTTATTTGTAACTTTGCGCTAATTTAAATAGACTATGTCAAATTCAACATATATTCCTTACAAAGTAAAAGACATTTCATTGGCTGAATGGGGCCGTAAAGAAATCAAAATGGCTGAAGCAGAAATGCCAGGCTTAATGGCGTTGCGCGCTGAATTCGGTGAATCTAAACCTTTACAAGGTGCTAGAGTTGCAGGATGTTTGCACATGACCATCCAAACTGCTGTTTTAATTGAAACATTGGTTGTTTTGGGCGCTGAGGTAACTTGGAGTTCATGTAACATTTTCTCAACACAAGATCACGCCGCTGCTGCTATTGCCGCTGCGGGTATCCAAGTTTATGCTTGGAAAGGTCAAACTGCTGAAGAATTTGATTGGTGTATTGAACAAACGTTGTTTTTTGGTGAGGGACAAGAACCGTTGAACATGATTCTTGACGATGGTGGTGATTTAACCAACATGGTGCTTGATGTATATCCTCATTTGGCTGCTGCAATCAAAGGTATTTCTGAAGAAACTACCACTGGTGTTCACCGTTTGTACGAACGTGTTACCAAAGGAACTTTGCCATTGCCAGCAATCAACGTAAATGATAGCGTTACCAAAAGTAAATTTGATAACAAATATGGTTGCAAAGAGAGTTTGGTAGATGCAATTCGTCGTGCTACAGACATTATGATGGCTGGTAAAGTTGCTGTTGTTTGTGGTTATGGTGATGTAGGAAAAGGTTCTGCCGATAGTTTACGTGGTGCAGGTGCCCGTGTAATTGTTACTGAAGTTGATCCAATTTGTGCTTTACAAGCTGCAATGGACGGATTCCAAGTGTTGACACTTGAAAATGCAATTCCACAAGCAAGCATCATCGTTACTGCTACTGGTAACTGTAATATTGTTGCTGAAAGTCATTTCAGAATGATGAACGACAAAACTATCGTTTGTAACATTGGTCACTTCGACAATGAAATTGACATGGCTTGGTTGAACGGTACTTTTGGAAATACAAAGTATACCATCAAACCTCAGGTTGATGTTTACAATTTGAATGGCAATGAAATCATTGTATTGGCTGAAGGTCGTTTGGTAAACTTAGGTTGCGCTATGGGTCATCCAAGTTTTGTAATGTCGAACAGCTTTACAAACCAAACTTTGGCTCAATTGGAATTGTGGAACAACGGAAGCAATTACGAAAACAAAGTGTATGTGTTGCCTAAGCACTTAGATGAAAAAGTTGCACGTTTGCACTTGGCTCACATTGGTGTTCAATTGACAGAACTTTCAAAAGAGCAAGCCGACTACATTGGCGTTAAAGTTGAAGGTCCTTTCAAAATGGATCAATACAGATATTAATCTAAATATTCTCATATAAAAAAAGACCACTTTTAAAGTGGTCTTTTTTTTTGCTACTATTAGCATCTAGTTATAGTATTTTACTTATTTCAATATTTTATTTTAGCACCAAATCAATTTCTTTTCGTTTCTTTGAATGGATATTCATTCTCAGTAATAGATTTTTGTGGTTCGGTCATTTGTAAATAAGTTAAGGCTAAAAT
>CANKVM010000128.1 GCA_947487175.1 Flavobacteriales bacterium | reverse complement strand
AGGCATTGGCGGCTGAATTTTTTATTAAAAAAGGAATACTTGAAAATCATGCATATAAAACAGAGGGTGGGGGAATTAGAATTTTGAGAAAAAATGGAAAAATCCAAGATGTTGCTGAGGCATCTGATAATTATAACTTGGCGGCATTAAAAGAGACGGTGACTAAGTTTTACATGATTTATTGGGAGAAATAATGTTTAGAAAACCGAATGCAAATAGCGACAAGGTAACTGCGAAAAAGCAACTTGGACAACATTTTTTAACTGATAAAGGCATTGCACAAAAAATTGGCGATTTACTCATTAACGATTTAGATGGGGTAATTGAAATTGGCCCAGGAATGGGTGTTATGACCACTTCTTTGTATGAGAATTGGGGCAATAAATTGGCGGTTATTGAAATTGATAAGGAGTCGTGTGATTATTTAGGACGTCAAGAATGGGCTGAGGGTTTGAAGGTAATTGAGGGAGATTTTTTACAAATACCATATACCGAATGGCCTGAAGGCGAAAAATTGGCAATTATTGGCAATTATCCATACAATATTTCCACCCAAATTGTATTTAGAATGTTAGAATCGGGCAAGCGGGTAGAACAATTTGCGGGGATGTTTCAAAAAGAGGTTGCAAGAAGATTTTGTGCTGAGCATGGCAATAAGGAATACGGAATTACGAGTGTAATTTTACAAGCCTATTACAATTGTAAATATGAGTTCACTGTAAATGAGGGATCGTTTAATCCACCACCAAAAGTAAAGAGTGGGGTAATGAATTGTATTTTGAGGGATGATTTACCGGAATGCAGTTATAAAAATTTAAAGCTGGTGGTAAAGCATGGATTTTCTCAAAGGAGAAAAACATTGCATAATGCTTTAAAGCCATTAACATCAGCCAACAGCAATTTTGTTATTCCAGAAAAATGGCAAAGCAAAAGGGCAGAGCAATTAAGTGTTGAAGAATTTAAAGAATTGTCAATTTTTTTCGAAAAGTCAACTCATTGAAATATAAAGAATTAATTATTTGTTGATTTTTTTTTGTAGTGAAATTATATAAAACTTTAAAAAAACATTGAAAAATTCCCCCAACTAATGGCAGATATAAGTAAATTTGCGCGAAGAAAAAACCTTTTTTGGTTTAGAAAGATGAAGCTTAATCTATTTGGAGTTAAAAGTAACTCATTGTTTAAGAAAACGTTAGCGATTTTTGGGCTAATGTTAACGCCAATATTTTTATTGGCAGCTGATGACGTAGTAGCAGCACCTACTGAATTTAATCCTATGGCATGGGACTGGTCAAGTATTTTGACCCTAGTTTTGGCTATTTTGATTATTTTGGTAATTGCTCGTTCATTTGACATTGGTAGTTTGACTGAAAAGATCACTGGAAAAACCATTGTGAGCTGGAACAACGTAAACGCTTGGGCAGGGATAATTTTCCTTGTTTTGGGTTTAATTGGAGTTTGGTACGAAATGAAAGTGCATGGCAAGTACCTGAAATTAGGTGATTCTGCTTCAGCACATGGTGAAACTTTAGATTCAATGTTCTATTGGACTTTTGGGTTTACCTTTTTTGTATTTGTTATTACTGAAGTATTATTGTTTTATTTCATGTACAAATACAAATACGACAAAAACCGCAAAGCGGCATATTTTTTCCATAATAATAAATTAGAAATTATTTGGACAATTGTACCTGCAATAGTTTTGACATTTTTGGTATTGCGTGGATTTAGCACTTGGACAAAGATTACCACTGATATTGATAAAAACAGTGAAGAAATTGAAGTTTTTGGTTATCAGTTTGGTTGGAAAGCAAGATATGCTGGAGATGATAAACAAATGGGAACTGCAAATTTTAACTTTATTTCTGGTTCAAATCCATTAGGTGTAGCTGAAGATAGCGCAGTTTCTTCGTTGGTTCAAGAATTAAATGGTGAAATTGTTAAATTGGAAGCGGTAAAAGCAGCCATTGAAGATTCTTCTAAGTTGTGGAAAGCACAATACGATCGTTATGTTTCAACGGGAATGAGCAGTTCATATCCTGAGGAATTCAAAATAATGAAATCTAAATACAATGATTTGATTTCTGGTGCATACGAGCGTCAATTAGAGAAAGACATTAAACGTAAAAATACGGCTATCAAACGTATATTAGCTTACCAAAAAGATCATGAAACTTTTAATGGTACTGCAAAAGATGATAAAATAACAACTGAAATTGTAATTGTTAAAAACAAACCATATATACTTAAATTTAGAGCAAGAGATGTAATTCACTCTGCATATATTCCTGAATTTAGAGTACAAATGAATTGTGTACCAGGTATGCCAACGAGTTTCGCATTTACGCCAATTAGAACAACCGCTGAAGCTAGAGCTACCAAGAATGATCCTGAATTTGATTACTATTTATTTTGTAATAAAATTTGTGGCGCTGCTCATTACAACATGAAAATCAAAATCACTGTTGTAGGTAGCGAAGAAGAATACAAAACTTGGTTAGCAACTCAAACTCCATTTGTGGCTCCACCAGCAGCACCTGCTGCTCCAACAGCACCAAAAGCCGATTCTACTGCGGTGAAACAAGGTACAGTAGTTAAAAATTAACAAATTATTTAGAAAAAGAATATGAGCACAGCAGCTTTACACGCAGAGCACGATTCACATCACCATGACCATAAGGAGAGCTTCATCAGTAAGTATGTCTTCTCTATGGATCACAAGATGATCTCAAGACAATTCCTGATTACAGGTATTATCATGGGTATTATTGGTATGGGAATGTCTTTATTATTTCGTTTGCAATTGGCATGGCCCGATGAACAATTTGGAATTTTAGAAACCTTATTAGGAAAATGGGGTAAAGATGGTAAAATTGACCCTAATTTTTACATGGGGTTGGTTACAATTCACGGTACAATCATGGTATTCTATGTATTAACAGCAGGATTAAGTGGTACCTTTAGTAATTTACTCATTCCTTTACAAGTAGGAGCAAGAGACATGGCGTCGCCATTCATGAACATGTTGAGCTATTGGTTCTTCTTCATGTCGTCTGTTGTTTTATTAATTTCAATATTTGTAGAAACTGGACCAGCATCAGCTGGTTGGACAGTATATCCTCCATTATCGGCTTTAGAAAAAGCAATGCCTGGTTCGGGTATGGGTATGACACTTTGGTTGGTGGCTATTGCATTATTCATTGTTTCTTCATTATTGGGTGGAATCAACTATATATCTACTGTGTTGAATATGCGTACCAAAGGAATGAGCATGAATAGAATGCCATTAACTATTTGGGCGTTTTTCTTTACAGCTATTTTGGGTGTGTTGTCTTTCCCAGTTTTATTGGGTGCAGCATTGTTCTTGATATTTGATAGAAGTTTTGGTACTTCATTTTATTTGAGTGATATTTATTTAGAGGGAGTTGGAGCATTAGAAAACATTGGTGGTAGCCCAGTTTTGTACCAACATTTATTCTGGTTCTTAGGTCACCCTGAGGTTTATATCATTTTGATGCCTGCGTTGGGTATTACTTCTGAAGTTATTTCTACAAATGCACGTAAACCAATCTTTGGTTACACAGCAATGGTTATTTCATTGATGGGTATTGCTATATTGTCATTTATTGTATGGGGTCACCACATGTTTATTACAGGTATGAATCCTTTCTTAGGATCCGTATTTATGATATTGACATTGATTATTGCCGTACCATCGGCTGTGAAAGCTTTTAACTATTTGGCTACATTATGGAAAGGTAACTTGCGTTTCACTCCTGCAATGTTGTTTTCTATTGGTTTGGTATCGTTCTTTATTTCTGGTGGATTAACCGGTATTTATTTGGGTAATGCTGCAATGGATATTCAATTACATGATAGTTATTTTGTTGTAGCGCATTTCCATTTGGTAATGGGTTCTGCTGCCATTTTTGGAATGTTCGCGGGTATTTACCATTGGTTTCCGAAAATGTTCGGTAGAATGATGAACAATACCTTAGGTTATTTCCATTTCTGGTTCACATTTATTTCTGCATATTTGGTGTTTTTCCCTATGCATTTCATGGGATTGGCTGGTGTTCCACGCCGTTATTACCAATTCACTTTATTGAAAGAATTTGATGTTTGGATGGATGTAAATAAATTAATTACGGTTGCCGCTATTATTGGTGGTATTGCGCAATTATTCTTCCTTTGGAATTTCTTTTACAGTATTTTCAAAGGTAAAAAATCTACACAAAATCCTTGGGAAAGTAATACACTTGAGTGGAGTACTCCAGTTGAACACTTACATGGTAACTGGCCTGGTGAAATTCCAACCGTTTATCGTGGCCCTCACGAGTATTCTCGCCCAGACAGAGAACTTGATTACTTCCCTCAATATCTTCCTGATGAAACGGCACCAGTTACTGCTCCTCAAGAAGGTGAACAAACTGCACCTACAGAGGTTGTACCAGAAAAAACTGTTGAAAGCAGTGTTTTCTTTGCAGCAATCAAACGTGTGTTTGGATTGAGTTAAAATGAGTCACACAGATTCTTCTCGAATCAACATTATATTCAGACGAATAGGTTTATTTACCTGTTCGTCTGTTTTTTTATTGTTCCTATTGGGAGCATTAGTCAGGGCAACCGGAAGCGGTATGGGTTGTCCCGATTGGCCAAAGTGTTTTGGTCTTTATGCGCCTCCAACTTGTGAATGTCAGTTGCCTAAAAATTACGAACAGGTTTTTCAAGAAAAACGTCACAAAAAAGTGGCGAAGTTCTTGAAAACATTAAGGACTTTCGGTTTCAACGAAAAGGCAGACTTAATTGAAAAGGACAAAAATTTATATAGTCAAGAGAAA
>CANKVM010000127.1 GCA_947487175.1 Flavobacteriales bacterium | reverse complement strand
TCTAGAACATGGGCACTATCTTTGGTAATAATTCCTTTTAAGATTTGAATTCCCATAATGGCCGAAACGCTAAACCAAACAATGCTGTCTTTTTGCATGCGGAAAGTTACATTCCCTGATAAATCTCCTTGCGGTGATTGAATATCGCAATCGTATTTGGCTGTGCAGTATTTCCAGTTTACGTTCTGAATATTCATTTGTGCATTGGATTGATTGGTAAACAATGAAATAAAGGCGATAATGAGCAATATTTTTTTCATGGAGATTGTTTTTTAGTAATGAAATTTCTGGTTAAAATCCGATTTCGATTAATTGTCCCAAAATTTGTGCCAAATTCAACAATTCTTTCGTTTTTAAATCATTTGATTGTGAACGGAAATAACTTAAAAATGAACTATATATTGTGGATTGATATTTTGGATTTCTATTTGTGCTAATTGTGGAATAGGTTTTGACGGTGTGTTTAAATTGATATTTCCCAAAAGCATGAGGCATGTAAATTCATTTTTCCATGAATTGCTAAGGGTCCTTGTTCGCAACAAATTTGTTGCAACTGTAATGAGTTCTTCGTTTTTATTGTCAAATAAAAGCGAATAACAATTTATCAATTCATTAATTGGAGAAAATGGAAATGTCTCAATTAACTTGGGAATTACAATCGATAGTTTCTCTTTGTTTTGTTTGGCAAACAAGGAATATAAATAAGGTATTATTTCATTTTCGTTACTCAATTTCAATTCACCTGTTAGTTCATAATATTTAATTGCCAAATCATAGTTTGCATTGCAGTAAAATTTACGTCCTAAAGTTTCATTCAACTTTCTTTTAATTTCATAATTCGGAAATCCATGATTGATAGCCAATAGGTAAATGGAGTCAATCAATTTTGTATTTTGTTCGGCTTGGAAGAAAATTCCAATTGCTGAATTTTGCACGTCCGACCAAGGTTCTTTAAAAGCACGCAAATAATACAGTTTTGAGTTAAGAATTTGTATGATTTGGTACTTGTTATCAGCGTATAGCTTTAAATAAGCAGCCGTGTTTTTTGCATTAAACTGATTCTCTTGCTTTTGCAATGAACCCAATAAGGTTATTGCTTTGAGTTGAAGGATTTCGTTTTTATAAAAAATATTTGATGTGTCATTTTGATATTTGAGAAGCACCATTTTTTCTGCTTTTTCAATTTGATACGATGACAAATAAATTGTGATTAGCTCTTTGTAATAATCAGATTGATCTGGATATTTTGCATGTAACTTTTCGTGTATAAAGGTAATGGAATCGATTTTTTTCAAATCTTGATAAGCCCAAATATATGCTTTTGCAATTTCGGGTCGAAACAAGAATTGTTTTTCCCATAGACGGCATGTTTTTAATAGGTCATTGCTGTTGTGGCTATATTTAAAGAACTCACTGGCTTCTTTGTAGCGCGACCAAAATTTGGGATTAATTTCAATTGCCTTGAAATAGTATTTGCCAGCTTCGCTGTATTTGAAAAGGACAGTTAGCAATTGCGCTTTTAATATGATGTAAGTATCTTCTAAAGGATTTAACTTTAACGCTTGATCAATAAAGAAAAGAGCTTCATTGTTTTTTCCAATTTTTTGATGGATGGTGGCAAGTCGGTAATTTGCTGCTTCTGCGGAAATAGGATTTTCTGTGAGTTTTTTAAACTCAGCGGTAGCGTTTACCCAGTCGGAAGCTTGAAATAAAACTTCAGCTTTGCGATAAGCCGCATTGGTAGATTGTATTGTATCTATTTGGGCAGACGCAAATGTCCCCCAAAATAAAAAAAAGGAAAAATAAAGGCAGTGAATTAACCCTGAGAACTGTAATCGCCAATGCTGTACTCCAAGCTGTCGCCATTGAGCACAACGTGATTGCCTATCATGGAGTTTTCGCATTTAAAGTTCTTTAAATTACTATTGTCTTGGATAATTGTATTGCTAATAACGCAATTTTCCATAGAAGTATTGTTTCCTATGCTCACAAAAGGACCAATTTGACAATTTATCAGTTTAACGTTGTTTCCAATATAGCAAGGTTCAATGATAGAAACACTATTATCAAATTGATTCATGTCAATTTTCATTTGTGAAGCTTTATTCACCAATACACGTTGGTTGGTATAAACAGTTGCTGCGTAGTTGCCGCAATCTAACCATTCATCAACTTTGCCGGGAACGAATTGCATGCCTTTGTTTTTCATGTTTTCCATGGCATTTGTCAATTGATATTCGCCTTTTTCTTTGATGTCGTTATCAATCAAATATTGCAATTCGCTTTCAAGGGTTTCGCCGCTTTTAAAGTAGTAAATTCCAATAATTGCAAGGTCAGAAACAAATTCTTTTGGTTTTTCAATGAAATCGGTAATGATGTTATTTTCGTTGTATTTAACAACACCAAAAGAGCTTGGATTGTCTACTTGGTGCACCCAAATTACACCATCTTTGGTTTTATCTAGGTTGAATTCCGTTCTAAACAAGGTATCGGCAAAGGCAACAATTACCTCACCTTTTAGGCATTCGCGTGCACATAAAATAGCATGTCCTGTGCCTTCAGCTTTGTCTTGGTAGAAGATTTTACCTTTTGCACCAACACTTTCAGCAATTCTAATAAGTTCAGCTTCCGTTTCGTCGCCGAAACGGCCAATTACAAAACCTATTTCATCAATGGTTTCACCACAAACAGCGGCAATGTCTTCGATTAACCAATTCACAATGGATTTACCAGCAACAGGTACTAAAGGTTTGGGTGTTGTAAGAGTATGTGGGCGCATTCTTTTGCCCATACCAGCCATTGGAATAATTAGTTTCATCTTAATCAGTAATCAAAATTTGGTGCAAATATCGTTAAAAACTACGAATTTATGGTTATAGGGTTCATTTATGGTTTATAGAATGGCATTATTTGCCACTGCTTCCATATCCACCTTCGCCTCTTTCGGTATCGTTTAATTGGGTAGTTTCCTCCCATTGGATGCTTGTATATTCGGCTATTACCATTTGGGCAATCCTTTCTCCATCGTTGATTTCAAATGCCTCTTGGCCGTGATTAATTAACAAAACTTTAATTTCACCTCTGTAATCTGCGTCTATTGTTCCAGGAGAATTCAATACTGTAATACCATGTTTGAATGCCAAGCCACTTCTAGGGCGTATTTGTGCTTCATATCCTTCTGGTAACTCTAAAAATAATCCCGTTGATATAATTTCTCTGTGGCCCGGCAAAATGGCAATTGGGTTTTCAATATTTGCATGTAAATCCATTCCTGCACTCAAAATAGTTTGGTATTTTGGCAAAGGATGTTTAGATAGGTTTTTAATTTTGATCGTTGTTTTCATTATGGATAGGACTTACGTAAATGAATTTTTCGTAGATATAAATGCCACCAATTAATATTGCAAGTGAAAGTATTTTGGCACAAATTGACAGCATTGTATTTTCAATACTGAGAATCAAATATCCCGAACCAATTGCAATGAATATGCTGCCTAATATTGGAAGCAATGGGTATGGAATAGGAAAGTACTTTTGACAAAGGAAATAACCAAAAACAACCATACTTGCGTAGGCAATTAAGGTTGTGTAAGCAGATCCTAAAAATCCGATTTTAGGAATGAGTATATAGTTTAACACCAAAGTGATAAAGGCACCGGCAAAAGCGGGCAAGGCCCCAATTTTGGTTTTGCCTGAAACTTTGTACCAAACAGACAAAGTATAATAAATCCCCAAACACAAATTAGCAGCCAATAAAATGGGCACTATTTTCATTCCTGAGGGATGGTTAAAGTAGGCTTTATTTCTAATTAAAAGGGGTGCTATATAAGGCAAAATGACAATTGTAAATAGGTAGATGATGGATACTGCGTAAACAAACCATTTCATTACGTATGCATAAGTTTGTTTTGAATCCAATGATTTTGCTTGTTGAAAAAAGAATGGCTCAACTGCAAAACGGAAAGCTTGTACAAATAGCGTTAAAATGAGGCTCAATTTATAGAATGCACTGTAAATGCTTACTTCGTAATCACCGGTGTTTTCTGGCAGCAATTGCTTGAGCAATACCCTGTCGAATGTTTCATTGATCATTCCTGCCAATCCAATAAATATTAAGGGATAGGCATATTTTAACATTTGCTTTAATAGGGTCAAATCAATGCCATAAACTAAGTTCCTCCATGATTTGTACATCATTGGAAAGGTGAGCAATGAGGCAATTAGGTTTGAAATAAAAATATTGGAAACCATATTTTCAGGCTGAGCCCAAGAGTCGGCCCAAGTGTAACCATGTTTTGAAAGGTAAGGACAACCAATTAAGAAGAAAATATTTGCGAGCACATTGATGCCAATATTCGATAAGCGAATGGTTGCAAATTGCCACGGTTTTTGTTGGTTTCTGAGCCATGCATATCCCAAAGCTGTAATTGCATCTGTTGCCAATATAAGTGTGAACCAAATGGCATATTCGGGATGTTCGGGATAGCCCGCGGCATTCATAATTGAATCAGCGAAAAATCTAGAAAGGATAACCCAAATAAATCCGGTGATAATTAAGGTATGCGTAGCAGTAGAAAAAACCTTTTCTGGTTTTTCTGTTTTTTGAGCAAAATTGAAGAATGCTGTTTCTAATCCTAAGGCAAATACAACTGAAAATAAACTTGCATAACCAAACATTACGCTCACAACTCCATAATCTGAAACATCACTCAGATAGGCGGTATAAAGTGGAACCAATAAGTAGTTGATGAATCGCCCAACCATGGTACTGAGTCCATAAATGGCTGTTTGCGATGCTAGTTTTTTAACAATTGACATGAATGAAACAAATGTAATTAAAATTCTGCTTGGAA
>CANKVM010000126.1 GCA_947487175.1 Flavobacteriales bacterium | reverse complement strand
ATCAAATCCAAAATCGCTACCTGTAACCGATACGGTAATTATTTTCACCCCTTTGCTCAGTGTTTGTGTGCTATCGGCTAACGTTGATAATATGCCAGTGTACTCAATTTTTCCTGTTGTAGAGTCTTTCACAGTCCATGTTACATTCACGGTTCCAGTGACTTCTTTTCCAGCTTTAAAATTCAACACCACCCTATTGCAATTCCCCATTTTCACTGAAGCGGTGTAAGTGCCCAAAGGTTTTACTCGAACCATAATTTGCGCCGACGCCAAGGCCACGTAACTTTTGTATTGGTCGTTGGCCAAGATCGACATTCTGTAAGGTGTTTTAGAACAATATGTAGTATCGGGAGTTCCAGAAATGACCACAATTTTCTCGCGGTCTTTCGGATTTTTCACATACATCTTCAAACCTCTGCAACCAGAAACAGCGTTTACCAAAACGGTATCAGGAAATGATTGGTAGCCATTTTTAATTTTGTCTGTTACTTTAATTTCTTTGTAAAACGCAATACCTGCTGTAGCTGAAAGTTCTGTAGTATTTTCAATTTCAGGAGGATTATTGCTTCCTCCGGCATTTTGAACCAAAAAGAAAATTTCACGCATACTTTGACCAATCAACACCCAATTGTTCGCAGTATCTTTACGGTATTCATTGAATTGAATCGCATCATTAAAATACGAACCAATTCCCATTGTATTGGTTAAATTCGGCACAAAAACCATCCGCCCAGTTAATGTATCAAAATTAAAACCTCTAACAGGATCAGTTGCGATATTTGGGGAACAAAATCCAGTTCCAATTGGGGAACACCATGTTGGTAATGGATTATTTGCAGTAAATGGAGAACTAAATGCGCCTAACGAATATGGAATCCCTTGCATTGGTATCATCAATTTACATGAAATACGGTCATTATCAATAGAATCCACCGGAGCTGGGGTATATGCATTTTTTTCCAAATCTGTAATCAACGTTTGCGGATAAAATAAGATTGAGGGCGCTATATTGGTTTTCACTTTACAGCGATTCAGGTTTGAAAAACAAATGGTAGATTTAACATAAAAATCTGTACCCGCCATACCACTATTGAGAATCATAGTGCGGCAACACCGATTGAGATAAAAATTAAGATCGGAGCATCCAGTAGATTTCATTAGGGATAAAATACCCGATGTATTCAAATCCACAGTATCCACAAAATAATCCAATTCAACGCCAAAATTTGATCCCATCCCTCCCAATTTACAGGGAGCCTTAGCCCCTTTTTCAACAAAAGTGATATCCTTGAAATTTAAATAGGGAATTGTTAAAGTTTTGGTTGTACAAGCAGTCGTACCAGAGGGTTTTGTAAGAAAGAAACCATAGGTAAAACTAGATTTCGAATTGGCTGTTCCCCTACAATCTCTATACAATTCAGCCTTAACCACAACTTGGGTGCTAGAAATTAAAGATGCGGTAATTTGTCCGCCTAATTGGCCTTTTGCTGCATTCAAATAAAACAATCCCAAAAGGATTAAAATAACAGTTTGTAATTTTAATTTCATACACTAAAAACTGGTTGTTAAGTTATTGACAATAATAGTGATTAAAACGTTGCATAGGTTTTTTTTAGTTGACAGCACTTCGTGCGTTGACGGCTTCGCCTGTTTACACCTTCGGTGGGTTTACAGCTTCGCTAGTTTACAGCTTCGCTGTTTAATTCTAGGTCCCAACTAGAAATAAACCATAAAAACCTTTATAAACCCAATCAGTCTAATCTGTCTAACCTGTCTAATCTGTCTAACCCTCCCGAAAGCTTTCGGGATAATCTGTCTAATCTTTTATGTATATTGCAACCATGAATAAGTATATCCAAACTGTATTTACATTTACCGCAGTGATTATATGCGCCACAAGTTGCACCGTTTATTACACCACTTCTCAGGTAGATAACAGCCTCAAATCTTCGGTAAATCAAGCAAACAACAGTTTGAATAACTTGGAATACCAAATGAATCTTTTGCAATCGAAATACAACGACATACAATGTGATAACAAACCTGAAGCAATGAAACAATCAGATAAAATGTATGTTGAATTGCAATCTGAAATGGTGCAGGTAAACAAACTCAAATCAGAGTTGAATCAAGAATATACAAATTTCCAAAAATACACCCAAGGAAAAGACAAAATCAGTTCTGGCACACCTGAATATGCCCAACTGAAAGTAACCCGTGAAAATATCAAATCCAAAATGGGAAACCTTCAATCCAAAGGTGAATCAACCGTAAAAAAAGCACAAGAATTTAGCAATTTTATTACGAGCAATGTAGTTCCGAATATTCAAATGGTAGATGTGGTTAGCTATAAAAACAGTTTCCAAAAGGCCATTGCCGATTTGAATAAGTCACAACAACAATTCGAAGCTGAATTGCAAAAATCGGAGATCCAAATCAATGAATATTTAGCAACCAATGAGTTGAAAAAACCAGAAAATTGCAAATCGCTCAAGTCCGATATTGAAAAGCTCCATTTGTCCCTCCAAAATATCAATGCAGTTAAAACAAGTTTGGAAGCAACATTGACTGAATTCAACGCGAAAACCATTGGACGGCAAAAAATCAGTTCATGCAGCAGCAATTGGCCATTAGTAAGTAAAGCAGATAACGAAATTAAAGCGAGCCAGAACCAATTGAATAGCATCCAATTGAAAATACAACAAACCATGGCAAACATGGTTCAAATGATGAAATAAATTGGATCAACGGAGAACCTTCTCCATTTTCTTGCCCTTGGCAAGTTCATCAACGAGTTTATCGAGGTAGCGCACATTTTTTGTGTGGGGATTTTCAATCTCTTCAATTCGGTAACCGCAAATCATACCCTTAATCAATGAGGCATTGGGATGAAGTTTGGCGCCATCAAACAAAGTTTTGAATGTAATTTTTGCGGTTACAAATTGTTCAATCTCAGGCTTTGAAAGTGACTTTTGAGGTTATAAACTGCTCAATCTCAGATTGGGAATAACCAGTTAGCCAACAAATCACTTCCATGAGTTCATCTTCGGTTCTACCCTTCTTTTGAATTTTAGACAAGTACAAAGGATAAACGGTTCCAAAGCACATGTTTTCCATGCGCTCATCGTGCGATAATGATTGACTCATGATGCCGCTAAATTAATGGAAAGTGAAATTTGATGCAAATAGATTCTAGGAATAGTTAGAGATTAAAAAACGCTAATCAATTTTGGTTTTAAATTTCAATTGCCATATTTCTTCATCTTTCCAATTATCAGGAAAACCCATTTCTTTCAAATTAACATTAGGGCTGGAATTTATTAAATCTAAAACGTCAGAAGTAATGGTTGAAACAGGACTTAAGCAATTTAAAACATATTCTATACAAGACAATGTCGCATAAAGTTTATTGGTATAAATGTTAATATTATTTAAAAAATGATAATTGGGATTCTTAGGGATTTTAATTGGAATTAATCGTCTATTCCAAACGCGACCATGATGTGCGCAAATATTCCTTAAAGTACTAAAGCATAAAATCCAATTTTCAAGTATTGAAACGTCATTGAGTCCAAAATGCAAGGCAACTTCTTGTTTTTCAGAACCTTTCTTTAAATTCTGGAAAAACTTAGACAATAAACCTAAACTACTAACTTCTAAACTCATCCAGCTTGGCGGCTGCAAGGGATCTGTGTATTTGTTTTTGTAATATTCAATAAATGATTCATTACTCCTATCAATCTCATTTTGCAAGGTTTTCAATTGATTTTCAAATCTATTTGAGTCTCTGTAAATATGTGGGTTTAGTTGCCAATGACTACCATATCGCATTGAAAAATGATAAATCATTTGAGTTCTTAGTGAAATTTCGATTTTCTCAATGGCATCAAAAATTAAAAGTCGAAGTTTGCGATCAAAATTATATAAATCAATTATTTGATCAAAAGAAACTTTTACTTTAAAGGATTCATTTCCATAATCTTGAAATGAAAAAGTGTATGCACTAAGTCTATAATAGCTTACGTTGGATAAATAGTTTTTTGCTCGTTTAATATCATCAAATTGTAAGCCTCTGTCTAGAAGTTTTTCAATTTGTTGATTAATATCATAAGGTAATTTATTGTATTTCATTCGCCACAACCTCTCTCCACTACCCCCTAAAAAATCGAAAACCAGCCCGGGTGCGCTGTTCAAATGGGAAGCGTGGCTGGTATTATTAATGCAAATATATTGATATTTTTTTATCCTTTTACACTTTTCGCGATTTTTGCAAATTTTTATCCCTCAAAAAAAAGGCGATTAACCATTGGTTAACCGCCTTTCAGATAAGTTGTTAAATTTTTATTTTAGTGGGTGCCTAAATAGTCAGATACACCATCGCGGGTTGCATTCATGGCGTCGTCGCCAGTTTGCCAGTTTGCAGGACAAACTTCACCGTGGTTTTGAACGTGGCTGTATGCATCGATCAAACGAAGAAATTCGTTTACGTTTCTACCCAAAGGCATGTGATTTACACTTTCATGGAAAACAGTTCCATCTTCGTCAATCAAATACGTAGCTCTGTAAGTAACGTTAGATCCAGTGTAAATAATGGTATCTAATTCTTCATTAAAATCAGAAGATTGAATGTCTAAAATATCCAAAACGCTCGACAAATTGCGGTTTGTATCGGCCAAAATTGGGTAAGTTACACCTTCAATTCCGCCTTGTTTTTTAGGGGTACTTAACCAAGCAAAATGAACTTCGTTGGTATCGCAAGAAGCACCAATAACCATGGTGTTACGAGATTCGAATTCAGCAAGTTTTGCCTGAAAAGCGTGCAATTCAGTTGGACAAACAAAAGTGAAATCTTTTGGATACCAAAACAAACAAACTTTCTTCTTGTTTTTGGTTGCTTCTTCGAAAATGTTGATTGACAAGTTTTCACCAGATTTGGTAATCGCATCAACCGTGAGGTTAGGGAATTTTTTTCCTACAAATGACATATTTTTATAATTTTAAAGTTTCTAATAATTGAAGTGCAAAGGTAATAAAAGAGAATGGTTGAAATGAAATTT
>CANKVM010000125.1 GCA_947487175.1 Flavobacteriales bacterium | reverse complement strand
GCTTTGTAGCATGATTTTGAATTGATTTGGCAATTCTTTCAGATGTAATTGGTCCTTCTACAAAAATATTCTTTGGTTTACGATCCATGTTGTTTCAAATTTAGTGGTGAAAACGCATCATTTACTCCTCCCGATACAGAAAAAACCAATTTATTTGGAAAAACAGACCTCAAATAGTGGGCGATATTTAAACTTCTGTTTCCAAAATCACAAACTACATAAATTTCATTTTTATTCAAAAAATCATCATTCCCAGTTTGAATTTCATCAAATGTTAAACGCAAAACTTGATTGATCGTTAAAGCCGGACATTCATGTTTTTCCCTGACATCGAGAATACAAATATCTTGATTGCCCAAATCAATTTCTTGCCAAGTAATTGTGGTATTTCCAAAGCATTGAATTTGATAATTCGATTTTAAAAATTGATCAATGGTTTTTGGTGTATTTTCATATCCTTTTTGATTCGATAAAATATCAAATTGATATATTTCATTTTTTTCTAACTGATATTTTATAAATAAATTATACTCATTTATTGAATCAAAGTGTTTAATAAAATTAGAAACCATTAATTCACCCACAAATTTTGTTAATTCAGAAGGGACATTTGACTGATTGCAAGTCAAAATATCACGTGAATTGGGTGGAGTTGGAAATACATCGCGGTAAAAAGAAGATTCCAAATTTGAAAATTGAAATACTTGTCCCTCCAAACCATTTACGGCGCCCATAAATAAAGGCTTCTTCAAAAGCACACAGGCATCGCTGATCATATACCTCGACGGAAAATTATCGGTGCAATCAAAAATAAAATCATATGCCCCTATGATTTCAATCGCATTTTCAAGGGTTAAAAATTGATTGTAAATCTCTAATTCTTTATCAATAAATTGATTATAAATGTATTTTTTAGCGACATCTACTTTTGCAGAACCTATATCATTAACGCTAAATAAAAATTGCCTGGTTAAATTAGACTCAGAAACAATATCACCATCAACCAATCCTATTTTAGAAACACCCACTTTGGCCAATTGGTCTAGCACTGGACAACCAATACCACCGACACCAATGATCAGAACTTTAGATTTGCTTATTTCTTGATGATTTTCCATAGATTATCCGCCAGAAAATGGTGGCATTAGCGCAATTACATCACCATTTTTCAATTCTACGTTTTGATTTACAATTGCATGATTCACAGCAATTGAAAAGTTATATTGGGTTATTGATGGATAATTTTCAAACAAATATGCCTGAAACAATTCTAAATCAACACCTTCATTTTGAAAAGTAATTTCTTCAGGAACAATTCCGTTTAACACACCAAATGCTAAAATATTAATCACCATATTTTACGAAGTTAATTCACAAAAAAATTATTGAATAATTAATTTCAAACTTGCTACAACAAGTACAACGGTCAATAATACTTTGAGCACTTTGTTGTCGAATTTCTTAGCTCCCATATAAGCACCCAAAATCCCTCCCAACAAAGCGAGCAACATCAGTAAATAAACCTCGTTACTGATTGAAAAATGGGTAGGTTTTGCAACCAACCCCGCAAATGAGTTTACAAAAATAAATAAGGCACTCAAGGCAGATGTTTGCTTCAAATTTGTCCAACCCAATAGCAATAAAACTGGCGACAAAATAATACCCCCACCAATACCAATCATACCCGAAATCAATCCTATTGATAATCCTAAAATTGGCGGTAACCAAATAAGCTGTTTTACCTTCACGGTATCAGAAATTGGCAATAAATTCAGAAAACGCGCAATTGGAAACAAAAGCAACACACCCAATATTTGACGGTATAATGTTTCGTTCACGGTTATCTTTCCCCCAAAATAAGAAGCGGGAATTGAAAAAACTGCGAGCATGATAAACAGCCTCCAATTGAAGTTACTGGCCTTGTAATAAAACGCAAATGCAATGGCAGAAACGGCCATATTTAAAATCAAAGCCGTAGGTTTCACTTGAGCAGAAGCAATACCAGCCAAAGTGAGCAATGTGATGTAACTACTCGCACCGCCATGTCCTACCGATGCATACAAAAAGGCAACTATCGGCATGAAAATAATCAAAAGTATTAACGCATTTTCACTCATAGTGATAAATTAATCGAGCGGATAAACTTCTACCAAACTTCCAATTTCAAGTGATTCGGCATTTTCATCAATTTTAACAATGCAATTGGCTGCATTAAATGACAAAAGGTTAAAAGATTCTTGTCCTTGCAATATTTCAACTCCTTGATAATCATATTTTCCTTTTACAAAGAAAGTTAGACCAGCTGATTTTTTAAAGGTATTTTTCAATGGCAAAATTGCCGTAGGTTCAAATGTGTTTTTATGGCCGCTTATTGCCAATAAACTTGGCTTTACGTATTGATTAAAACAAGTAATTACTGCAGCAGGATTACCAGGCAAAGCAAAAACCCATTGATCTTGTTTCTTTCCAACGAACAAAGGTTTTCCAGGCTTTTGTTTTACTTTATAAAATAAAGATTTTACCTGATTGTTTTCTAAAGCTTGCTTTACAAAATCAAAATCGCCAACCGAAACCCCTCCTGTAACTATTAAAATATCAGAATTTTCGAGGGCAGTATAAACTGTTTTTTCAACTTCTATCAACGCATCAATAACTTGGTAAGTATTAATTTGGCTTATGCCCATTGATTTTAACAACCCAATTAGGGCAAACTCATTTGAATTATAAATTTGTCCGAATTCTAATTCATGATTGGGCTTTTGAAGTTCATTTCCCGTAATAATCACCGAAACCTTGGGCATTTTGTAAACTTTAACTTCAAACACCCCTGCCGAAGCCAACAATCCTAAAATTGCAGGAGTAACCAAAACACCTTGAGAAGCAATAATTTGATTTTCAAAACACTGCGATCCCAAAGTTCTAATGTTCATTCCCAATTTAACCTTTTCTTTGTCAAAACTGATGTTTGAACCATTCACCGAAACGATTTCCTGTTGTATAACAGCATTCGTATTTTTAGGGACTGGAGCACCGGTATAAATTCTGGCTGCTTCATTTTCATTTAAAGTACAAACATGAGTATCGCCAGCTTGAATATTGTATTTAACCAGATAATCAGTAGTTCCACTTTCAAAACAAATGGCATAACCATCCATTGCAGAATTATCGAATGAGGGTACGCTTACTTTTGCCAAAACATCTGACGACAAAACGCATCCAATTGAATCAATTAAATCACGCATTTCTATACCCAATGTTTGGATATTTGACTTTAATATTTCAATTGATTCACTAACAGATATCATTTTTAACCTCCAATTGCAATCATGCTACTATTAATAATAGCTTCGGCTTTAATTTCTTTGTAATCTTGAGAAAACTGACCACCCAAAGCCTTGTGCTTTCTTGTTACAGATTCTTTTATAAGAAGATCAATGGGTAAATTATTTCTTATTGCCGACAATATGTCAATTTCATCTTGCCCAAAAAGGCAATTTTTAATTTTTCCACTGGCAGTTAATCTCATTCTGTTGCAATCGCTGCAAAAATGACTGCTCATTGTAGAAATAAACGCAATTCTGCCCTGATTATTGTCAATTTGGTATTTTTTCGCTGTTGCATGGGCAGGAGTTTCTAATGGTTTAACGTCATGATTTAACTTTGCAAGTTCTATCAATTCATACGCAGTAATAACCTTGTCGCTCTCCCAGTGATTTCCCGTAAACGGCATAAATTCAATAAATCTAACTTCTACCGGATAATCTCTAGTTAACGAAATAAAATTCTCCAATTCTAATTCAACATGGCCTTTCATTGCCACAACATTCAATTTAACTTCAAATTGATTTTCAAGCAAAAGTTGAATATTCTTCCAAACCCTTTGAAACATGTTACGGCCAGTTAATTTTTCAAATTCCGTTTCATTTAATGAGTCGATGCTCACATTGACAGTTTTGATATTCGATTTTTTAAGTAGATACAAATATTTATCTACCAAAACACCATTGGTGGTAATTGTTAACTCAACAGGCAATTGCGACAAATTATCTAAGATTTCGGAAAAATCTTTTCTTAACATAGGTTCACCACCTGTTAATCTGATTTTGTTTACACCAAGCTTTACAAATTCCGTTGCAATTTGGGTGATTTCAGAAGCAGACATCAATTCATCTTTACCGGCACAAGCGTATTCTTCCTCTGGCATGCAATAGGTGCAACGAAAATTGCACTGATCAGTTACAGAAATTCTTAAATAGTTATGAATGCGGCCAAATGAGTCGTACAACATATATAATATCTTACAAACCTAAGCAAAAAGGCATTGAACAATGATAAAACTAAACAATAAATCCAAAATTTATTCTTTCTTTGCTGTGAATGAAAAACTTGAAATCGCTTTGCTTGGTATTTATTTTATTCATAGGAAATGCTGGCGCTTTATTGGCGCAAAACTATGATTCAAATAAAGATAGTATTTTTTTTAAACAACTTTTTGATGAATCCTTACTCAAGGGACATTCATACGCCCGTTTAGGAGAATTGTGTAAACAAATTGGTGCAAGATTAAGTGGAAGCGATGCAGCAGAAAAGGGAATTCAATGGGCTACAAAGATGCTCAAAAGCTATCAATTTGATCAGGTAGACACGCAGTTGGTTATGGTTCCGCGTTGGGAAAGGGGCAATATAGAAAAATTCCAAATGAAATCGCCGGTGTTTGATAGAATGCTAAAAAACTCAGCCGACAGAGAAAATGGAATCAAGAGTATTTCGTCAATGGCCTTTCCAAATTCACCAAATGCATATTACGAATGCGAAAATTATATCCATACAATTAAAAAAATATCAAAATATTATGCATTACCTGCTTGCGCATTAGGAGGTTCAATTGGAGGTAAAGTTGAAGCAAAAGTAATTGCCGTAAATTCCAAAACACAACTTGATAGTTTGGGCAAAATTGGACAACTCAAAGGAAAAATTGTGCTATTGAATAGACCCATGGAGGAATCAATGCTCAACACTTTCAATGCCTATGGTGGCTGTGTAAACCAACGTGTAAATGGTGCAGTTTGGTGCGCTCCATATGG
>CANKVM010000124.1 GCA_947487175.1 Flavobacteriales bacterium | reverse complement strand
ATGGACGCTACAGATGGATTGGCGGCTGCGGTTTGTCATTTCTACCAGTTTGCACCGCGGGCGTTTGGTACCACGAAGGGTGGCACTGCGGGCGGCAACAACAAGGCGGGTGGCTGGGCTCAGTTTTTGAAGGAGAATCCCGATCGGGAGGTTTGAATCATTTACAATTGCTTGGTGTAACTTTAATTATTAATCATACAAATCATTTGATTAATTTCAATGATTTGTATTCTTGAGCTAGTTGAATACTTAAGCGCCTTGCCCCCGATTGGTTGAGATGGTCTCGATTGGAAAATTTGAGATTGTCAAACTCGCTTCCAGAAAAGTTTAAATATGGGACTTTGTATTTTTTGAAATTATCAAAATTTGCTGGGTTTTCAAGATTAAAATACGGTGCAGTAAATAGATAAATAGAAATTTTTCGTGTTTGACAAATAGATATTATTTCTTGGATGTAGGGGTTTAATCGTCTAGAATCGATTAAATAATTAGGAGATTTTATGAAAGGGTTTGGATGTCTTTTTGATTCGATTGGAGAAAAACCAGAACATCTATTAATGGGAGAATTATTTCTAAAAACAGTTTTTAGGATTTCTCTCCAGCTGATTAGTGAAAATCTGATATTCTTGTACAAAGGTATGTAAATAAGTTTCTTGGACAAATTTTGGCGGTAGTTGAATAATTCCGGATTTTCTAAGTATTTTGAAAATTGTGGAATTAATAATTGGCTTGGTTGAAGAGAATCTTCTGTATGGTCAATTTGTAAGAATATCAACTTTGGTGCTGAATTGGACTTTAGATATAATTTAAATTGGGCATTAATATCAATTGGCATGGAGCCTGGTACTCCCATGTTTATCGACCGAGTCGACGATATTGAGTCGAAAACCGCGGGTATAATATGGTTAGCGGTTCGCGAAGATCCGAAGAATACAATGTCGGCTTTTTGATTTGATACATCGGATTTAAATCTTTTGTGAATTTGGCTAAAAAAAATACTAAACAACAGGTGAGTCAGACATAATATTGATGAAATGGATAAAAACGATAAAAACAGGAGGCGTAAAAACTTTTTCATTAGAATTGAAAGTAAATGAAATTGGCGGGATTCGTGAACATACCAAAAATCAAGGTTGTAATTATTAAAATTGTATTTGGAATAACAACGCTGTTCATATTTTTCACCTTGTTCATAGTTGCAAATAGAATGAGGATTATAAGAAACTCAATGTGACTACCTTCAGTCGATTGAGATCGCCAATTAAGAAAATCTTGAATATGAAATCTTGAAAATAGAATTCGGCCTATATAATTTTTGGCTTGTAGTAGATTTTGGGAGCGGAAAAAAATCCATGCAAAAGTCACAATTGAAAATGTGAACAGAATAGATAGATTTTGAACGATAACATGTTGTTCTGTAATTGTACCTTGGTTGTGTTTTTTAATGAAACCCGGTAAGAAAAACAATGCATGAATCGCACCCCATGTGATAAATGTCCAATTTGCACCATGCCAAAATCCTGAAACTAAAAATATTATAAACACATTTCTAACGGTTTTTGCTCTTCCGGCTTTACTGCCGCCGATCGGAATGTATAGGTAATCTCTGAACCACGAGGAAAGGGATATATGCCATTTTTTCCAAAATTCCGGAATTGATTTGCTCATGTAAGGATTGTTGAAGTTAAGAAGTAGTTCAAAACCGAAAAACTTGGCAACACCTCTTGCAATGTCTGAGTATCCGCTAAAGTCACAATAGATTTGAAATGAAAAGTAGATGGCACCAATTATTAGGTTAATTGAGTTGAGATTATTATAATCACTGTAGATATCATCTACAGCAATTGCGAGATTATCGGCCACAACTACTTTTTTAAACATCCCCCAGATAATTAGTCGCAAACCATCTAAGGCTTGGGTATAATTAAATGATCTAGGTTTTTGCACTTGGGGTAGTAAGTGATTAGCTCTTTCAATCGGGCCGGCGACTAATAAAGGGAAAAAGCTTACAAAGACGGCATAGTCAACAAAGCTACTAACAGGTTTCTGTTGTCCTCTGTAAATATCTATTACATAGGACATACCGTGAAATGTATAAAAGGAAATTCCAATTGGTAATGCAATATCTAATAATATTGGATTTGTATTTAGCCCCAGTAGCTCAAGTCCATTTTGGAATTGCAGTGCAAAGAAGTTGTAATATTTGAATATTGCAAGGATGCCCAAGTTGTTAATTATACTGAGCCATAAAAATAACTTTGCTTTTTTTGGGTTGGGGGATGCTACCCAGAAACCATAAGCATAATCTAAAGCAGTACTTATCATTAATAGGCCCATAAATTTCCAACTCCACCAGCCATAAAAGAAATAACTTGCGAATAGAATAAGGATGTTTTGGAACTTTAATGATTTGTTAAAAACAAA
Organism: Flavobacteriales bacterium; assembly: GCA_947487175.1. Classification (GTDB taxonomy): domain Bacteria; phylum Bacteroidota; class Bacteroidia; order NS11-12g; family UBA955; genus VMCP01. The sequence continues at coordinate 2,871 of CANKVM010000124.1, read as the reverse complement.
CCAATACAGAGCAAATACAATGGGAAGGAATAATAAAAATTCAATTGAATTAAACAACATTAGTGGACACAGTAAAATTGATACGAAAGTAATACTTTTTGTTGTAAATAAATCTTAATAAACGATTGAATTAAGTCAACCACTCTGTGATGTCTTGAATTAGGTCTCTAAAGTCTATCTGGAAATCTAAATACAATTCACCGCGTTTCTCCACAAATTTGGGGACATTTGGTTTGTTGTATTGTTTGTATTTATTGAGATTCCCTCCAGCGATCATGGACAACCCACTATAGCCGTGGTCCGTTCCCCCACTGGCATTCTCATCAATCGTGCGTCCAAAATCAGAGTAGATAAAAACCAAGGTCTCATCCCAGTGGCCGGATTGTGTTAAATCATTTGCAAGACCGCTGAGTGATTTTGAAAAATCTTCGTACAGGTCGGTTAATCGTTCTAATTCGCCAGAGTGTGTGTCAAATCCAGCTAGCGTGCAGTGTATAACGGGTATGGGTATTTCTTGTTGGATTAACTGGGCCGCAGTCTTGAGCTGTGAGCCCAATTCTCCGGAGTAAGATTCTTTTCTAAGTGACTGAAAAGATTCAATTTTTTTGTAATAGGATTGTAAATCACTGTCTATACTCTTGTAATAGTCATCGTAATATGGTGTATACCAATCTTGGTAATCGCTATCTGTATAGGCCAGTGCTTTAATATTTGACCCGCGATCATAAATTGTTCGATTGTTATGTAAATTCAAGAAGGGTATTTCAATCTGTTGCGATAATATTCGTTTTTCTTCGTACGCTCGACCTAACCAACCCGTCATTCTATTTTCAGCATTCGTATCGTTTGGAAGAAGGCCAGAATCCCAAAATTCTCTTGCCTTAAAATGAGAGGTATTGGGGCTTTGATATCCCACGTTGGGGATAAATAACAACTCCTTTTTCTCAATTAATGCTGTTAGTGAGGATAGACGTTGGTTCATCGCCCAGTCATCGGATAGTGAGATGCAATTTTTTTCAAATTCAGTCATTAAATTGGGACGGCGAGATTCAATTTCTTTTATTCCCAACTTTGAAATTGCAAATAAACCATCGTGTCCACCCTCCATTTGAATCAATATCAATCTTTTGCCCCTGTATGAAGCATGTGCAGATGTTGAAGGGAATTGACAATTTGCTAGCACCAAACCCGCCGATGCTCCAAGGCTGATATTTACAAAGTCTCTTCTTTTCATTTTAGCAGGATTGATATTTGGGATGGGTTAAAATCTGCTGGAGATTAAAATCATTTTGGTTTTGTAACAGCCAATTTGAAACCGTCATCTGACCTGCACTGAGTTGTTGGTAAAAGTAGTTTTCGTCCCATTTGGAATCCAACAAAAAACGTAGATTTCGCAATCGACTGTTGTTTAATCTTGAACTGAGTTTATAACGGGTAGAACTTCTTGGATATTGACGATTTGCGAGGTCGACTAAAATCAATGGAAAAAAAGATCGATGCATAAGATGTTCGCCTTCTAGCCAATTTTTTCCATTCGTCCAACCTTTGACATTCCAAGGATTAAGAGGGTATTGGCCACAAAGTCTCAAAAATTGTTGGTTCGTTTTATGTCCAACTGTTTTTAATCCCAATTGCCGTTGGAAGAAAACAAGGTGTTCGATGGGGGATTTTACTTTGTCTGTTTCTCCGCCATGGTCAGACATGATGTCTATGATTTTCTTTACTAGTTCCAGGAATGCGTAATTGGTTTTGTAATAAACATCTGCGCAGTCGTTAAGGACTTGCTGAGAGGGAATACGGCCAACAAAAAACAGCAGTGCTTTTTTTGCAATGAATTTAGCACATTCCTTTTTCTCTAGAATTAGGTCGATGACGTTTTCAGGCTTGAAATTTCCGGTTTTGCCAAAAATCGTTTTTTGCCCGTCATCGAATTCCGACTCATTGAAATATGACCCTTGGTTATAATCTTCGGGGTCGAAATGTAAGCCAGTGAAACTACGTGCGATTTCCTTTACATCTGTAATGGAATAGTTTCCTTCACCAAGTGTGTATAATTCCAACAGTTCTCTCGGAAAATTTTCGTTTGGATTTTCTTTATAGCTTCTGTGGATATCTAGAAAATACATGCAAGACGGATTGGAATAATAGGAAAGTAAAAAACTTTTAAAATCCCCCAATGCATGTTTTCTGTACATTTCAATGGTAAGTTGATTTTGCTGTAAATGCATCTCTGTGCGAGATCCTCTGCTGCCACAGGGCATATGTTCATGCCAAAATAAGGCGCAATATTCTCTTAGCGGATTCTCAATATCTCTGAAATGATTCAACCAGTTGTTTAGAAATCCACCTGCTTTGTCTTGTTCATACAATCGCTTTTGCTCTGTCAAATCCTCAGGGAACATACATTGGTCTTCAATGTTGGGTCGTAGTTCAATGGGTTGGTATTCAGGAATTGAATCAATAAGCCATTGCTTGCTGCGTGTTTTACCATCACCGAGCCATTCAATTTTTCGAAAGCGATATGATAAAGGATGGTTCATATGTAAATCACATTCGCTCCACCACCTGAATGCCGAGCAAATTGAGGGCGTGTTTCAAGGTTTGGGCGGTGAAATGAGCGAGTTTGAGGCGGGTGTTTTTGATGATGGGATCCGGTTCGCGCATGATATGGCACTCATTGTAAAAGCGGTTGAACGTACGCGACAAATCAATGCAGTATTGGGCAATCACCGCGGGGGATGATTCGCTGCAGGCCTTGTTGACCTCCTCTGGGTAGCGGTACAACGTTTGGATCGCCTCAATTTCAAGGGGCTGAAGCTGATCGTTGATATCGCCCTGCTGCCAAGATGCACTGCTGGCATCCGCCGAAGC
>CANKVM010000123.1 GCA_947487175.1 Flavobacteriales bacterium | reverse complement strand
TAATTGGCATTTACCTCTCCGATTTTTTCTAAAATGGAAGTTATTACCCTTAAAATTTTCGGAGTAATTTCGTAAGGAGGATTAATTGATACTATCATTTGATATTATCAAAAATAATCTTTTTTTGTGAATATCCAAAATTATTGTCCTTATCGCTTTGCTTCCAAAAGAAGTTAGTGATTTCGAAAAAAACTATCTGCCACCAATGAATTTGATACGAAACACAAAACTTCATTTAACCACTGAACCTCCAATTTCTTGTAGGTGCTATTATAAACTTTGCGCTCTATTCTTTAATAAATTCCTTAACAGCAATTCCTTTATCAGTTTTTACTTTTATTAGATAAACTCCGCATGATAAATCTGAAATATCAATCCTTATCTGTTTTTCTGCGGTATGTATAGCTTTTATTATCTGTCCTGCTGTGTTTAATATTTCTATCTTAGCTTTTTGATGGGTTTCAATTATTAAATTATCAGTTGCAGGATTCGGATAAATTACAACGTCCGTTAAATTGTAATATCCGGAAATTCCGGTATTAGTTGAAATCGTGAAATTTTGTGAGCAAGTAACGCCATTGTAAGTTGCCTGAAAAGTACAAACTCCCGGTACTATTGGCAAATGTTTAGACCACCCTGCATAGCATACATTAAAAGTGCCCGTGAAAGTATAATTCCAGCTATTATAAGTTGTTCCATTCGGATTAAGTATTTTCATATCAACGGATGTGCCCGACGAAACATCTCTGAGAAAAACAAAAAACTTGGCATAATCGGTTGGCATTCCTGGACCATTAAAAGGCAGAGCGTAAAATGTACTTTCGTTAGTAGTATCTGATTTTGGGCAAGGCTTAGGGATATAATCTGTAATATGAACAGATGCTTTCAAAATGGCAGGCTCAGAAGCCGGTTTTTGTGAAGTCCACCAGCTTGAAGCATTTAATAAATTGCAGGACCCGTAATAAGGATCAATGCGTGTGCTGGCAGTGCTTCCTGCCCATACTTCGAAATGTAGATGCGGGCCACTTGAACTTCCGGAGCTTGCCACCACACCTATTTGTTCGCCAACCACTACTGTCTGACCAATTGTCTTTGAAGTTATAGAATTCTTTTTCATGTGCCAATACAAAGCCAATGATCCATCGGCATGTTGAATTATTAAGTAGTTTGCTTTCAACCCGCTTCCCACTCCAACACAGTTCCTGTCAAATTCGCCATCATGCTTGTCAATAATTGTTCCGGCAGCAGCTGCAATTACTTTTACTGAATTACTATCTACCTTATTAAAAGGGAAAGGCCAAATGCCAATGTCGGTTCCTCCATGACCATCATATGAGCGGGTGCCACAATTCCAATCTTTAAAAACTCCAGATGCTGAATTTTGATCCACATACGCACCAATAAAATAATAACTGCAATCAGTAAAACCCGGAGCTGTTTTCAGAGGCCAGTTGAGGCTTGTTGTCGACAATTGTCTTTTTTGTCTTTTATTAATATTTAATAATATGATATTTGCAGCACATCGGTTTTCAATAAGTTCATATTCTCTTGCTGTAATGCATGGATTAGCCTCGTCATTTTTTTGAATTTGAATTTCTTGTACCTGCATACTGAAATTAACTCCTCCTGTTTGAGCATTTGTAATGGTTACCGACATAAGAAATATCGCACTTGTGATAAATGATAATTTTAAAGACTTTTTCATAATGTGTACTTCCGTTTTAATTTAATCAATAATTATTTTATTGTCTGTATGCCTTGCCTCTCATTCGCCTTGCCCATAACTTCAATATTTGCGAAAGTACCTCAAAAACCATTAAAAGACAAAATCTTGTGGAATCCACTTCATGGGTTGACGTCTTCGGCTGTTTACATCGCTAGCGCGAGTTTAAACTTCGTTGTTTACATCGCTAGCGCGAGTTTAAACTTCGTTGTTTACATCGCTAGCGCGAGTTTAAACTTCGTTGTTTACGGCTATCGCCTATTTACGCTTCGCTGTTTAATTTTTAGTAGGAACTCAAAACAACCCTTATAAACTTTTATAAACCAAACAATCTGTCTAACCAGTCTAATCAGTCTAACCAAACCAGTCTAATCAGTCTAACCCGTCTAACCCTCCCGAAAGCTATCGGGATAATCAGTCTAATCAGTCTAACCCCGTCTGTAAATTTCCCGTACCCATAATTCTTCTACCTTCGCTCGGGCCCAAGGAGTTTTGCGCAGAAAGGTTAAACTCGATTTTACACTCGGATTAACCGCGAAACAATTGACGCGAACCCTGTATTCCATTTCTTCCCAACCAAGGGCTTCAACTAAATCTGTAACAATCTTTTCTAATGTTACGCCGTGTAATGGATCATTTGACATGCTATTGTGAATTATTTGCGCAAAAATACGCACTTTTTAACTAATCGCACATTTGGAAAAACATTACTTACGCGCTACTTTTGAATTACTTTAAAGTTAATTACAAACAAGAAAATGTTATTTAAATACAAAAATATTTTAGTCCTGTCAATCTTTGTTTTAGCATTGTTCCCTAAATTCGTTTTGGCTCAAAAACCAGGTGATACAATACGTGTAAAAACATTCCATTACGGGAGCAATAATAGAGATACCATAGCTTATTTCCCAAAAGGAAATCTCACTTTTGAGAAAATCATCTTGCGATATAATATGCGTTGTAAAAATGGCATTGTTTCTGACGGAAATAACAGAAGCAAAGGCTGTGGCGAATGGGATTATTCATGCAATACCTTTTTGGTTGATTCTTCCAAAATTGAAGAATTAACCCAGAAAGCACCCAAATATATTATCTCTAATTTTTCCAATACTGCATTCAATTATACATCAAAACCAATTAGCGATTATTACGATTATTCCCTCAAAAAGGTAATCGTAAATTCTGTTTCCAATGAACAAAAAGTTGAAGTAGGAACGGGGAATGTTGGAATTTATAAAGCATTAAATACCGATAAAAAATCAGGGAAAACCCAAATCATTTATCGTGCAGAAGAATTGATAAACGCGGGTTTCTCTGCAGGCGATATTCAAGGAATTTCTTTGAAAGCCCTCGGTGCCGGAACTGCTAATTTCTTCAAAATTAAAATTCAACAAGTTACTGCAAACCTATTAAATGCGAATGCACCCACGATTTCTGGTTTTACAGAAGTATTTAATAACACCATGCCATTTGTGGTTGGTGACAACAAAATTGTGTTTCATACTCCCTTTACATGGGACGGTAAAAGCAACCTGCTCTTTGAATTTTCATTTACCAATTCGGCACCTTCAACGGCTGTTGTTTTTGAGGGATATTCGGATACTGTGACTGCAATGTTGTCTGCCAATAACAACTATGCCGTAGACTTATCTTCAAATGGGCATATTGTAATTGATGCATCGGGATTATCATCCATTAAAAACGAAATTTCTATTGCATTTTGGGCATTTGGAGATCCAAAATCATTGCCAACAAATACTTCTGTAATTTACGGTTGGGCATCAGATATCAATCAACGCCAATTGAATATTCATTTTCCTTGGTCTGATGGAAGCGTTTATTTTGATTGCGGATTTGCATCTGGTGGTTACGACAGAATAAACAAAGGAGCTGCGGCAAACGAATATGCCGGAAAATGGAATCATTGGGTGTTTACAAAAAACGCCACAACCGGAAATATGTCTGTTTATCTCAATGGAACCATATGGCTGTCAGGTACAACCAAATCCAAACCAATGTCCCTCATGAATGTAATTCTAGGGAAAGATCAAAGCTTGCAAAATAATTATAAAGGGAAGATGAACGAGTTAAGCATTTGGAATAAGGCTTTAACCGGGAAGGAAGTTGCCGATTGGATGAATAAATCAATCGACAATACACATCCTCAATATGCGAGTTTGTTGGCCTATTATCCCATGAACGAAGGAAAAGGCAGTGCCGTGTCGGATGATGCAGCAGGTAAGGTTTCAAATGGCAAAAACATCCAATGGTCGTATGATCGTGGCGATGTTTTGAGTAAGATGTTCAAGGGATATGTTGAAAAGCCGAATTTGACATTGTTAACAGGGAATTATTCAAAATCTGTTAGCACCATTACCCAACGCGATTCGATTATAAGAAATGCCAATACAATTGACAGATATAAGGTTATTGACAATTCGCTTTCTAAAATTGTAACACATGATAAACTTGAAGTAGATTCTACTTCTTCGGCATATGAGTCAAGCAAATCAAAGGTTTACAATGGCGAAACGGGAGTTTTAATTGATTCTATAGCGAATCAAACACAGGGGAAAATCGACATTTCCAATTTGAATTATCAATTGCGTTTTCCATGGTATACCGAACTTGTTTCTTTTGTAACGCCTTATGGTATTGGCTTAGATTTAGGTATGAAAGGTAAAAATTGGTATTTGGATATGACCGATTTTGCACCATTGTTAAAAGACAATAAAAGATTGGTAGTGGCAATGGGCGGACAAAACCAAGAAAACATGGAAATGGAATTTCTTTTTGTTGTAGGCACACCGCCAAGAAATATTTTGAACTTTAATCAACTTTGGCAGGGTGGTGCGAGATTGGGCGGCCCTGGAATCAATAGTATTTTAAATAACAATGTATTTGCACCAATGAAAGTACCAATGTTATCAGATGCCAAATCTTTCAAAATGCGTTCTACAATTACCGGACATGGTTCAGATGGTGAATTTGAACAAAATGGAGGTGTAATCACCCATTCATTAATTGTGGCAGGAAATACCATGAATTGGAGCTCGAATATGGATTGTTCTACCAATCCGATGATTGCCCAAGGTGGTACTTGGTTGATTCCTCGTCAAGGCTGGTGCCCTGGATTGCGTTCTAAGTTAATTGAACATGAAATTACGAAATATGTAACAGCGGGAAACACCGAAACCATAGATTATGAGATTTCTCAACCAGCAAAAACCGGTGGAGACTACAGATATATTGTGGCCCATCAGTTAGTTTCCTACGGTGATTTGAATTTTAATTTGGATGCGAAAATTGTAAACATTGTAAAGCCAACAACCGATTACGAATATGCAAAAATCAACCCAATTTGCTCGGAACCATTAATTTTGGTTCAAAACACAGGCAAAACAGATTTGAAAACCATCAAATTTGAATATTGGGCCAATAATTCTGCAGTAAAACAAGTTTGGACATGGGCTGGCAACTTGGCCTCCCTCGATACCGTGAGTATTGCATTGCCAACTTGGGGATTGTGGGACAACGGCATGTTGCCATCAAATAACGTTTTCCATTGTGAAATCAGCGAATTGAATGGCTCAGCCGATGAATATGCGCAAAACAGCAAAATGACAAGTCCGGTTACCATTCCAGATGTGATCCCGGGCAATTTTAAAATAGAATTTAGAACCAACAA
>CANKVM010000122.1 GCA_947487175.1 Flavobacteriales bacterium | reverse complement strand
TTCAAGGCCACATTCTCGTCACCTAGGTTCACTGCGGTTTGTGAAATATCTACCGAAACTACTTTGGTAGCACCGCCAATTAAGGCGGCAACACTAAATCCCCCAGAATAAGAAAAAGTATTCAATACCGACTTGCCTTTTGAGTAATGCCCAAGCAGTTGTCTATTTTCTCTTTGATCTAAAAAGAAGCCTGTTTTTTGTCCTGTAACCCAATTTACTTTGAATTTCATGTTGTTTTCGGTGGCAACAACTTTGTGTTGATCGCCCAACAAAAATTCATCTTCAATTTCGGCATCGTGCATTGCTGCGCTGCTTTTGCTGTAAATATGTGCAATTTCATCGCCAAAAACGGTTTTAATGGCGTCGGCAATGGCATCAAGATTCAAGTACATTCCATCGGTATGGGCTTGAATGACAGCGGTATTTGCATATATGTCGATGATAAGTCCTGGCAACAAATCACCTTCACCATGCACCAAACGGTAGGCATTGGTAGGGAAACTCATTCCCAACGACAATTTATTTCTTAAATCTTTGCAATTTTGAATGCGAGAAACCCAAAATTGGGCATCAATTTCTTGCTGGGTAAACGACAGAATGCGAATGGCAATGCTGCCATCTCCCACATGACCACAGGCCAACCAATTATCTTTATAGTCGTAAACCTGAACCAAATCGCCAGTTGTACAAGGGTCAATGCTGTCTATGGCCCCGCTAAATATCCAAGGATGTTTTCTGCCGATGGCAATTTCTTTTCCCTTTTTTAAGATTGCTTTTTTCACAATGAAGGTACAAAGTTCAATTAAAAGTTAGAGATTTGAAAAATGTCTGTAAAACTATTCGAAATAATTCATGAAATTGAAAGGGTAGCACCACCCAGTTTGCAAGAGTCGTATGACAACAGCGGATTGTTGGTAGGGGATAAAAATGCAACCATACAACAAGCGCTCATTTGCTTAGATTGCACTGAAGCCATTGTTGATGAAGCCATTGCGAAGAACTGCAATTTGATAATTGCGCACCATCCACTTATTTTTTCGGGGTTAAAACGACTAACCGGACAAAATGATGTGCAACGTGCGGTGATCAAAGCCATCCAAAATAATATTTCCATTTATGCCTGTCATACCAACCTCGACAATGTGTTGAGAAACGGGGTGAATGAAAAAATTGCCGAAAAGCTTAATTTGAGTCAACTCTCAGTACTTGAGCTCAAAACGGGATTGTTGGTAAAGTTGGGGGTATATGTTCCGTCGTCGCATTTCACCGCGGTGCAAGATGCTTTGTTTACTGCCGGAGCAGGAAACATTGGCAATTATGGTGAATGTGGTTTTTCTTTTGAGGGACAAGGAACATTCACACCAATGGAAGGTTCTAACCCATATTCTGGAAGTTTGGGCAAGCGAGAAACCGGAGATGAAATGCGCTTCGAGGTGGTATTTATGAAGTGGCAAACGAGTGAAATGTTGCAAGTTTTGAGGGAAGCCCATCCGTATGAAGAGGTTGCTTATGATTTGGTTACGCTGAACAATGAAGTTGTTGGTTATGGAAGTGGGGCTGTGGGAATGTTGCCAAAGGAAATGACGAAATCAGAGTTTTTGGCACATTTAAAGCAGAATATGGAATTGGAAGTGGTGAAGCATACAGAATTTTTCGGAGAAAATATTCGCAGAGTTGCGGTTTGTGGTGGTGCGGGTTCATTTTTGATAAACGCAGCAAAGTCAGCACAGGCCGATGTTTACATAACGTCTGACATAAAATATCATGAATTTTTCGCAGCGGAAAAGCAGTTAATGATTTGCGATATTGGTCATTTTGAGAGCGAAAAATACACGATTGATTTGTTTAGCGAGATTTTGTCAAAAAAATTCCGTAATTTTGCAACCATTTTTGCACAAACTAATACCAACCCTATTCAATATTATCGATAAACAACATGGACGTAACCGTTGAGAAAAAACTACAAGACCTTTGGAAGCTACAACAAATTGACAATAAATTAGACAATTTGAAAGCTGTATTGGGTGAACTACCGATGGAAGTATCGGATTTGGAAGATGATATCGCTGGTTTTGAAACCAGAGTAAATCATATTCAGGAAGAAATTACTTCTTTAGATACAGAGGTTGCCAACAAAAAATTAGCAATTAAAGATTTCCAAAGATTAATTGACAAATACGAAGATCAATTAAACAATATCAAAAACAGCCGTGAATTTGAAGCAATTGACAAAGAAAAAGAGATTGCTGGCTTAGAAATTCTATCTGCTGAAAAGAAAATTCGCGATTATGTAAAACAAATTGAATCTAGAAACGAAGTTTTAACAACTACAAAAGCTTCTTTAGATAGCCGCAAGGCCGATTTGGAATTCAAAAAAGCGGAATTAACTGAAATTGAGAAAGAGAACGAAGAGGAAATTCAAAAGTTAAACAAAGACCGTGAAAATGCTGCTAAGAAAATAGATGAGCGTTATTTCCGTGCTTACCACAGAATTCGTGAAAATATGAAAAACGGTGTTGCCGTTGCTCCTATTGTTCGTGGATCTTGCGGTGGTTGTTTCTCTAAAATTCCACCTCAACGTCACTCTGACATTCGTGCCCATTATAAAATTATTGACTGTGAACATTGCGGTCGTATTATGGTGGATCAACATGTAAGTGGTATCGCTGCATTTGCGGAAGCAAAAGAAGAAAAACCAACACGCAGAAAAATGCGTTTAACTACCGCTAAGTAATTAGAGCGTTAGGGATAAAAAAAAGGTGCGAAATTTTTCGCACCTTTTTTTTATATAAACAAAAAAATCTGTCTAATCCGTCTAACCCTTTTTAATATTGCTCCTTCTCATTTGGAAAGTCAACCGACTTTACATCTGCAATGTATTGCTGAACTGCCCCTTTCATTTCGTCGTAGAGGTTTAAGTAGCGGCGTAAAAATCTTGGATTAAACTGTTTGGTTATGCCCATCATGTCGTGAACTACCAAAACTTGGCCATCAACGCCGTTACCCGCGCCAATGCCAATTACTGGAATGGTTAAGTTTTCTGCCACGCGTTTAGCCAAATGTGCTGGAATCTTTTCCAATACCAACGCGAAGCAACCCGCTTCTTCCAATAATTTAGAATCGCTAATTAATTTTTCTGCTTCATCATCTTCCGTTGCACGAACCGTGTAAGTTCCAAATTTGTATATACTCTGTGGTGTCAAACCCAAATGTCCCATAACCGGAACACCCGCAGTTAAAATTCTTTTGATACTTTCAATAATTTCTTCGCCACCTTCCATTTTAATGGCATGGGCGCCGCTTTCCTTCATGATACGAATGGTGCTGTTTAAGGCTTCTTTGGAGTTTCCTTGGTAACTACCAAATGGCAAATCAACAACAACCAACGCCCTATCAACACCCCTTACCACACTACTTGCGTGGTAAATCATTTGGTCTAACGTAATAGGAAGGGTAGTTTGATGTCCCGCCATTACATTAGAAGCGCTGTCGCCTACCAGAATAACGTCTATGCCAGCATCGTCAATAATTTGAGCTGTTGAGTAATCGTATGCGGTAAGCATCGAAATTTTTTCACCCCTTGACTTCATTTCATGAAGCACGTGCGTGGTGATTTTTTTATCTTCCCTGTGTACAGACATTCTTTTGAGATTGGACTACAAATTTGTACATTATAAATGGTAAAAAAAAAGAAGTTTCTTCGAAATCGATATATCCGACCTAATATTCATCATTCTTTTCATTTATCTTTGTGCTTTGCATGATTAAAGATTTTTACAACAAAGCCGCAAAGTGTCTGAATTCCCTCGGAATTATTTTGGTATTATTGGCATTTTCTTCATGTGAAAATACAGTCGATATCAATGCCGATTCGAAAGAAACCATTGTGGTTTACGGATTGCTTGATCCGAACGATTCGGTTCAATATATTAAGGTAAATAAGGCCTTTTTGAATCAAAATACAAGCGCTTACACCGTGGCTCAAATTTCTGACAGTCTGTATTTAGATTCTACAGAAGTTTCATTGCGTCAAGTAAATACAGGTCGCATTATCAATTTGATTCGCACCAATAAAGTAAAAAAGCAACCGGGTATCTTTGCGTCTGATGTAAATTATTTGTGGCAAACCACTGAAAAAATTAACGGAAACGATTGGTATGTGGTAACTGTGAAGAATCCAATTAGCAAGCAGGCTGTTACATCGGTTACTAAAACTGTATCTCCTTCTTTAATTAGGGCACCGTTTTTTAATAACAAATCACTGTTCTCCTTGGCCCCAGAATATATTACCTTTCGTGCCACTCCTGGTTTTAATGTAAAAGCCTACGATGTGGTTCTGGAAGTTACCTATGATGAGTTTGATGCAGTAGATACATCTATCAAATCAACCAAAAATGCGTTTTGGAAGGTGATGTCGAACTATCAAGTAGATCAAGGTGATTTGATTCGCCAAGTTGAAAAAGAAGCGTTTTTTCAGTTCATGGCAAATACATTGACTTCTGGTCCAAACCTAAAACACCGCTTTGTTTCATTCGGCGTTACCTATTATTCTGGAAGTCAAAATTTAATTGATTATATGTCGGTGAATGTTCCAGCCATTGGCATCGTGCAAAAACAAGCAGAGTATTCCAATATAGAAGGCGGACTTGGTTTGTTTGCAAGTCGTTGTGTTCAATCCATTCGAGGCATTAAGTTCGAACCATCGTCATTGTCGTTTATCCAAGTGCATCCTTTGACAAAGAAGCTGAACTTTGTAAGATAAGGCTTTCCATTTTTTAAAATATCCCTCAAAATTTTATGTCATGATGGCGAATTTGTTCGCCGAATATGAGAATTACTGACAGATTATGACAATTCGTCAGCCAATTTCTGTCTTTTTTGTATTGGCACTTACTTTGATATATGGAAGGAAAGGAAAATAAAAATCATGAGTAAAATAATAGGAATTGACTTAGGAACAACCAACAGTTGTGTAGCAGTGTTAGAGGGTAACGAACCTGTAGTAATTGCAAACAGCGAAGGTCGTAGAACAACACCATCAATTGTTGCTTTTATGGACAATGGAAACGGCGAGCGTAAAGTAGGAGACCCTGCAAAACGTCAAGCCATTACCAACCCAACCCATACTGTGCAGTCTATCAAAAGATTCATGGGAGAAAAATATTCTTCTATGTTGAAAGAAATGGAGCGTGTACCTTATGAATTGACCAAAGGCGACAACGATACCCCTCGTGTGAAAATTGGCGATCGTAACTTTACCCCTCAAGAAGTGAGTGCAATGATTCTTCAGAAAATGAAGAAAACTGCTGAAGATTATTTGGGTCAAGAAGTGACAAGAGCGGTTATCACTGTTCCTGCATACTTTAATGACTCTCAACGTCAAGCTACCAAAGAAGCAGGTGAAATTGCTGGTTTGAAAGTAGAACGTATTATATACGAACATACAGCTGCAGCTTTGGCTTATGGTTTTG
>CANKVM010000121.1 GCA_947487175.1 Flavobacteriales bacterium | reverse complement strand
CACCCGTTACTGCTCTTTTAGATGCAGTATAGGCTTGTACTTCTGCATACCAGTTACTTGGCAAAGATGTTCCATAACTTGCATTTGTATAAACACGTGGTTTTGGAATATCGTAATACAAAGGAGCATTCAATACAGTTACATCAAAAGATTTACCATATTGATAAATTGCAGGTGTAGATTTTGTAGAAGCCACATAAGTTGCACCACCTGGAGCAGGCAATACTGTTGTGTTGAAAGTGAAGGTATCATCTTTCAATGTATCATCAAATGCATCAACAAAGATTTTAATCGCTGTTTTACCAGCAACCGTTAAACCAATTGGAAGGGTAAAGTCCACTTTCAAAGTTGCACCAGGTGCAATTTTGGTTTTAATCAATTGTGAAGTTTTTGCACCACCATTTAACGAGTAAGCAATATTAAAGTTGTAAACGGTATCGGCAAATTTGTTTTTAACATAAATGTTAGAAGCTGTTTGGTATCCAGCACATACAGTAGCAGGAACTGAAAAATCAGTTTTCAATGCTTGAATGTTCATTGGACTCTCTACAGCACCGCGGTCAGATTTAAATTTATTACGAACAGTTTTATTCACATCAATACCATTTGGAGCAGTGGTTGGATAATATCCTGCTGGGTTTGGAACGTTGTTGTGACACATGAATGCATTAGATGCATAGTTCATTGCCGCTTTGTTTTTCCATTTTGGATTCACACCAGTTTCGTTTTGACCCGCAAATCCCAATGAATTCCAACCTGCGAAATCGTTCGCTGAACCACCATTACAATACCAATATTGGTAACTTACATTGTTAATGTAGTAGTTGTTATAATCCCAACGTTTATAATTTGAAGTAGACGTATTATAAGTATAAGCAGGGTAACATCCATAAGAGTTTTGTACATCTATAATGTTACCAGTTACGTCAACTGTAGTATGGTAATATGTGTAAATATACATAGCATAATCATAGGCATACGAATAACCACCTTTTGAATCATCCATTTGAACCGTGTTTTGACGAGTCTCATGAACATACGATCCAGAGTTATATGAATACGCATAGAATCCAAACTGACCATAATAACCCAAGTTATTCGCAATTAAGTTATTATTCATTTGCATATTATAATAATATCCTAACTGAGTACAATACAAGTAACCGTAAGTAGTAGTATTTGCATTATAAATTCTATTATTGGTAATTTTGTTACCATTCATAGTACCATTCCAATAGTATTGGTAAATACCATAGGTATAGTAACCAAAAGTATTACTATCAATTACATTATCATTACACTCATTTGTATAACTCATTGATGGATAGTTCAAATACAAAACGTAAGTGTAGGCATTGTATCCATCAGATGAAATATTATTGATGTATTTGTTACCATTGATTTGTTTTTTGTCACCATACTGATCTTGAATGAAATAGGTATAATACTTTGTGAAACAATCACGCATCACGTTTTTGTTAAATTTCAAATCGCTGTAAGCATAAACAAAGTACCAACCATTAAAGTAACCGGTACCATAAGAATTCCATTTACTTACAATGTTACCCGTAACATTTGTATAGTAGTTATATAACATATAACCCAAATAAGTAGTACCCGCGGAATGAATGTTTGTCATTACGTTGTTGGTTACAGTAAAATAATTGGTAGAATTACCTGTATTGTATTGACCAATGATACCATAAACGGTACTGCTCAAATAGCTTGAAGAGCTACCCCCAGAATATGGCAAATCGTGGAATTTGTTTCCATCAAATTTAGTTGATCTATTTGTACTGTAAGTATAAGTACTATAAACCAATTGCATTGTTGAAGAGCAATTGTTACTTGTAGCATTTGCCCTAGAAAAATCATTGTTCGTAAATTGCTCACCATTGGTGTACCAATTTTGAATACATTTATAATAGAAATTTTGAATGGTGTTATTACTAAAAGTATTGTTTGATGCAGTACTTGTGTAATAACTTGTTCCTTGTAAATCTAAAATAGCATATGTAGGACCAGGACTATTTGAATTTGTTGTTCTCATCAAACAACCATCAACCGTATTATAAGAACCATTGTGGGTTGTTGAAGTTGTGTTTAATGCAGATGCAGATGAAGCAAAAGCAAAATAAGCACCACCCGCAGTTGAACCAGTAGTTAAACTAGACAATTGCAAAGTACAAGATTTGATTGTGTTGTAATCAGCCGCAGCATACATTCTAATACAGCTTTGTAAGTAACTTGTATTTGAATTTTCAATCACCGCATTTTTTAAAGTTACATAATCAATACCATTAAAGCCCAAAACTTCATACGCATAAGAAGATGTCAATTTAAAACCACCACCATCAATCGTTAATGTGTTCGTAGAGGTAGTAGGCTTGGTTGAATGCTGTGTAAAAGTAACTACGCTGGTTCCAGCGATGTCGTTTCCTTTTACAGTTACAGTTGTTGCTCCTGAAATACCATTGGTATTAAAGTAGGTTGCCAATGCTGCCCATGTTTGAAAGTTCGTAGAACTCGCAGCCACAGATGGATCAATTGTGTACGATCCGGTCAACTGAGCGGAAGCCCAGTTTGTTGTCGACAACAATGTTACCAAGCCAAATAGCTTGATCATTGCCGAGAACTTCTGTTTAAAGTAGTGTTTCATCATATTATTTTTCAGTTGTCGGGGGCAATTTAGAACTATTAATTCCAAATTCAATTTAAATCAATGAATAATTTATTTAATTTTAAATTAATATGACACACACTAAAATATACTATATAAAAAGCTAAAAAATCATATTTAAAAAGGCTTAACAACAAATATCAATCATAAATTAACTATTAAAAATATTTTAAAAAATGAATATTTTCTTTAGTAAGTCAAAAATATGAATCACCCAAAATGCATTTACATACAACCACTATCACCCTACCCCAATATTATATAGCGCAAATGCAATTCTTTTACTTAAAACAACATCAACAAATTCTATCATTATGATGAAATTCTTTCAATAAAATCGATGTGGAATCTTCAAATAAAGGTGTAAAACGGGCCTTTTTAATAAAATCACAATGTAAAAAAATGACAAAACTTATTTTTGTGCCACAATGGCTTCAACTACCCGCATTCCATCCAATGCCGCACTCATAATTCCACCCGCATATCCTGCGCCTTCAGCACAAGGATACAAATTCGCAATTTGTGGATGTTGTAAATTGTCGTTGTTTCGAGGGATTCTTACCGGACTACTTGTCCTGCTCTCTACACCCACCAAAACACCTTCGTTGGTTCTAAAACCATGCATTTTTTTACCCAAAACCACCAACGCATCTTTGATGCGTAACGACACTTCTTTCGGCATCACATCGTACAAAGAAGTACTCACCAATCCTGGTATGTAACTCGATAACGGCAATGACGGCGATATCCGTCCCCCAATAAAATCATCGATTCTTTGGGCAGGAGCCGAAATACTCCCAGTTCTGCGGAAACACTCTTGTTCCCAAAACGACTGAAATTTCATGGCCCTCAAAGCACCATGCTTTTCGAATGGCTTAAAATCGGCATCATCAACACTCACAACAAAGCCACTGTTTGCATATTGGCCATTGCGTTTACTTGGACTCCAACCGTTCACCACAACTTCACCTGGAGATGTTGCAGCAGGTGCAATAATTCCTCCAGGACACATGCAAAACGAAAACACCCCACGCCCATTGATTTGCTCTACCAAAGTATACGAACTTGGAGGCAAATGCTCATCTTTGATTTCGCATTTATATTGAATAGAATCAATTAAACTTTGAGGATGCTCCATTCTCACGCCAAAAGCAAATGGCTTGGCTTCAATTTCAATATTTTTAGCTGCCAACAACTCAAAAATATCGCGGGCCGAATGGCCAGTAGCCAAAATCACATGATTTACATTTTCAGAAGTTCCATTTTGGTAAATGAGCTTAGAAATTTTACCAAGCTGAATTTCCAAATCAACCAATTTGGTATCAAATCGAATTTCACCACCACAAGCCAAAATTTGCTCTCGAATGGCTTCCACCAATCCCGGTAATTTATTGGTTCCAATGTGGGGATGGGCTTCGTACAAAATTGATTCTTTTGCACCGTAATCAACCAAACTTTGCAGCACCTTTTGAACAGGTCCGCGTTTGTTGCTTCGGGTATATAATTTCCCATCGGAATAGGTACCCGCTCCCCCTTCTCCAAAGCAGTAATTTGAATCAGGATTCACCACTTTTTCTTTGTTCATGGCGGCCAAATCTCGGCGGCGCGCTTTGATGTCTTTTCCGCGTTCAATCACAACAGGTTTATACCCATTTTCAATGCATTGAAGTGCGGCATACATTCCAGCAGGACCAAATCCAACAATATGTATTTCTTTACTTTGACTTACATTTTGCAATTGAAATCCTGTGTTTTTTTGAGGGACCTCGTCTTGGGAATACACGTCGGCCGAAATCAAAAAATAGGGCACTCTGCCACGCGAATCAAGTGATTTTTTCACCCATACAACAGTCCCGTTTTGCATCCCTGATTTTTGCAAGAAATTACGCACCAAAAAAGATTCATCATTGGCTTCCTTGGGAGAAAATTTCAATTGCAATCGCACAGACATACTGCAAAAATAAGCAGAACGTTTCCTAAATTTAGCGTTTTTAATAAATGCGTTGTATTTTCGCACTCAATGAGAGAAAAGGTAGTTAGCGGAATACGCCCAACAGGAAAATTGCATTTGGGCAATTACTTTGGTGCGGTTAAGAACTTCATCAAATTGCAAGATCAATTTGATTGCTATTTCTTTATAGCTGATTATCATTCACTTACTACCCATCCTACCCCAGGAGATTTAAAAGGAAGTGTAAAAAGAGTACTTGCAGAATACATTGCTTTGGGCTTGGATCCAGAAAAATGCACGGTATATTTTCAAAGTGACGTTCCTGAAACGGCTGAATTGTATTTGTTTTTGAACATGAATGCCTATATGGGTGAATTGGAACGTGTTACTTCCTTCAAAGAAAAAGCAAGAACCCAACCCGACAATATCAATGCAGGATTGTTAACCTACCCAGTTTTGATGGCGGCGGATATTCTTTTACACAAAGCCATTAAAGTACCTGTTGGAAAAGACCAAGAGCAACATTTGGAAATGGCAAGAACCTTTGCAAACCGCTTCAACAGATTATATAACAACGACTTCTTCCCTGAACCTCAAGCCTTTAACTTCAATACCCAATTGGTGAAAGTTCCTGGACTTACAGGTGGTGGAAAAATGAGTAAGAGTGCTGGCGAGTCTGATACCATATTTTTAGATGAACCTGCTACGTCCCTCAATAAAAAAATCATGAGGGCGGTGAGCGATAGTGGTCCAACTGAACCAGGTGCAGAAAAAAGCCAAGCGGTTCAAAACTTATTTGATTTAATGTCGTTGGTTTGCACCTCAGAAACCATTAATTTCTTTGACGTTGAGCACAAGAATGG
>CANKVM010000120.1 GCA_947487175.1 Flavobacteriales bacterium | reverse complement strand
TTACAATTTTCTGTACAATGTTACTAGGAATGGCAAACCCATAACCAGTATAACTTCCCGTATTGCTTTGGATGGCTGTATTAATTCCAACCAATTGTCCCTTCAAATCAACCAAAGCCCCACCACTGTTTCCAGGATTAATGGCGGCATCGGTTTGAATAAAACTCTCAATAGGAAACTGATTTTTTACAATATTGATGTTTCTACCTTTGGCACTCACAATACCCGCAGTAACGGTGCTAGTTAAGTTAAATGGATTTCCAACCGCGAGCACCCATTCTCCAACCTTAACTTCGTCGGAATTGGCAAACACCACTGCTGGTAAATTCTTCGCTTCAATTTTTATCAAAGCCAAATCAGAACCCGGATCGGTTCCAACCACCTTGGCAACATATTCTTTTTTGCTGTTATTCAATACCACGGTAATTTTATCTCCACCTTGAACAACGTGGTTATTGGTTACAATATATCCATCGCTGTTTACGATAACACCACTTCCCGTTGAGGTAGCTTGTCCCCTACTGCCAAATGGGTCAAAATCCCAAAATCCGAAAGGGCTTTCATATTGAACGGTGCTCAATGTTTTAATAAAAACAACGGTGGGGGTAGAAATGGCACTTGCCTCTTCAAAACCCGCTAAGTTCATACCATTCGACGCCATTTTTACAGGAATGTCATCTCCTGCAACCCTTAAAAATGCAATACCCGAATTGTTTGCTTTGTTAAATATCCAAGACCCAACGAATCCAGACGCAACCGACAATAAAACAACCGTAATCCACGAAACATTCTTTTTCATAACATTTAAATATAGCAAATTTTAAGCAAAAATACAATGAGAAACGACAAGAATCAATTGGAAATCGATAGAGTTAATTTGCCTGTCGATTTAATAAAAGATGCGCGTTGATGCGATTTTCAACGTTCAATCGAATATCCATATAATAGAAATTCAGATCGGCAATGTGGTAATTGGGGTTTCTATATAAAAAACTCCCTCTAAAACGGGGTTTTTTCACCCACAAAATCCCTCCATGCACTTGGGCGTCGCATCGATTCAGCAACACTTTATGTGCTGGCAAAAGGACCGTTCCTTTACTCAGTTCCTTAGGAACATAGTTTTCATTATACTCCCAAGTAATTGGGTTGATACAAATGGCTTTTTCTGCGGTTACCCAAGGATTATCTGGCACGAAACCGTGTTCGTAGCTTCTCCAACTTACCCAACATTGGGTTTGATTGGCGTTGTGACAAAAGTCAATTGCAGGTAAAGAATCTGTTGGAACTGGCATACCAATGATATAAGCCACTACCAATTTCTTCTTTAAAGTATCACCAAAAAACTCCTTCAATAACCTCGCCGCATGAATGGTTCCTTGGCTGTGAGACGCAATCACAATTGGACGGTTATGGTTATAATTTTTCAAATAATACAAAAATGCATTTCGAATGTCTTGATAGGCATAATCGAGTGCTTTCCATTTATCGCTTAGGTCTTTGGTTCTAAAACAATACATATGTGCCTGACGGTATCGGGGAGCATATACTTTGCAACTTCCATTGAAAATGGAAGCTTGAAATTTCACTGGAGAATTGTCAACGCTTTCATTTTCCTCTTGGTCATTCACATCGGCATTCCACTGAAATGGTCCAGTGGGTTGATTTCGAAATGTAGTAGGATGTATGTAAAACAAATCAGCCGCTGCCGTTGATTGATTGTCTTTTAATTTTTGAGGGACAAAATCAGCTTGATCCTTTTTTGTTGGCAATGCCGACCAATTTTGCACTAAGGAATAATCTGTTAATGGAGGTTTGACGCAGGAATCAAAGGCAACGGGTATTTTATATACTTTTTGAGCAGATACCGTTTGTAAAACAAACAACAACGCAAGTTGCAACGTGAACTTTTTCATAGGAATGATTATATAACCAAAAGAGGCGCAAAATGTTGCGCCTCCAATGAGTATTTGTTTGTTATTTTATTAATGCATTCCTGGCATCAGTGGACGTGACCAAGGAATACCTGCCAAAATTAGAATCAACGCAACAAGATAAAACCATTTTGCATTGTCTTTCCCTTTTTTAACTGAAACTCCAGCCACGGTAATCAAAGCAATCGAAATGATCATCAATAAAGGATGTTCTACTGCCATTTTACGCTGCATAGCATCTTTCATTACTGCACCCATTCCACCAGCAGCTTGAATCAATTTCAATCCCCAAGCACCTGCATACCATTGAACCAATCCCAACAGCAACATTACATGAGAAACGATGGTTAAAATTCTAGCTTCTTTGCCATTCTTTTTAGAAAAACTATTGATCAAAGACCAAATTAACAACACCAAAATTACCCAACGGAGTAAATTGTGTAAATGTACGAATCCTGTCATCATATTTTTTTTGTTTATGTTTGTTTGAGAGCAAATATAATAGAAAAGTAATGGCCAATTTCCACAAATAAAATGAAAACAAACCAATGTATCTTAAAAATTACGCTGAGGTTAAATTCATAACTTAAACATCAGAAAATCATGAAATAATCATGTTGAATTTAGCATTGCGAAGGAATTAGAATTTTACTACCTTCGTGATAGAAAAATCTATCTATGAAAAAGTGGTTAAAGCGCATAGGCATTGGTATTGCCGTAATTTTTTTAATTTTATTAATCCTTCCTTTTGCCTTCAAAGGAAAAATATTGAAAATGGCCCAAGAAAGTGCTAGCACTTCTGTAAATGCCAAAATATCGTTCGATGACGATTTAAGCATTAGCCTTATTCGCAATTTCCCGAATTTATCGGTGGGTGTAAATAACTTAAAAATTATTGGTATAGACTCATTCAAACACGATACTTTGTTCTCTGCTCCGCAAATACGATTAACCATTGATATTTCCTCATTAATTGGGGGAAATAAGCCAATCAATATTCGTAAAATATACTTAAATCAACCACGCCTCAATGTGGTTGTACTCAAAAGCGGAAAAGCCAATTATGACATTGCAAAACCTGATACATCAACCGTGGTTGACACCTCTACCAGTGCGCCAATGTCGTTGAAACTGAAAAATGTTGAAATTGAAGATGGCTACATTGCTTACAACGACCAAAGCATGGACCTTGATATGGTTGCTGGTGGTGCCAATTTGAATTTAAAAGGTGACTTTGCCGATAATATTTTTGTAATGAATACCCAATTCGGCTCAAGCAATATGAACTTAAATTATGGCGGTATGACCTTGATTTCAAAATCAGTTCTTGATGTAAACACCAATGTTGATGTTGATTTAAATAAAATGCGTTTTGCAATCAAAGATATCGCCGTAAAAATGAATGAACTGCCTTTGAATGCCAAAGGTTGGTTACAAATGAACGACGATAACATGGACATGGACTTCGCAATTGAAGCGCCTACTTCGGAATTTAAATCATTCCTTTCGGTGGTGCCAGGTTGTTACACAAAAGATTTTTCTCAAGTTAAAACTTCTGGAAAAATGGGTTTGAAATTCGGTATCAAAGGTGTTATGGATAGTTTACGAATGCCGGCTACCCATGCAGAATTAAAAGTGGATAATGCTTCTTTTCAATACCCAGGATTACCAGCAAGTGTTTCTGGTATCAATGTAGATTTCAAATTCGATAATCCCGATGGAACTCCAGACAAAAGCATCGTTGATCTTAAGAAATTCCAAGCAAACTTAGGCGGAGAGCCTTTGGATGCAAAGCTTTATTTGTCTACCCCAATTTCTAACGCTTATGCCAAAGGTTATTTGAAAACTGCCATTCATTTAGAAAAATGGTTGAATTTAATGCCGTTGGAGAAAAATACTTCCCTCAAAGGTGAAATATTGGCCGATATGAATTTTGAAGGACATTATTCCGAAATTGCCCCTGGCAAACTTCAGGATTTAAATGCAGCAGGACGTATTGCCATCAACGGTTTGCAATACAATGCGCCTTCAACCCTTCCTTTGTCAATCAATAATTTGAAACTTAATTTAAGTCCAAAGATATTCGATTTGCCTTCAGTTAATTTGACCTATGGGAAATCAACAATTTCTGCCAATGGACAAATTTCCAATATGTTGGGTTACTTGTTTAATGAAGAAACATTGCATGGTAATTTGAATTTAACGAGCAATGGTTTAGACCTGAACGAATGGATGAATTCATTGCCTCAGTCAACCGAGACAACTTCTAAAGTAGATACATCTGCGCCAATGTCTGCTCCAATTATTCCAGCAAATATTGACTTCCAACTTACTGCCAATGCGGGAAGCATGCAGTTTCAAGAATATAACCTTACAAATTGCGTAGCCAAGTTAATTATTGCAAATGGTGTTATTAGCATTGACCCTATCAAAGCAAGTTTGTGGGGAAGCACTTTCGAAATGAACCGCACTTCGTATGCACATGTGAAAGGTGGCGATCCAATTGTAAATAGCAGCATTGCACTGTCGAATTTAAATCCCTCAAAATTAAATGAGAAAATAGCCTTGGTAAACAAATATGCACCGGCATTGAAGGACATTGAAGGATTGGCAAACTTAAACGTGAATTTAAAAACCAACCTTACCCAAGAAATGGGCGTTGATGTGAATTCTGTTTTTGCCGATGGAAATTTGAACGTTTTGAAAGGTTTGATTAACATGCCAAACTGGTTGAGCGAAGCGGGTAAATTCTTTAAATGGGATGCTAAAAAACTTGAATTACAACCAGCCAAAGTTGGATTTACAATTGAAAATGGCGAATTAAAATTGAAGGATTCTATCCGTATGAGATTGCCCAGAGGTGGCAAAATAAGTATGATTGGCAAAGTAAAATTGGATCAAACCATTGATTTTGGGGGACGTATTATTTCCGAAGGAAAATCATTGCCCTTAAAAATTACAGGAACCATTCAAAATCCGAAATTGGTGATTGATTGGAAAGCGTTTGGCAAAGGTCTGGCACAACCCTATCTCGATAAAGGCAAGGAAGAAATCAAAAACAAAGCCTTGAAAGCAGCTGACGATATTTTGAACAAAGCCAGAGCTGAGGCCGACAATTTGAAACAAACTGCCCGCGAAAAGGCTGAACAACTCCGACAAGAAGCGCGAAAATTGGCCGACAAAGAAAGATCAGAAGGCGACAGACTTGCAAATGAAGCTTTGAAAAAAGCCAATGACGAAGCTGATAAATTAATGGGCAAAGCATCTAACCCAATTGAAAAATTTGCTGCGGAAAAAGCGGTAAAAATATTGAAAAAAGAAGCTGAGAAGAAAGCCAACCAGTTCAAACTTGCAGCAGGAAATAGCGCCAATAAAATTGAAGCTGAAGCCAATAAAAAAGCCGATGCATTGGTGGCCGAAGCCGACAATAAATCTGCCGAGATTATAAAAAATGCCGAAGAACAAAGAAACAGAATCAACGAGAAATAAGTATCCCTCAAAATTCATTCCTTTAGAGCAAATATGCTAAGAAATTTGCTTCGGTTACAATACCAACCTCTGCTTCCGGATATTTAGTAGTAAAGGCCTTGGTAATTTTGCTTTTTTGCTTCACCTTGCATTCAAAAGCATAAATTTTATCGTCACGTTTTTCAATTAAATCTACCTCTTGTTGTGCATAGGTTCGCCAGAAATAAAATTGCGTAAACTGTCGTTTATGTTGATTCAATTTGATTCTTTCTTGAATTACAAAGGCCTCAAATAAAGCTCCCCAATCTTCACGGCTGTTTCTGGCACCGACTTTTCTGGTGAT
>CANKVM010000119.1 GCA_947487175.1 Flavobacteriales bacterium | reverse complement strand
ATAAACCTGTTGTAAAAGCTTGTTGCAATGTTCCATATTACGGTGCCAACGACATTGGCGACACGGTAGACTTTGATTCTATCACATTTTCAATGTTTGCACCGATTCAGGCTTTGCCATATCTTGCCGTGAATTATACTTCTCCGTTTAGTTCTCGTTATCCACTTACCCCTTATTGCATTCCTCCAACTTCAATCAAATGCACTCCAGATCCAACCTTGGAAACTCCTAAGGGGTTTTATTTCGACACGGTAACCGGAGATTTTGTTTTTACTCCAACCAAATGTGATGAAGTTCCGGTCATTAGTTTTGAGCAAAAAGAATGGAGAAAAGATACCATAACGGGAGAGTGGTTGTGCATTGGCAGAACACACCGAGAAATTCAACTATGGGTAAATACCAATTGTGCTTCAAACATCCCTCCACGCATTTTTGGGGAGAGAAAAATGTCGGTTTGCGCAGGTAAGAAAATTTGTCATACAATTACAGTTTTGGATAAAACAGTAACCCCATTGCAAACCTTAGCCGATACACCAAACATTGTTTGGAATGCAAATTTTACGGGTGCTGTTTTTAAAGTTGTTGATTCTTTGCAAAGAGAGAAAGAAGTTTATTTTTGTTGGCAAACCAAGTTGAGTGATGCTGCGGATGTTGCCTATGGATTTTCAATTACCGCCAACGATTCGCAATGTAATCCGAATTTGCCTTCAATTGCAAATTTTAAAGTGAAGGTGATTGACTGCAGCAAATCGGAGATAAAAAATGTTAAATCGAAAGTGCCTAGTGAAAGAATCATTCCCAATCCTTCTTCGGGGCTATTTGCCATTGTCCTTCAAAAAGAAATTTCACATACAGAAGTTGTAGTTTGTGATTTGGCGGGAAGGAAAATTTACGCCAAAATCTTTAACGATTCAAAAGAGTTGTTGATGGATTTGCAATTGCCTTCTGGAATATATTTCGCGAACTTCGAAATTGATAATCAACTGAGAAGTCTAAAATTCGTAATTGAATAAACATGGTAAACAAATCCCAAATGAATGTTTTTGCCCTTTTGATTGGGGTATTGTTTTTAAATCAATCATGCCGCACAAAACTAATCAATGTGCAAGTTGTATCCAATCCGAAAATAGCTTTGGCCCGGGATGTTAAAAAGATTGCATTGGTGAATTTGGTGAAGACCAATAATATTGGCAATAAATTGGGCGAAGTTTTGGCTGGTGAAATACCTGGAAATGATTCACGACTTGCTACTGAAAGTTTAAATTCTTTGGAAATAACAATCGCTTCAAGTAAAAAGTACGCAGTAAGTCAGAGTGCTATTAAAATCCCTCAAAAAAACAACAATCTGTCATTCGGAGAGCCAATTTCTTGGATAAAAATTGATTCAATTGCAAAGTCAGAAAACGCCGATGTGGTAATTGCTTTGGAGTATTTTAATGCATCGTTTGCGGTAAATATTAATCAAACGCTTCTCAATGGTGATAACAATCCAACTTATGGTGGAATAGTGCCGAATTTGTTGCCAGGATTGGGTAGGGTTTATGGCGAATCTCGCGCGGAAACGGGATTTAGGATTTACGACAATCTTCACAAGACCATTGTATTTCAAAACAATGCTAGTTTTTTTCAAAGTCATTCAATTAACTATTTCGATGCTGTGAAAATGGTGATGGTAAAAAATGAGCATTTGTATGATATAAGCAGATATGCGGGACAGCAATTTGCGGGTAATTTCTTCCCGGTTCGTTTTGTTGCCGCATACAAAACATTTGGTGTTAGTGTTTTAATCTTAATGATATCATAGAGATTTGGCAATATTCAAGTTGTAAAGCGGATTTACATTTGGATATAATTTTATGAAATTCAAATTCTACTTAATTTTCATCGCTAGCTTGTTAGTTAGTGCTCTTTTTGGTCAAAAATCCCAAATTTCAAATAACCTTAAATACAATTCTGTTCCCGCAGAATATGAGTATTGTAAAATTAATGTTAACGGGAAGTCTATTTTACCTAGTGGCAGATATGTATCTCCAGTTGGTGATTTTGTTAGGATTACCCGTGCACCTTTTGGATTAAGTGTCAATGATGCAGAAACCAAAGCCGTTGTTTTGCATAACAGTGCAATTTCATTGATTGATTTAACTCAATCAAAACTTACTGCACAAAGATTCCCAGAATTTAACAACTCAGGTATTGATGTTTTGCATGGTGCAAGCTTTATTGGTACTGCATTTGGTAGTGATAAGCTTGTTTCTTACTGCACAAAGATTCCCAGAATTTAATAACACAGGTATTGATGTTTTGCATGGTGCAAGCTTTATTGGTACTGCATTTGGTAGTGATAAGCTTGTTTACCTAAGTGGTGGCGATAAGGGAAAGGTTTGGAGCTTTGATACCGAAAGTAAAAAAATTATTGATTCAATTGATTGTAATTTATTTCAGGAACAAAAAGGGGAGTGTTTTTTAACTGATATCTGTATTGACAAATCAAAACAAGAAATTTGGATTTTAGACAGGGCTTGGCAAGTGGTTTACAGGGTAAATCTCAGTAACAAAAAACTCATTGCTAAAATTGATGTTGGTCGAATTCCTTTTGGATTGAGTATGTCTTCAGACAAAAAGCATGTGGTTGTAGTTAATGTTGGTATTTATAATTATCCTTTGTTGCCGGGTGTAACACCAAAAAACAAAGACAGCTTTTATTTGCATTTTCCTCCTTATGCGGTAGATACCAAAGAGTCGAGAGAAGGTGTTGAGATTGAGGGAAGGAAAATCCCCGGGCTAGGTTCTCCTAATGGGGATGAATCTATGTCGGCATGGATTATTGATACCAAAAACAATATGGTGTCAGCCAAAATCAAAATGGGAGTACCCATCGGTTCATTTATAGATGAAGTTGAAGTAGTTGGAGGAAGTCATCCCAATTCTGTTGTATGCGATGGTAATTTGGCATATATCAGCCAAACTCAGCTAGACGAAATTGCGGTATTGGATATTCAAAAGCAAAAAATTGTAAAAAGAATACCTATTCAAACCAATACATTTTTAGATTCAACCAAAGGATACTTTCCTTATGGTTTGGACATAGATAAAACGAACAAACGTTTGTTTGTATCTTTGCTTGGATATAATGCTGTTTGTGTAATTGATTTAAAAACAAATAAGTGTGCAGGATTTATTCCTGGTGGTTGGGGTGTTTCTAGGGTGAAATACCTAAGTAAATCCAATCAAATTATTTTTACTTCTATTCGTGGCTTGGGTGCTGGTCCAAACGGTGGAAAAGGGTTTATAGAACCGCCGCAAGGAACATATATTGGGGATATTCAATTGGGTCTTTTTCAAAAAGTGAGCTTGGGAAATCAATCATTATTGGATAGCTTTTCAACGGTTTGTATGAATAATACAGTAAAGCAAAGCACAACTAATTTGCCAAATTCATTCCAGGAAAAAATCTCACGTCAATCGCCAATTCAACATATAGTATATATAACCAAAGAAAATAGAACATTTGATGAAATGTTTGGCCAAATGAAGGAGGTTAATGGTGATTCATCGTTGTCAAGATTTGGAATTAACGCTGAGCAATTTGTAAAGGATCAATTTTCGAATCTACCAAATTCAGTTTTGAGTAAATACGGTTTTGATACCTTGCAAAAAGAGCGTTTTTTAAATAGTTTAGATAATTTAAGAGTTGCACCCAATCATTTAAAAATTGCCAAACAATTTTCTGTTTCTGATAATTTTTACTGTGATAGTGATGCATCAATACATGGTCATCATTGGATGATGGGTACCATTCCCAACGAATATGTTGAAACAAATTCTGCAAACTCAGGTGGATTTAGATTGTTTTCTCCAGCAAAAGGAAGACGTTTTCCGCGAACAACGGGGGCTCAGGATCCAGAGGATTACAATATTACAGGTGGTCTTTGGGAAGCATTAGATCGTAACCGTGTGTCAGTTTATAATTTTGGTCAGGCAAATGAATATACCGACGTTCAAGAAGAGTGGTACGATACATTAAATGGAACAGCATTGGCAGTTCCATTTCCTATGCCTAAAGCAATTTATTCTAAAACTTCTAGAAATTATGCGGGTTACAATACGAGCATTCCTGATCAATTTAGGGTTGAGCAATTTGAAACTGAATTTACAAACCTTTGGTTGAGCGGAAAAGATAGCATGCCTCAAATTATTACCATTCAATTGCCTAATGACCATACTTCTGGCCCAAGACCAGCCGATGGATACCCAATGATTCAGAGCTATGTTGCAGACAATGATTTGGCGTTGGGAAGAATGTTGCAATTTTTATCGCACACTCCTTATTGGAAAAACATGTTGGTGATTGTTACCGAAGACGATCCACAAGGTGGTGTAGATCACATTGATGCCCATAGAAGTGTTTTAATGTTGGCGGGTCCTTATGTAAAGAAGAAATATGTGTCACATAAACATGCGAATTTTGGTTCAATTATTCGCACAATTTATCATATGAATAACATTAAATTTGTAAATCATTTTGATGCTACGGCAACTTTACTTGATGATTTTTTTACAGATACTCCGGATTTCACTCCTTATACATTAGAAAAATCTGATGTTAGGGTGTTTGACCCGGAAGTAGCAATGAAAAGATATAACCGTTCAATTCCATGGAGAGAAATCAAAATGAGCGAACCAATGGATTCTGAAATCGAAATTAAAAAAACTATGAAAAATGAGAAATAATCGTATAAATATTATCGCTTTAGTGCTTGGCTTGTTTTTATGTAGCCAAGTTTATGGACAAAAATATGAATTGAATAAGAATCCATATCAATTGCCCAATGGATGGAAAATTTCTGCTATAGGTGAGACGTCGAAAATGGGAGATTTGCCCATGCAGTTGGTTGTTCATCCCTCAAAAAAATGGATGGTAGGAATTAATGCTGGGCAGAGCAATCAATCATTGATGGTGTATGATTGTAAAACAGGCAATAGAACGGATAGTGTATATATTAACAAAACATTTTATGGCGGAGTTTTTAATTCAAATGGTAAAGATTTTTATGTAACTGGAGGAAATAATAACTGGATAGAACATTTTACCTTTTCTAAGGGAAAATTGAAATTTGTTGATACTGCTTTCTTAGGTAAGCCTTGGCCTGTTAAAATTTCACCTGTAGGTATTTGTTTAGATAAGAAAAACGAGTTTTTATATACAACAACAAAAGAGGATTCAGCGATTTATCAAATCAATTTAAAGACAAAAAAAGCAAAGATATTTGCTAAAATTAATTCTGAGGGATATTCAATCATTTTTGATGATAAGCACAATTTGCTTTGGGTGTCGGAATGGGGGAATAGTTCAATTGCAGCATTCGATATTGCTTCCGGATTGCTTAAAAACAGAATAAAAGTGGGTTCAAACCCCAATGAAATGATTCTGGATAAGAAATCCAACAGAATTTTTGTAACCTGTGGAAATGACAATTCAGTGCATGTTGTATCTACGGAAGAAAATATAGCGAAAGAGATTCTAAATACCGCAATTTATCCTTCCTCTCCAACAGGCAGTACACCAAATGGATTAGATATTGATAATACAAAAGGTATCTTGTTTGTTGCTAACGCCGATAATAATAATTTGGCTTTGTTTGATATCCGTGAAATTGGTGAAACCAAAATTATTGGTTTTGTGCCAACGGGTTGGTATCCTACTCAAGTGAAAGTGGTTTCAGGTCAAGTTTTTGTTTCTAATGGTAAAGGATTAATATCTATGGCTAACCCTCGTGGCCCAAGTCCTTT
>CANKVM010000118.1 GCA_947487175.1 Flavobacteriales bacterium | reverse complement strand
CTGGAACCCGCGCCAATATTGATGAGTTTACCGAAACAACTGCCCACGCTATTGAAAAGGTCGGTGGTGCTACAAAAGGGAAGGCCATTATTGTTTTGAATCCTGCCGAACCACCTTTGGTAATGCGCGATACCGTTTTTACATTAAGTGAAATGGTCGACAAACAAGCCATTGTTGATAGCATCAACCTTATGGTTGCTGAAGTTCAGAAATATGTACCCGGTTATCAATTGCACCAAGAAGTGCAATTTGAAGAAATTACCGCTGAAAACCCTGTTTTTATTGAGGGATTGGGTAAAGTTCATGGATTAAAAACCATGGTATTGCTTCAAGTGAGAGGTGCAGGACATTATTTGCCAGAATACGCGGGGAATTTAGATATTATGACAAGTGCGGCATTGGCAACTGCGGAACGAATGGCTGAAACAATGATTCAAAGTTCATCGATATGAGAAAGTTATATATTCAAGATGTGACCTTGAGAGATGGTCAACACGCAATAAAGCATCAATATAGTAAAGATGATATGATGCGCATTGCCTTGGCTTTGGATGAAGCAAAGGTTGATGCCATTGAAGTTGCCCATGGAGATGGATTGGCTGGAGGTAGTTTTAACTACGGATTTGGTGCACATACCGATTGGGAGTGGCTTGAAGCTGTAGCTTCTTCTTTGAAACACGCCAAATTGACGACCTTGTTGCTGCCTGGAATTGGCACCATTGAAGATTTGAAAAGGGCCCGTGAAATTGGGGTGCAATCGGTACGTATTGCAACGCATTGCACCGAGGCCGATATTGCGGCACAACATATTGAAGCAGCTAAGAAATTGGGAATGGACGTGGGTGGTTTTTTGATGATGTCCCACATGAACGAACCTAAAAAATTGGCTGAGCAAGCTAAATTAATGGAAAGCTATGGGGCAGATTGTGTGTATGTAACTGACTCTGCAGGTGCTTTGTTGATGGACGGAGTGGTTGAACGGATGCATGCTTTCAAAGAAGTACTAAAGCCTGAAACTGAAATAGGAATTCACTGTCACCATAATTTGAGTTTGGGTATTGCAAATACCATTGTGGCCATGCAACATGGTGCAACAAGATTGGATGCTTCTTTGGCTGGAATGGGTGCAGGTGCAGGCAATGCTCCTTTAGAAGTGTTGATTGCGGTGTTAAATAGAATGGGTGAAACCGGACACAATTGCGATTTGTACGCCTTGATGGATGCCGCAGATGATCTGATAAGGCCATTGCAAAATAGACCTGTTAGGGTTGATCGTGAAACTTTGTCGCTTGGATACGCTGGAGTTTATTCAAGTTTCTTATTACATGCCGAAAAGGCGGGCCATAAATATGGCATTGATACAAGAAGTATTCTTGAAGAACTAGGCAATCGAAAGATGGTTGGCGGACAAGAAGACATGATTGTAGACGTGGCTTTGGACATGAAAAATGGGGTGAAACACACATAATGTGTAATTCATTGGACATTGTGGGTATTTCGTCGAATGCTTCAAATAAAGCAATATAAATCGGCGTTAAATTTGCGTACAATTTATACAGAACAAAACATGAAAAGTAAGTTTTCTTTAAACGTTGCACCAATCTTAGTAGGTGCTTTATTATTAGCAAGTTGTGGAATTACAACACAAGATGCCTATTACAAAGCTCCGTTATCTGGATTTGTTGCAAGCCAAACCACTGAATTAATTAAGAAGAATGCTGCCCCTATTGCAGATAATTCGAATTTAGACAAATTGGTTGCTGAGCATACTGAAAAAATCAGTGCCATTGATGCCGATAACTCAAAAGCGAAAGCAATGGTTGCCAAATTAGAAAAGCAACTAGATGAAATGGAAGCTCTTGAAAAAGAGTCTAAAATGGAATTTGAAAGATCTAACAACTCTGTTGTGTTTTTTGAAGTAGGTTCAGCTAAATTGAGTGCTTTGGGAATGCAAGAATTGTATCGTTGGAAATCTTCATTAGATCAAGGTGCTTCACACTATAATTTTAATGTTTCTGTTTTTGCATCTGCCGACAAATCTGGTAGCAAACAAGGAAATGCTAAATTACGTAATGATAGAGCCAATGCTGTAAAGAACTTTATTGTAAATGTATTGGGATATACAGGTGCAATTAGCGTTGTTACTGAACAACCAGCTTTTTCTAAAGTAAATGACATTGACCGCCGCGTAATGGTGAGTATCAATTGTAATTAATCTTTCATAGAAATTTTATACCGAAAGAGGCAAGTTTACTTGCCTCTTTTTTTGTTATCTTCGTAATATTAAACCATGCGTTACACTCATAAATTAGGATTTATCCTGTTTTTTTCGTATATTCTTTTTGGAG
This sequence comes from Flavobacteriales bacterium, assembly GCA_947487175.1. GTDB lineage: Bacteria > Bacteroidota > Bacteroidia > NS11-12g > UBA955 > VMCP01. The sequence goes on along the minus strand of CANKVM010000118.1, from coordinate 3,443 downwards.
CAACTACCATTTTTGCTCAAAACTCAAAAAAGAAACCTGCTCAGCAAAAATTAACATTAATAAAGGAGAATACTCAAGTTGATCCTATTTCTGCAGAGGGTTATGCAGATTTACCACCCAATAATGATCCAAATTTTAAAATTGAAAACCTTGCACAATACGTAAACCCTTTTATTGGAACAGGTGGGCATGGACATACTTTTCCAGGTGCTGTGATGCCATTTGGCATGGTGCAACTAAGCCCCGACACCCGAACCGATGCCTCTTGGGATGGTTGCGGCGGATATTATTACAACGACGCCTATATCTATGGCTTTTCACACACCCATTTAAGCGGTACTGGGGTTTCTGATTATGGCGATGTTTTATTTCAGCCAATGTCAGGTTCTTCGAGCTGTGACCCAAAAAAATACAGGTCGCTTTTTAATCATGTTTCTGAAGAAGCAAAACCTGGTTATTACAGAGTGATGCTCACCCAACCGCAAATTGCAGTTGAATTAACCGCAACAAACCGTGTTGGTTTCCATAAATATACCTTCCAAAATGCTAATAACGACAGCATGTTTGTGGTGATTGACCTAGAACACCGCGATCAACTTTTATCGCATAATTTGGATATTACAATTGGGTCACCTAAAGTTAAAGGTTTCAGACAAAGCAAAGCTTGGGCAAACAATCAATGGGTGTATTTCACTGCTAACTTTTCATTGCCCGTTTTGTCGGTTCGTTATAATGCGAGAAAGTCAATCGCCATTTTATACTTTGGCCAAACTCTTGGATACAACAAGCAAGACAAAGTGAAAACCAACGAAATATTTTGCAATGTGGCACTTTCATTTACTTCACAAGATGGTGCTCAACGCAATAGCCAAGTAGAAATCAATCCGTTTTTAATCAAAATGGATAACGAAGGACATTCCCTTTCCGCTTACGAAAAGAAAGTCAACGCCACCAGCGCCAATGTGGAAGTGATGGCACGCAGTAATTTTTACAACCATTGGTTTAAAGAAGTGCAACAAAATGCAGAAAACGCCTGGAATAAAGAATTGAACAAAATTTTAATTCCTAACAAAAACAATGAAGTAAAGAATGATGATTTGGTGAAGTTCTATTCTGCATTGTACCATTGCATGATTCACCCGAGCTTGTCGTCGGATGTGGATTTCAAGTACCGAGGCAGAGATCAGAAAATTCACTATTCGAATGGCAATATATATTCGGTTTTTTCTTTGTGGGACACATACCGTGCCTTGCATCCTTTGATGTCGATCATTGACAAACAACGCACTGCAGATTTTATTAATTCCTTTTTAAATCAATATAAACAGGGGGGACGATTGCCAGTTTGGGAATTGGGTTCATGTGAAACCGATTGTATGATTGGTTTCCACAGTGTTTCAGTCATTGCCGACGCAATAATGAAAGGCATTCCAGGTATTGATATTCCTTTGGCAATTGAAGCAATGCGACATAGTTCTGACCTCAAAGAGGAAAAATACATGTACGCAAATCCATCCATTTCAAATGTGTTAAAACTGCCAAAATTCAAATTGGGGTATATTGATGTGAAGAACGATGCAGAATCTGTATCTAAAACACTCGAAAACGCCTACGACGATTGGTGTATTTCAAGGGTCTTGTTTCAAGAAAAGAAAGATTCTATTGCCCATATTTATTTGAGAAGAAGCGAGCGTTGGAAAAACATGTTAGATCCTGAAACACATTTCATGCGCCCAAGAACAAATGGAGAATGGATAAAACCTTTTGACCCACGCGAAGTAAACAATCACTTTACGGAGGCAAATTCATGGCAGTATAGCTTCTATGTCCCTCATGATATAAAAACGTTTATCAATATTCTCGGGGGAGAATCAAAATTGGAACAGCATTTAGATAGTTTGTTTCATACGTCGAGCAAAACTACGGGCCGAGAACAATCAGATATTTCAGGGTTGATTGGACAATATGCGCACGGAAATGAGCCTAGTCACCACATGGCTTATTTGTACAATTATTGCAAAAAGCCAGAAAAAACACAGGCCATTTTGGAGAAAATTTGGAATGAATTTTATACCACCAAACCAGATGGACTCATTGGGAATGAGGACTGTGGTCAAATGAGTGCTTGGGCTGTGATGACGGCTATGGGTATTTATCAAGTGGCACCCGCATCTAATGAATATTCTTTGGGAATGCCTATGTTTCCTCAAGTTGAAGTGCGTTTTGAAGACAATCATGTGTTGAAAATTACGCGCGACAATGTTCCAGATTACATGGGTGGCAAAATTGCCGATGCAAATGGATCAACCGAAGGTAGATTTTTGGTTTCTGACATCAATAATGGTGCAGGAAAAGGCGAGTATAAAAATCGTTTAAATCACAGTGAGTTATTGAATTATCCTTTTATTCGTTTTGCTTATTTGCCGAATATGGTAAAAGCCGATATCACCAACAATTATTTTCAATTAGATTTTACAGATGCCCAAAAGCATACCCAAAAGTTAAGAACCCAAACCGTTTTGCCGTTGCCAACAATCATTGGTAACCGCATGTTTGAAGGCGATAAACAACAAATTTTGGTTATTGCAAATCGGGATTGTCGAAAACTTATTTCCGGTCAAGCATTTACAGACGTTCACATTAAGAATTCAATTACAGACAAAGTAGAGACATTTACAAATACACTTGATACTTTTAAATTAGAAATCAAAGACAATTCAGTTGTCTGGGCTGGATCATATGACAGGGTTGGCGACAAACCCCAAGAATTTACCGCAGCGTATTTTGTGCGTAAACCCAACAATTACAAAGTGGTTTCCATTGCTGGCAATTACAACAAACAATATTCTGGTGGTGGAGTTGAGGCATTAGTCAATGGCGTTTTGGGGGCTACAGAATGGAGAGCCGGAGATTGGCAAGGATACCAAGATCAAGATTTTGAAGCGGTTATTGATTTGGGAAAACCAACAGAACTTACTTCAATCGGAGCGAGATTCTTGCAAGATTCTAGGGCTTGGATTTTGTTTCCAAAAGATGCAGAGTTTTTTGTATCGAATGATGGACATAAATTCGAATCTGTTGCCAAAATCATATCGCCGGTTGCCGATACCATGGAACAAACCGTTGCACTTCCTTTTGAAACATTGATATCAAAGAAAACAGCAAGATATGTGAAAGTGAAAGCAACCAATTATGGTAAATTGCCTACTTGGCATTTGGGATATCCTTATGGTGGAACTGCTTTCATTTTTATTGATGAAATTTTGATCAATCCACCGATTGAAATTCTTTTGAAGAAGTAATTCATTGTAAGTGGAATGTCTTAATAGATATGGTGTGAAAAGGATTTGGTTTTTAAACTTATGTTTTCTCATTTTTACAAATACCGTTCATGCCCAAATTTATCCAAATCAGATAAATAATTGGCAAATAATGCGCTCAAC
>CANKVM010000117.1 GCA_947487175.1 Flavobacteriales bacterium | reverse complement strand
CTAATACCCATCAATTCGAGAATTGAAATTTATCTTATTAATGAAAAATCACCAACCAAAGTGCGCAGGTAATTATCGCACCCTATCCAAGTGATTTTATACACATAAACACCTTCTTGAGCAGGTATTCCATTTATTTTACCGTCCCAATTAAAATCAGGACTTGAATAATCGGCAAGTTTTTCACCCCAACGGTTATACAACTTTAAATTATACAGACTTCCCTTCACTTTATATTGATTGGTAGGATAAACATCATTTAACCCATCTTCATTGGGAGTAAAGGCATTTGGCATGTAGATTAAAGAAGTGAATAAATCTTTGCGTTTGTTTATCAAAACAGAATCACGGCTTTTACATCCCTCCCAATCTTTAACTTCTACCCAATATAAACCTGAATCACGTGCAACAATCATTTGATCTGTAATTCCATTATACCAGAAATAAGATTGCATACCAGGGCCAGCATCCAAAATTGGCTTTTCGCTCAAACATAGTATGGTATCAGGCCCAAGATTTAATTTGGGATTAGGATATAAATTCACATAGATTGAATCTGCCTCTGGACAATTATGCGAATTTAACCAAGTGGCTGAAACAACTCCCGGTTTGGTTAAACGAAACTGTGGTCCCGGCACTTCATTGTTCCAAACAACTTTGGAAAATTTAGGAAAATTTAACGTAAGTAAGGTATCAATTTTATTGCAATAACGCAAATCTTCACCCATGTAATACTCTCTTTGATAATTTGTTAAAACAAAAGTATCCGATTTGGCACAAAGGCCTATTTTAACTTTTACAAAATACGTTTGAGGGACATTTGTGATCATGGTATTCCCGGTTACTCCATTGCTCCAAGTAATTATTGCTGATGGATTTGGATTTTTCGAGTCAAATGTAGTTTGAAACAAAGGACAAACAATGGTATCATTGATTGAAACCTGTACCGGTGAAAACTTTGAAACATCTACCGTATCTTTTGATTTACAGCCATTTTCAGTAATTCCTGTTACAATAAACGCACCTGGTTTGGGCGCAATAATATTTGGCGTGGTTTCAGATGTATTCCACAAATATTTCGAATTCGCGGTTAAAAAAGATGTAATTGGATGACTAATTGGATCGTCATTGCAAAATACGGTATCACCAAACGCTTTAATTACATTTTTATCGTAGGTTATTTTTATGGTATCGTACCATGTGCAACTTTTAATGGTAATTCCCAACCAATAAGTTCCATCTTTAACAACAATTATTGAATCTTTTTGACTGCCTGTACTCCAAGAATAATAGTCGGCTATAACATTTGATTTCAATTTATAAAAATCACCAGGACAAAGAATTGTATCTTTGGGTAATTTGGGCTTTACAGATTCAACTACGGTTACATCGGCACTGAAACTATCTAGACATTTATTTTTATATGCATATAACCTGACTTTATAAACTCCGGCTTTGGGATATGTGAACTGAGGCTTTGCTAGATTGGAAGTATCTTTTGTTGAATCTTTTACACCAAAATCCCAATGATATCTTGTTGCTCCATTACTTTGGTTAACAAACTGATATTTTAACCCACAAATTACTTTAGGCACAAAATAAGAGGCAACCACATCAATCACACAAGATTGAACATTAAATTGATAATCACGAATGGTTTGAGTTACTAACTTCCCTTTCCGATATTCCTTAACCACAATTCCCACAACAAATTGACCCACTTTAGTTGGTACCAAGGTTAAATATCCTGTTACAGAATCGATTGTCATTTTAGGATTACCATCAATTGGATTTAAAGCAGAATAGCCAGTATTCCATGAAATTTGTGTAAATAAGGGTTCTTGAAGGTATCCATTTAAAGCGGTATTGTCTGGTCTCGGATCAAATTGATTGGCACCCGTATAAGGCGTAATTAACTCATAAACAAGGCTATCACCATCTGCATCTTTTGCAGAATGGTCGAATTTAAGGGGAGTATTTGTGCATAGAAAATTGGGAGGCAATTCGTTAAATACCGCAGAAGTATTTTCCTTCCCCCATAACCGTGAATCAGGAATATAGGCCCAGTAATTGGCACCGGCTGCGCCAGGATTAACAATATTTGATATTGTTCCGTTTCTACAGCAACGCTGAAATGAAATATAATAACCGCCAGTTATAGGCGGCAAGGTTACTGTAGTTTCGTAGGTATAGTGATCTACACAAGCATTGGGAGAAACCGCAATGCAATTGTAATTTGTTTTATTTACCCTAACTGGACCTTTCCTGCTTACAGAAATGGGATAACCATTGATTAATTTATAGGTATTGCCATTAAAAATCCCAATAATTGCTTGGGCATCTGAACTAATGGCCCCTGCATTTCCGTTTAAACAATCAATGTAAAGATCTAACCTTATTTTATATACATTGGTACCTGTATTTTTATAGGTCAATTCTCCACCAACTATGTGCGTAGCTTTTCCGCTTCCAATGGATAAGGAAAAGGCAAATACAAAAAGATATTTAAGTAGTTTTTGCAACTATTGGATTAATTTATCCAAAATTACAATAAAAAATTAGGATTTATTTTAGTTGTCTATCAATATTTCGCAATAACTTCACAAACACGGCTAATTTCTTCGTCTGTCATTTCTGGAAATAGCGGCAAAGAAATGCAATGACTCGCCAAATATTCTGAATGAGGGAAATCTCCAAGTTTGTAATTCAAAGGCGCATAGGCCTTTTGCAAGTGACAAGGAATTGGATAATGAAAGGCATACCCTACGCCATTCTCATCCAAATACTTTAAAAACTCATCTTTGTTTTCGGTTGTAACCACACACAAATGATGCACTGCAACCGCGTTTGGCTCAGCTGCTTGAAAAACCAATTTATTAGATGCAACAGACTGATAGCGATTTACTATTTCTCTGCGTTTGTTGTTCCAACCATCAATGTAATTGAGTTTTAAATTCAAAACAGCACCTTGAATGCCTTCCATTCTCATATTATAGCCAATGATTTCATGGTGATAACGAACGTTACAGCCATGATTTTTTAGCATTTGAATGTGATTGTGGTATTCTTGGTTGTTTGTAAAAACAGCACCTGCTTCACCGAATGAACCCAAATTTTTACCTGGATAAAAACTAGTAAAACTCATTGAACCGAATTGACCAACCACTTTCCCATTATACGTCGCTCCAATCGCTTGTGCATTGTCTTCTAAGAAAGGAATATTTTCACGTTCACACAATTCAACCAATCCTGCAATGTTACAAGGTTGCCCATACAAATGAACGCCCATAATTGCTTTGGTATTTGGTGTAATTGCCTTTTCAGCAGCTGCAACATCAATATTCCAAGTATGAGGATCAACATCCACGAAAACCGGAGTTGCACCAACATAACTCACTCCCCATGCCGAAGCAATAAAAGTGTTGGCAGGAATAATAACTTCATCTCCCGGGCCAATATTTAATGCCATCAAACCCAAATGAATTGCGTTTGTTCCATTATTTACCGCGGCTGCAAATTTGGTTTGATTATATTTTGCTAAGTTTTCTTCAAATTCTTGAACAAAAGGACCACCACTAAAGGCAGTGTTTTCAAGTACTTTTTCTATCAAAGGCAAGGCTTCGCCCTTCAACTGGTTATATTGACGTTTCAAGTCAAAAAACGGTACGTTCATAATATTAGGCTAAATAAATTTGGATTTGTTGTGGATTGGAATTGTCAAAATAAACATGATCTTTCAATGTTGTTGCAATTGAGAGCCCTACATAATTAGCTAAAATGGGAAAATTCAAATGTTCACGTTGGGCAAGAAAAGCTGTTTCAATTTGATTACACCCATTTTCAAAGAAATAGGCTACCGTTTTCATAGCTGTATAACCACTGTTTACAACATCGTCAATGATTACAACTGTAACATCTTGAATATTGTTTATGCTATTGGTTAAATGTAATTCGGAATGAGAAACAGACATTTGATTTGTTTCAATTACTTGATTTGGTAAGATGTCCTTTAAATTGTTAAATATTTCTTTTGCAATGAAATAACCTCTTTCATTTAAACCAACCAAACAAAGTGGCTTTCCGTTTACATGATTTTCAGCAATTTCTAACGACAATCGTTTCATCAACAACTGAATATCTTCGTGATTTAATATAATTTGCTTTTCTGACATAGAAATACCCTTCGAATTTAATACCCTAACACTATATTTCGTTGATCCCGTCCAAATTTTTTCTTAAACGAGACCAATATTTCATTTTTTGATACCAAGTTGTCAATTCAATCCAATCTGAGATCGTATGAATTGAAACTTTTTCATTTTCCCACAAATGAATGAATTCATTCATTTGATTGTCTAATTCCGATTTAATGCCATTCAGGTGATTATCGGCCTGTTGTTTTGCCATTTCATCACCGCCTTTTGAATCATCAATTATATCGTTCAACTCCATCATGTCCATTAAGAAATCAGGAGGTAATAAATTGTTATTGAGTGAAGTATTGGAATATTGCTCTAGCAATACTTGAACTCTTTTTTCTGGAGATTTTAATACTTCAAAATAGGTATTTGCCAATTCTGAATCATTGTTATTTTCATCTCCAAAATCGGGATGTGAATTGCGCTGAATTTCTAAAAACTTTGTCCTTAATATTTTGGCATCTAAAGCCAAAGAAGGTACTAAATCAAAAAACTCAAACGGATTTCCCATTAGAATCCCAAAACTCTGGCAATGTCAACCCAGAAAATAAAGGCTATCAAGCTAAACAAAATTACCATTCCAACAATTTGGCCAACATATAAAACCTTTTCATTTACAGGGCGTCGTGTGATGATTTCATACATTAAAAACATTACATGTCCACCGTCTAAGGCTGGAATTGGCAAAATATTCATAAATGCCAATGCCAAACTCAACATGGCTGTAAGCGACCAGAAATTGATCCAATCCCAAGTACTTCCATACATCTGAGCAATACCAATAGGTCCAGCCAATGAATTCTTGGCGTTGGTTTTACCTGATACTACTTTACCCAAACCTTTTGCGTTTGCAGAAATCAAAGTGAATGATTTTTCAACACCTTTCACCAATGATTCTCCTAATCCGTATTTGATGGTCTTTTCTAATCCCTCAAAACCAACAAACTTAGGTTGGAATCCAATAGTGCCTTCATCTGTAATAGAGATATACTTATTTGTTGTTTTGCCATCTTTAGACAATACCCTAAAATCTGCGGTCTTGCCACCTTTAGCCTTTAAAGTTTCTTTTAATTCAAAGAAAGAACCAATTTTTTGGCTATCAATAGCCAATATGCGATCACCGTCAAGAACACCCGCTTTATAAGCCGAGCCACCTTTTACCACTTGTTTCACTTCAAATTGATAACGCGGTGCAAAGAATGGCATTTCGCTCTTCATTGCCTTGGTAATTACTTCTTCGAAGTTAACAGGCAACGTAATAGTTGTATCTATATAAACAGCCGTGTTTAAATCATTTGAAGCCAGTCTTTTAATTGAAACGGTTTTTTTATCAGCCATTAAGAAGCTTGGATTTCCAAATTCACCCAATAAATCAACAACTGGCTTACCGTTTAATGCTACAATTTGATCGCCTGATTTGAAACCCAATTTACGGGCATCAGGACCAGCATAAATACCACCTTTAACGTTAATTGCTTCGTTAGGAATAAACGAATCGCCTTGAGAATAAGTTAAACCGGTAATGATAACGATACCCAAAACTAGATTCACGAAAACCCCACCAACCATCACAATTAAACGTTGCCAAGCTGGCTTAGAA
>CANKVM010000116.1 GCA_947487175.1 Flavobacteriales bacterium | reverse complement strand
CGAATCGCGATACGTATTAGAATTGTCTTCATGTTTTAAAATTGGAAATAAACAAAAGGGTGATTGACAGCGCCACCAAACATGGCAATACTTCCAATAAAGAAAACGTATAAAGACCATCTAGCCATAGTTGGCAATTTGCCTAACCAAGAATCTGCCCGTTCTTTCATGATGTTGTTGTCGAGAACTACCCCAACAATCAAAAACAACCAAATCAATAGTCCCACATGAATATTTTCAATACCCAAATTAGCACCAAACATTTGCTTGTAAACCAATTTGGCTTGTTCAATGGTTCCCGACCTAAAAAACACCAGGGTAATCATAAAAAACAAACCTGTTTTTATTTGTTTGAAACGCTCCCAAACAACAGATTGAATTTGAATGTTTTTAAATATAAACCGATCAAACAAATACAAGAATCCTTGGCTCAACCCAAAGTAAATCATGGTAATGTTTGCACCATGCCACAAACCGCTGGTAAAAAACACCAACATCACGGCAAATGCAAGCACCACCGGACCATTTTTATTTCCTCCAACAGGAATGAAAACATAATCTCTAAACCAAGTGCTTAACGATATGTGCCACCTATGCCAAAACTCAGGAATGCTCTTTGCCAAAAAGGGTTTGTTAAAATTATCCATCAAATGAATGCCAAACAACAATGCCGCACCCTGCGCCAACAAGGAGTATCCAAAAAAGTCTAAATACACTTGGAAAGTAAACAAGAAGGTTGCTACCCAAGTTGAAAGCAAATTGAATTTGGAGGGATTTGCGTAAAAGTCATCAACCACTCCCGCCAAATTATCGGCGATGGCCACTTTCAAAAACAAACCAAAAATCAATAACCTCAGCCCATTTCTTACATCTTCCCAACGGGGTGAATATTGGGCAAAAAGTTGACTGTGAAGCTTACCGAATCTTTCGATAGGACCTGCAACCAACTGAGGAAAAAACGATACATACAGCAAAAATTTAGGTAAACTTTTTTCAGGAATTTCATCTCCGCGATAAACATCAACCACATAACTGATGCTTTGAAACGTATAGAATGAAATTCCGGCAGGAATGGTGTATTTGCCAAGTTCTATAATCCAAGCCGTCCATTGACTTTGATACATCGACTTTGCCAAATTCGAATCGCCCAATGCAAAGTTGAAATACTTAAACAGAAACAACATGCCAATGTCGCTTAAAATGGCCAACCAAAGCCAGGTTAATCGTTTCCACTTTATTTCTGATTTATGAAGTTGTTTCGCTGCAAACCAATCTAAAAAACTGGTAAAAAGCATTAAGCCTGCAAATTCTAATTTCCAATAACTGTAAAAATAATAACTCGCAATTAATAACCATACCCAACGAATTTTGAATGGCATTACAAAATACACCAACCATACAATGGGTAAGAAAAACCAGAATTCTACAGAGTTAAACAGCACGGGTCTGCAAGTTTAATAAAAATTGCGCAGAATTACTTTTGCACCACCACTTTTCCGGAAGAAACCTTCTGTCCCCCAAAAATCTTGAAAACATACATACCGTTGCTCAAGTTTGATATGTCAATTTCACTTTCACTAAAAACCTTTGTTTCTAAAACCATTTGGCCCGACAAATTATACAAGCAGAATTTGCGCTCGCCCAAAGTTGGAATGGCAACATGCAGCGTTTGAGAAGCAGGATTTGGATACACCCCAATTGCTTCAGTTTCCAGGTCAGAAACCGACATTTTAGCCATATCACCCAAAAACGGATTGTCAATTCGCTTGCTAGTCCAAACCCTAAACTCACTTGGCTTGAAACTCACCGCCATGTTTACATTGGTCACATTCAAACTGTCGCCAGACAAATAATCATACCACATTCCAGTAAATGGGAATGCAGGAGTAACCGGTTGTGCAGTTAAATCAAAACTGCCGTACAACAAAGTTGTAAAGGTTCCCCCATTAATTTGTAATCGTTTAAACTTTCCGGAAGCGTTCAATCCAAAATTCAAAGGAGCACTTACATCGGTATAAGTTTTCTTCAAATGCAACATCATTGCATTCTTAAAATACAATCTTCTGCGGTTGTTATTGGATGTCCAATAATCCCAACGAACCGGCTTTTGATCTAGCCTACAGGAATTGTTAACAGTACCATTCACACAATGGTTGATTGAATAATCGTATCCCAATTCATCGAATTGCCAAATCATTTTCGGTCCTGGAGTTAACCACAAAAACGAATAAGACAAGGCCATTCTATCCATAAAAATCGGATTGTTTCTGGTACTATATCCCGATACAGCAGTTCCATAATTGATACATGAATAAGCCATCCTTTCTTCATCGTGGCTCACTGCATACGACACCAAGTTTGGACCAGAAAAACTCCTTTTCGTATAATCAATGCCCCAACCAAAGTCGCTGTTGTTGATTACACCCTCTGCCGCTTGGTTCATGTTATAGTGTGCATTCCCCCAAAGCATCATGCCGTTAGCAGCCAATTCTTTTTCCTCGGAATTGTCGGCAAAGTGTTCAAGTATGGAGTAGGCTTCATTATCAACCGCTTTCACTGCGTTGTTATAATCTTTCCAAATGGCAATTCTACTTGCATCGTATTGCCCCATTACATTAACATCGCTACCAGAATTTTTCTGGGTAAATCCCTTGCTCAAATCAAATCGAAATCCATCAACATGAAATTCTTCCAATACATACTTTAATATGCGTTTTACGTAATATCTTGTTGCCGAACTTTCGTGGTTTAAATCGTTGCCCACATTAAATGGATGGGTTGGAATTGGATTTGCGTAAGGACCATTTTGAGCAGGTCTAGAATTCTTATCATCCCAGTACATTTGGCAAATAGATGCAGAACCAAAAGCGTGGTTGAATACCACGTCTAATATGATTGCAATACCTTGTTGGTGTGCCGCATCAATCAAAGATTTCAAAGCATCTCTGGTACCGTAAAACTTATCGATGGCCATGTGGGAAGCGGGATTGTACCCCCAGCTTAAATTTCCCTCAAATTCAAAAACAGGCATCAATTGCAACGCTGTAATTCCCAATCTTTTCAAATAAGGTAGCGAATCTTGAACCGACTTAAACGTTTGTGCTTTGGTGAAATCGCGGATCAAACATTCATAAATCACCAACTTATCTTTTGAGGGACGGTTGAATTTCATTTTGCTCCACGAAAAACTAGGTGCCCCAGGCTGCATCACGGTAACCCAACCCGAAGTTTTGTTTTTGGGATAAGGTTTCAAGTTTGGATAGTTCGCTGCCGGAATTCCTTCATCATCCCACTCACTCAACATCAATGGACTAAATGGATCAGCAACGCGCAATTTTCCATCAATAAAATATTGATATCCCACTTCTTGCTTTGGGGTAAGGCCTTCAACTTTTGTCCACCACAATGATTTCGAGAGATCAAAATTCATGAAATACTTTGTATCGGGTTGCCAATTTGAAAAATCTCCAATGGCATAAACATAGCTTTTATATGGGGCATAGAGCACCAGATAAACAGTTGAATCGTTGATGTAATTGATACCTTGTTCCAATCCCGAAGGAATTGCCAACGCAGTAACATTTGGATTGACAATATAGGTAATGCTGTCGGATGAAGTTTCGCTACCCACCTTGGCCGTGATTTTGATTTTGTGTGAACCCAAAGTAAAGTTTGTAAACAATGCTTGCAAACTATCTTTTGAAGTTAAAGAACGCAACAAATTGCCATCGTAATAGAGATCGATGTTTGAACTTTTGCTGGTATAGGCATTCACATTTAAAATATCGGTGGTTTTCCCAATGGTGGTTTTTGCCTCAGGCAAAGTAATTTTCAAAATCAAACTTGATGCGGCAGAATAAACGGGCGAAAAAATATCACCGCCGTTAGCACTTCGGCCAACAATGCTTCCATCTTGGTTTCTAAAAACAAACGACAATTGTTGAATGGTTTCGTTGGGAGCAAAAGCCCCTGCTTGGGTATAAAAGCTCTTCATGTGGTAACGGAGTTTCCATTTGTCGTTGCCCATAGAAATCATTTTCACCCGAGCGTCTGCAGTTCCCCAAGTTCCAACAACGTATTTCCAATTGGCACTTGAAGTTGACAAATTGGTGATTACACCTGCATGCGCATACACCTGTGTTGCTCCTTTCAAAGCTCCGTTGCCCAAAGCAGCATCGAAAACCACTGTAATGGTATCGGTTTCTTTTGGAAATACAGGATCAACTGTAACTACCTGGCTGTGCAAAGCATTTGACAATATTGCCAAGCCAAAGAAGCATAAACTTTTAGGGAAAATAAATTTCATTTAGAATAAGTGTTAATATGACGCAAAGTACAATATTTTTTTTGATAATTATGGAGGTATGAATTATTTTTTACATATTGCAAGTGCAATGAGTAAATTTTTAGAACCGGGTACAATTTTGATTGCCGAACCATTCATTACCGATGAAACATTTTTCAGAAATGTGGTTCTTATCATTGACGACAATGATGAGGGAACTTATGGCGTGGTAATCAATGATTCATCGAACTTACTCATGAAAGCCGCGAGTGAAGAAGACGGAAGTGAAATTAGCTTGAAATTGTATTTTGGGGGACCCATGGAATCCAAAAAAACAATGAACTTTTTACATAGCTGCAGCGACATCAAAGACACCCTATCTATTGGAGATGGTATGTATTGGGGTGGCGATGCGCATCAAATCATTGCCAAGCACCAAACAGGTGAGTTAAACGAAAGTAATGCAATTGCCATTGCTGGATATTGTGGTTGGGGTCCTAAACAATTGGAAAAGGAAATCGAAGAAAAAACTTGGATTGTTTCTAGTTTCAAACGCGTTTACATGTTAATGAATGCGCAGTTTGTTTGGAAAAAGTGTTTGTCTGATTTGGGCGGAGAATACACTTGGTTGGCACAAGCGCCAAACGACGTACAATTGAATTAAAAGGTTTTAATTCTTTACTGGCAATTCCACTTTAACCCGAATTCCCAGTTCAGATAATTTTTCAAAAAGAGATCGCATTTCAATCATTTGAAAATGGGTATTTGCAAGGCATAAAACAATTGAAAATTGATCTTTAGAGGTCATTTTTATTGAACGTTTTTCTCTAATTTCTTGTATTTTCACAAGAACAGAATCAAGAGAAATACCCGTTTGGTTTGAATCTATTGCCAAGGTATCATTGCTTTCCTGAGTTTCAGTAAGCAGATATTTGTTTTGTGAAAGGTACCAAAGTTTCAACCCAGAAGTTTTATTGGTTAAGTTAACGGTATCAACAAGGGTCACTTGCGCAGTTATTTCCCTCTTGAAAAAGAAGGCAATGAACAATAAAAGGAAGCGCAAATAAACCGACATATTCAAAGAATTAAACGTCAAAGTTACACGAAAGGCCTTATACAATCGCGATAATGATGAACAAAAAGACGTATCTTTGCAGTACCGATTGGGGTTGATCGGAATCGACGGGATGAATGGACGCGGTGTAAGCAGGTAGTGCTTTGGATTTTGGCACTTTAATATCAATTTTCAAAAATTTAAGAGGCGAAAACAATTTTGCCATGGCTGCCTAATCCGAGTGATAGGTTAATGCCATTTACTTCGATTCTCTATACTCGTGCCGAGAATCACCAGAAGTAATCGACCCGCACGGGTATGTTTCTGAAACATTGGCGCAGGAAACATTATTAGCCAAATAAGAGGTTACGTTGGCTTGGGGAGAGCCGGCCTACTTCCGAAAATAATCTCACCCTAAACCTGTAGAAAGCGCCAGCTTTCGCATCTCCGGACGGGGGTTCAATTCCCCCCAACTCCACA
>CANKVM010000115.1 GCA_947487175.1 Flavobacteriales bacterium | reverse complement strand
ACGGAATTCGAAAATTTGCTCCACTTTTTTATCTACAAAAAGCTTGCTTGCTATCCATCCTAAAAATGACAAACCCACATCATAATGCAAAATATCTGTCATTAATACCCCACCTTCAACAGCCTTAAAATGATGCTCGTGGTGCCAAATATTGTAAGGCCCTTTACGCTGTTCATCAACAAAAAATTGTCCCTCAACAATATGTGTAATTTCGGTACACCAGTTCAATTCAATATTGAGCATCGGCTTAATTTTATACTGAATAAACATGCCCTCATACATTTTTTCTGGCAATTCAGAAACGATTTTAAAAACCATATCCTTGGGTGTTATGTCATTTAAATTTTTTGGGGTTGCAAAATAATTCCAAGCAGTTTCTAACGACACCGGTAAAAATTGTTCCTGAACAAGTCTTTTCATATCGAAAGAACAAAGAAAATAGATAATTGTTTGGTTAAGTTCAAATTCCAAAAAATGAATTTTCACCTATTTTGATAGATTCTACCTAGGGAATTCTATGCAAATTTAAAGTTCAAGCATTCAATGGTAATTTACAAAGTGCTGTACGGCAAATAAAAACACATAAACAAAGATAGCCTACCTGCGAACAGATAGGCTATCTCATTGAATTTAAATATGTTTTATTATTTCAATAAATACTTTACCGTAAGATTTGCATTCGAATTTCCACCTGCAGAAATCTCAAAATCTCCTGGCTCAACGGTTAAATTCATTTGATCATTATAAAATCCGAAATCTTCTTTGGTTAATTGAAAGTTTGCTGTAAAAGTTGAATGCGCTGAAATACTTACCTTTTTAAATCTTTTTAATTCTTTCACAGGACGCGTTTTAGAAGCAACTAAATCAGACATGTAAATTTGAACAACTTCTTGTCCTTCCCTGTTTCCAGAATTGGTAACATCAACAGATACATTCACAAGTCCATTGCCAACATCAGAAACTTTCAAATTTGAATATTCAAAAGTAGAATAACTCAAACCGTAACCAAAAGGCAACAATGGCGTATTTGCTACATCTAAATACTTTGAACTGTACTTTTGATTTGGATCAACTGGACGGCCTGTTTTGCGCGAGTTGTAATAAATAGGAATTTGACCCACATTACGCGGAAAAGTCATTGTTAATTTTCCGGAGGGATTTACATTCCCAAACAACACGTTCTTTACTGCCTCACCCGCCATTGTTCCTGGTAACCAACATTCAAGTAATGCATCAGCTTGATTGAATTCATTCTCAATCGTCATTGGTCTGCCGTTGAATAATAACAAAACAATGGGTTTTCCAGTTGCTTTCAAGGCAGCAAACAATGCTTTTTGTTGCGGTTGCAAATCCAAATTTGACATGGAAGCCGCTTCACCCGTCATACCAAAAGCTTCACCCAAAGCCAAAACCACCACATCCGATTTCTTGGCTACTTTCACAGCCTCTTTGATTAATTCAGCTGCAGATTGTTTGGCTAATTTCAATTGACCGTCGTGTTGATTCAATTTATTCATCAAATCAGGATTTTCAATCAGATTACAACCCAAGGCATACGAGATGTTTTCTTTTTTAATATTGCTTTGATCAGCAATTATAGCATCATAAACCGTAATTGCTTTTTTCGCATCGCCAGCACCGCTCCAACTTCCAATTAAATCACGCTGTCCTTTGATATGAGGACCAATTAAAGCAATCTTCTGATTTGAAGGCAGTTTCAATGCTATGTCAGATGGAAATACTCCATTTCCTAAAGGCAATACATTTTTATTGTTTTTTAACAAAACAATCGATTCTTCAGCAATATGCAAAGCAATTGATTTGTGCTCATCAGACATAATTTCAGATTGTCTGGCATCATTTAAACCTCTATATGGATCTGAAAATAAGCCCAGTTTATATTTGGCCATTAAAATATTTCTGCATGAGCGGTTTAAATAATCCATACTCAATTTACCGTCCCTCAAAAGACTTTCAACATGGTTTAAATACAACTCACCTACCATATCCATGTCGGCACCGGCCTCTAATGCACGTTTGGCAACTGTCTTTTCATCTCCCATTCCGTGATTCATCAATTCATTGATGGCAGTATAATCCGTAACTACCAACCCATTAAATCCCCATTGTTTTTTCAAAATAGTATCTAACAGAAACGGATTGCAAGTTGCAGGAACACCATTTACATCATTAAAAGAGGTCATTACACTACCAACACCAGCGTTTACAGCAGCATGATAGGGTGGCAAATAATCATTGCTCATTTTATAGAGGGACATATCTACCGTATTGTAATCTCTTCCGGCTTCGGCAGCGCCATATAATGCAAAATGCTTTACGCAAGCCATTACATTTAAAGGATTAGCTAAACTTGTACCTTGGTAACCACGTACCATGGCTTCGGCAATGCGAGAACCCAAATATGGATCTTCGCCAGCGCCTTCAGAAACCCTACCCCAACGAGGATCGCGCGCAATGTCAACCATTGGAGAAAACGTCCAATTCAAACCATCAGCCGTTGCTTCTTTCGCTGAAATTCTAGCCATGTCTTCAATTTTACCTAAATTCCATGTACAAGACAATGCCAAAGGAATTGGGAAAATGGTTCTGTGTCCATGTATCACATCGTAACCAAACAACAAAGGAATATGCAAACGATGTCCTTTTATTGCTTTCTCTTGCAATTTCCTAACTGCAACAGGAGTAAATGTATTAAAAACTCCGCCTACCAAGCCTTTGCTCAATTTTTCATCAACGCCTTGACTCACAACTGGCCCGGTTACATCAAATCCTACTGATGGTAGATTTAATTGACCAATTTTTTCTTGGATGGTCATCAAATTCATCAAAGAATCAACGAATAAATCGGCGCGTGAACTTCCTGAATTGTTAGAACCCGGAGCATTCTGAGCCAATGCTGATTGTAAAGTAAATAAGGAAACAAATAGGATTAACCCCAATGTTTTTGTAACAGAAAATTTGTTTATATGCATAAAATTCAGTATATTATTAATTTAAGTAAGGGGCCGAAAAGCCCAATTTTTTCATTCCTGTTTTCACTTCGGTACAGCTTGTAAATTGTTCCCAAAGCAAAGAAGAACGATAATTTTCAATCATCACAACAATGGGTCCTTGATCAATTGCCAAATAAGAGTTGGCAACCCAAGTTTCGTTGATATTAAATGCATCAACAAAACCGTATTCTCCCCATATTTTATCGCCTAATTTGTAATAGAAAAACCGCATTGCCGCTTTTGATTCATTTGGAGTATATGGCATGGAGGCTAAAGCCGCAGTCGGCGAAATTACTCCCCTGTCGTTTGTTGGTGAATGGGCATCGTAACCCCACGGATCGTCACTTGCAGTTAAACCCCAACATTCGGCGCTATATCCCCCAAAATTCTTTGGATTTTGTTTGCAATAAGTGTAATTGATTAGGGCATGATTTTGATTCTGCTGCCAATAATCGGCATATTGATCGGTAAGACCTCTTGGGTCAATTCCCAAAAACGAATAATGGGCAAAGAACATAGGTCCACCATAATCAGAACCCAATGGCAATTTATAACCATAAAACGATTTGCCATTTTTCATTCCACCATTTGAGGCCCAACAATTTTTATAAACGTCGGTACTTACTGGATAAGTTGGAGACGAAGCAGCCAAAACATGGGTAATTAAACACTCATTCCATCCGCGTATTTGCATATTCATAATAAATCCTTTGGAAGGACTCCAATGCCAATACAGATTGGTTTCAGCACCATTTTTGGTAAACCAATTCCATTCAACCCTGCGCCAAATACTATCGATTTTATTTCTGAGGGACGTTTCTTTGCTGCCTGCATCGTTAAAATACTGACGGGCTGTTAATAAACCCTGAATTAAGTATGAAGTTTCTACCAAGTCTGCACCATCGTCATTTGTAGAAAATGCAATGGTATTGCCATTTGCCCCATTGAACCAATGAGGGTAAGCACCATGGTAAACTTTAGTTTTATATAATAGAAACTGCGACATGATATTGAGGTGATTCACAGCTTCGGAACGGCTAATAAAATTGCGGTTCACACCGGCAATGATAGCCATAATTCCCATACCAGATCCACCGGAGGTAACCAAATCACCTGAAGTATTGCGCTCGAGCGCCAGCCCACTGATTGGGTGGGCAAAATTCCAAAAATATTGTAGGTTTCGATATTGAACCGAATCCATAAGTTGGTTATCAGAGATAACACTAAATTTAATTGAAGTATCCATGCCCGTGCGCAATTGCACAGCATAATATTTCAAAATATGACCACCAGATTTTGAGGCCAATGTGGTTGGCACTGTTAATGTGTATTTGGTAAAATATTTCAAAGGTTTCTCGCAACGAATTGAAACCGTTGAATCAGAATGTGAAAAATGATAAATAACTGGAACGGGAGTAAATCCACCTTCCTTAATTGCCAATTCTTTTTTTGCGCTATTTGTATCAAGAACATCAGTAAAATTGATTACAAAAGTTGGATTGACAGCCAAATTTGGAACAACTGTGCTTATTTGTTTGTTGTTTAATTTAATGTTTAATAATTCAAAGTTTTTAGCAATAGGAGGCTGAGTAACAGGAGTTTCTTTTTTACATGAAACAACCACCCCAAACATCAAAGATGCAAGGAACAAAGAGAATATAAAAGGGGCTGTTCGAAAAACGCCCAGCCCCGATAAAATTATTTTTTTCAAAGAATTAACGACCCGCTTTTTCTAATTGATAAAGAGAAGTTACATCAGCATCAGCCAATGCTTTGTCGTAAATACGGAATTCATCTAAAGCACCAGTGAAGTTTTTCATCCAAGCATCTGGAGTTCCACCGGGTAGGTTTTGTTTGTAACAACCAAAAACAAATTTGGTCGCATTTTTAAATGCCAAGGTACCCAAAGGCAATCCACCTTTTGTAGGATCGTCTTGGAATTTATCAGTCACACCTGCTGGTAAATTTCTCTTAACACCATCAACGTAAATAGCAATTTTAGAAGTAGATGCATCGTAAGAACATACCACATGATGCCAAGTATTGTCAGCAATTTTGATACGGTTTTCACCGCCTAATTCTGTCCATTGCTCTTTCCAAGCAGTTGCATTCCAGTTGTTCATTGTGAATTTGATACGGGTAGAATCGTTACCCATAGTACCAGACTCTTGCAAAATGAACAAGTTACCAATCCAGTTACTGTCGTTCAACACTTGAAACCAAGATTGAGCACCATCAGCAACTACAGCTGTTTTTACCCAAGAAGAAATGGTTGTAGATTGAATTCCAGAAACCTTGCTAGAAATACCAGAATACAAAACGTAGCCCGCAGAAGCACCTTGCCAAGCTTGCCCTTTTGCACCCGCTACAAATGAAGTACCTGTAGCAGCGCCACCAGTAATATTTCCTTTTGCATCTGTTACATCATTTTCAAAAGAAAATTTTGCTACCAAGTTAGAAGAAGCTACATCATCAGAAGAGTTGTAGCCACCAATTGGAGGGGTACCGGTATCCGTTTTTTTGTCATCACCACATGAAGTGAACGTAAATGCCAATAAGGCAGCGGCTGCAAAGCCAGTCATTGAGAAAATTTGTTTTTTCATTGTTTTTATAAATTTAATTTAATTGGTTTAAGTTTAATATCCAGGATTTTGAATCAATTTACCATTTGCCAAGTCAATTTGACGTTGGGGTATAGGGTATAAATCGTGTTTGCCATCAACATAAGCTTTTCCATGTGCTCTCATAACAGTACCCGCTTGTTTTGTTCTTCTGAGATCAAAAACACGGTCGTGTTCCATTGCCATTTCTA
>CANKVM010000114.1 GCA_947487175.1 Flavobacteriales bacterium | reverse complement strand
TTCCAGTAATCAAAGATTTAAGTGTAAATCGTTCTTCTTTTGATAGAATTATTGCGTCAGGTGGTTTCGTTTCTGTGAATACAGGTAACGCCGTTGATGCAAACAATATTCTTATTCCAAAAGATATTGCCGATGAAGCTTTCGAAGCTGCAACATGTATTGGTTGTGGTGCTTGCGTAAGTGCTTGTATAAACGCTTCTGCTATGCTTTTCGTAGGTGCGAAGGTTACTCAATTGAGTTTGTTACCACAAGGCCAGGCTGAACGTCAAAGTCGTGTTGTTGCAATGGTAAATCAAATGGATGCTGAGGGATTCGGTGCTTGTACAAACACCGGTGCTTGTTCTGCTGAATGTCCTAAAGGAATTCCTTTATCTGTTATCTCTACGCTTAACAGAGAATACACCAAAGCCAAATTAAACGGGATATAATTATCCATCTAACTGAATAATTAAAAAACCCTTGAAGGATTCTTCAAGGGTTTTTTATTTAGTGCAAAGGCCAAATAATTCCAATATCTATAGATGCTTGCGGACACCAAGCAACTTGAACACCACCTGCCGATGGCAATAGTGGAATATTTACTTTGGGTTGCAACAACAAATGCATGGTTTCACCAAACGTATAATCGAATCGCAGGCCTGTATTTACAAATAAATTTAATTTTGAAGGATACACCCTTTTGATATCAAAACGACCATTCTGATCTGAGTATTTTCCGTTTGAATTATGCTCCACAGTATAATCATAGGTGGAAATATTATTTCCTTCAGCCAATGTAAATCCTTGGGTCATGATATTAACATCACTATTAAACAAAATACCTGGTGATACGCCAACAAAATACCAAAGTTTCGTATTGTTGATAATCAAGCTAGCGCCGTCTATCCTTCCCAAATATTTTAAATCAACAGTTAGATAGGAATAGTTAAATTGATAATTCAAAATTTGGATTGGTCCCTCAGAAAGATTGGCATAAACCAGAAGTTCGGGATGTGGCGAATAATTGAACATGTTTCCTTCTTTTTGCCGGGTAAATCCGGTTTTCAAATAAGAAATTCCAACAGAGAATGCTTTTCTATCCGTTTTCCTATAAACCAAATTGGCACCAAAATTCACAAAATTGCTTGAAACATCGGCTTTTGAAAACGAATCAGTTAATTGGTTTAAAGTAAATCCTCCCTGAATATCCGGGGTAATTGTTCCTAAAATTCGCGTTGAAATTGATGGAGAAACGAACAATTCAAAGGTTCTATCCCATTTTAAATCTTGACCAAAAGAGATATTCACAACCGAAAAGGCACAAACAACAAGTATCTTACTTAATTTCATATTGAAATTTTATTTTATTCAATTTACTGTAAAAACGATAAACCCCAAAAATAGAGGCCACAAATAATCCAACGGTAAAGCCTATCCAAACGCCATAAACCTGACCATTTTCCCAAATAGAATTTGGCACAAGAACCCGAGTAAAGTGACCATTTAGGTAATGAAATCTATAGTCTCCGAAATAATATGACAAAGGTAAAGAAACTACCCAGTATGAAACAATTGAAATGATACTTGCCCAAACTACGTCTTTAACGCCACGTAACAATCCCATTGCTCCTGCTTGAATTCCATCTGAAAGCTGAAAGAATGCGGCCAATGTTAGCAATGGCAATATATAGGGCATTACAGAATCATCAACGCGATAGATGGCAGCAATTTGCTTATTGAACAACAGAAACATCAATGCATTAAACAATTCAAAAATCGTTAAGAGTAAAAATGTAGCATGTGCAACTTTTTTCAGTTTCAATACATTTTTTTCACCATAGCTATTTCCTGCCAAAATTGATCCAGCCATAGCAATACCACTTGCAATCATATAAGTCACGGAGGCTATATTCAATGCAACAGCATGAGCCGCCAATTGAGAAGCGCCATACCAACCAACCATAACACCTGAAAGGGCAAAGCACGCCCATTCGGCAAATGTTTGTAATGCCAATGGAATTCCCATTTTCCAGATTGGTTTCATTTCAGGCAAAACTGATTTCCAACTAGGCATTTTTTCTGGCAAATATTGCTTCATTAATTTCGAATACCTTACATACCAAAGCCCAACGATTGCCATCGCTATTCGAGAAATCAAGGTTGCATAGGCAGATCCCTCAACACCCAAAGCAGGCGCACCCCAATTTCCATAGATCAATAACCAATTCAAAAACACATTGAGAATCAAAGCGGCAATTGTAAGAATCATGAATACTTTAGTATGTCCTAACCCGTCGGTAAATTGCCTAGAACTCATATTAATTAAAATGGGCAAAATAGACCAACTCACAATATTCAAAAATTTTGGAGCCAGAATATTGATATTCCCAGCTTGGCCTAACCAATGAAAATTTTGAATGAGTATTTGCAGAATAAAAAATTGAACAACAAAAAGTAAAACACTCACAATTAAACTGGCCCTATAAATGGCAAATCCATGAGAAGCTTTGTTTTCGCCCACTTTAATACTTACTAGGGTACTCACTGCAAACAAAACACCAAAAGTTAATCCACTTAACATGAAAAACAAATTGTTAGCTTGGTTTACACTTGCCAAAGCATCCGTTCCCAACTTTCCAACCATAATGGTGTCGGCTACCCCCATCAACACTACTCCCAACTGACCTAAAATCATAGGATAAGCCAAATAGGCTATCTCCTTTAATTCAAACTTGTAACCCTTAATAGAAAAAAACGACATGTATCGCACAAAAGTACTTCTAAAACTTTAAAATTAAATAGCCAACAATTTGGTAAATTTGCAGGATGCTTGAAGTATTATGGGAAGACAATCACCTTTTGGTGGTAAATAAACCAGCAGGGTTGCCAGTTCAAGGCGACGAAACTGGTGACGAACACTTATTGGAGATTGCCGAAAGATATATTCGAGAAAAATACAATAAGCCAGGAGCGGCTTTTGTTGGACTTATTCACCGCATTGATCGCCCAGTAAGTGGCACAATGATGTTGGCTAAAACTTCAAAAGCGCTTATCAGAATGAATGAGGTTTTCCGTTTAAAGCAAAATAAAAAAATATACCATTGCATTACCCAATATGCACTACCTGAATCTGAGGGAACTTTAGAAAATTATTTAGGGAAAGACAGCACTACGCATAGGGCACTTACTTATAACACTCCTCGACCTGGAAGTAAACATGCTGTTTTACATTACAAGTTATTGAATAACAGAGGCGATAAATTCTTGTATGAAATTCAATTAGAAACAGGGCGTTTCCACCAAATTCGTGCGCAATTGGCTAAACAAGGTTCACCAATAATGGGCGATTTGAAATACGGCGCAAGAGAACCACTACCTGACAGAAGTATAGCTTTGCATGCATACCAATTGGTAACACCACATGCGGTTAAAACAAATCCATCGTTAAACATAAAAGCACCTTACCCAAAGAAACAATGGTGGCAATTATTTGCCGATTTGTTAAAAAAAGATGACTTTAAAAAACCTGCAACAAAGAAAGATTCTACTAAGAAAGAATTTTCAAAGAAACCATTTGAAAAGAAACCTCTTACAAAGAAGCCGGGTCCCAAAAAACGTTTTTGAATTTTTGAATTTGGTCTTCAACCACAACAATACCTTCAGCCTCTAACAACTGTTGCATTTCGTTTATATCTTGAAAATGGGCTTTACCTGTGAGAAGTCCATTTCTATTTACCACCCTGTGTGCGGGAACATATGGTTCAACAGAATGACTTAAGTTCATTGCCCATCCAACCAAGCGACTGCTTCTTTTAGCACCCAAAAAAGATGCGATTGCTCCATAAGAAGTAACTCTTCCATGGGGAATTAATCTCACTACATCGAAAATTCGATCATAAAAATTATAGTTTTCAGAATCCATACAACGTTTTGGAACAAAATTTGTCTAAATTTACGGAGATTTTAGTAAAAACAATGAAGCCTAAATATTTTTTAACCCTTGCTTTTGCGCTTACCGCACTTTGGTCAAATGCACAAATCATTCCTTATCAAAGAATTACACCACCAGTTAAAAGAAATACTGTTGGTATGTATCCGGAACTTAAGAATAAAACTAGTTGGGATGGACGAGAGCCCGGTTCTTACAGCATTAAATTTAAATGCAAAGCATTAAAACCAGGTCAAATGGTTTTTCTTGCTGATCATCATATTGGAGGGAAATACCTAAGAGATACCGCAGAAATTCAAGCGAATGGAATTGCAACTTTTAACGGTAGCTACAATACAAAAAAACCAAGCCCGAGCAAATTACAACGTGGTATGTATTTGTTTGTATTGCCTGAAAAGAGAGATTATTTTGAATTCATGATTGATGATGATCAAGATTTCACAATCACCTTTGATACTTCTTTTTATGAAAGAGAATATTACAAAAAAATGAAGGTTGATGGGTCAACTGAAAATTCAGATTTTGTTCAATATCAAGTTTCTAAAATGTCGGTAATTGAAAAGTTAATTGCTTTAGATGAAGAAGTAAAAAAAGACTCAACACCTGCTAATATCAAACGCTTGGAACCTAAAAAAGCTGCATATTTAAGAGAAAAAGAAGCTTCAGATTCTCTTTTTGTCGCTACTCACCCTAAAAATTTATTGTCTCATTTTATATATTCATTAATTGCGGTTGATTTTCCTACCGTATTGCCTACAAAAGCAGATGGAACCAAAGACAGTGCATATCCATTTAACTATTTTAAATTACACTATTGGGATCATGTTGACTTCAACGAAGACGGATTAGTGAGAATGCCTGTGAACGTTTTGAAACAAAAGTTAGATTTTTACTTTGACAAAGTAATTGTACCAGATGCAGATACATGTATTGTAGCTAGTGAATGGCTTTTGGCAAAAACTAAAAATTCAATTGAAAACGAAAAATATATCATTTGGTATTTGACAAACAGATTTGAATCTAGCAATGTTATGGGATTGGATAAAGCATTTGTTCACATGGCATTATCAAACTATTGCGCTGGAAAAGCTTGGTGGGTTGATAGTGTAACCGTTGCCAAAATGTGCGAAAATGCATTTAGACGTTCTCATACATTAATTGGTCAAATAGCACCTGAATTGGAGTTGAAAAACTTAGACAGTGCATGGGTAAGAACAAATTCAATTAGAGCGCCCTATACCATTATGATTTTCTGGGATCCTACTTGTGGTCATTGTAAAGAAGTATTGCCTAAGTTGGCAAAAATTTATGAAGAGAATAAAAGCAAAGGTTGGAAGGTAGTTGCATTATCATCGGGTGATAAAAAGAAAGAATGGCATGAATATGCCAAAGAGCATCCAGAAATGAAAGAATTCATACATTTAATTCGTGGAGAAGTGCAAAGCCAAAAATACGCCGACGCTCTCTATTCATATTATGTAATTGCCAGTCCTACAATTTTCATTCTAGACTCAAACAAGAAAATAATTGCAAATAGAATTGATGTAGAGAAAGTTGCAGAATTCATTGAACATAGCGAAAAGTACAAAACCAAGTAATAAAAATAATTGCAATAAAAAAAAGGTCGGATAAATCCGACCTTTTTTTTATTTAGTAATAGTCCGAATGTCTTTGATTAAATCTTTGGTAAAAACCATAATCCCATAAGAATAATATGGAGCAGTATAATAGGTATTGGGTGTAAGGGAAGTTCTTATTCCAATTCCTGCTGTAATCCCAAAATATTTCAAAAACCGAACATTACCGGTAACTCCAGTTTCAATTGGAATAATCATGTTAGATTTATACTGTATTTCCTTGGTCAAAATATCTCTTTCCTTCATATCAACGGTACCAATTCCAGTTTGAATTGTTTGATAAATAAGAAAGCGGTGTGTTTTATACCAATGATATTCGCAAATTGCTCCTAAAATCAAATAATCATACGTGTTATCGGTTCCTTCCTTGGTAGTTGATGCAGTATAAAAAGCACCCAACAGGGCTATTTTGCCATAATCATAACCCACTCTTATGCCAAAAACATTCACCGGCATACCAACAACGTATGAATTTCTTCTGTCCAAACCTAAAAGGATATGGGGTATATTCTTAAACGACAACTTTATGCTATCCAAGGGAGACCAAGTCTGTGCCTTTGCCAATTGATTACAAAATA
>CANKVM010000113.1 GCA_947487175.1 Flavobacteriales bacterium | reverse complement strand
CTTTGAAATTTTATGCTTCTATTCGTTTAGATATTCGTAGAAATGCACAAATCAAAGATGGCGACCAAATTATTGGTAACCGTACCAAAGTAAAAGTAGCTAAAAATAAAGTAGCACCTCCTTTCAGAGTTGTAGAATTTGATATCATGTATGGTAAAGGAATTAGCCGTGTTGGAGAAGTTCTTGACCTCGCGGTTGATGCCAACATAGTTCAAAAAAGTGGTAGCTGGTTTAGTTACGATGGCACTAAATTGGGTCAAGGTAGAGACACTGTAAAAGAACTTCTTGAAGACAATCCAGAAATGGTTGCTGAATTGGAAGCAAAAATTATTGCCAAAAACAAAGCCGGAGATACTGTTGTGGCAGTAGAACCAGAAACTGACGTTGAAGCATAAGTCTAATATCTTATAAAAAGCAAAAGCCCTTGAAATTTCAAGGGCTTTTCTTTTATGTGACTATTGTATTTAATATAGTCTTTTATGAATCTTTACGCTTACCGTAAAACTTCTCTTCAAACATCAAAGGGTAAACTACATACAGCATAAATAACCTACTATGTCTGAAAATAACTGGCAATAATAGTATCAATAATACAGGAATCAAATAAATAGCATAATTAAACAGATCTAATAAATTCATTACAATACTGCCAATAATAATCACTCCAACAATTAATGCATAACTAAAATACATAGCACCAAAAAAGAAACCCGTTTCTGGCTCATAACTTAAATGACAGTTTGGACAGCAACCAAGAGTATCGGCAAACGTCCTTAACGAAAATATTGAACCTGAAAATACCTTACCTTTTCCACATCTAGGGCACTTTGAATTTAAAAAACTGTAAACTCCAGGCCTTTTGATATTAACCATTAGCCAATTTCTTTTTCTTCTGGGCTTTGTAATAAACAAATCCTGCAGTACCGATCAAGAAATAAGGTGCTGATAGTAAAAATAATATTCCTTTATTGATTCCATTCCCGACATTCTGTTCGTTTTTCTTGCCATGATCACGGCTACTTGTTAAAGCAGCCTTACACATTGGGCATTGTGCTACAAGTGCTACACTTGACACAACCATAATCGCGAGAAACAATATTAATTTTTTCATAAATTCATGCAGGGTGCTAACATCAAATAAACAATAACTCCGGTAACTGATACATATAACCACAAAGGATATGTCCAACGGGCAATTTTCTTGTGACTTTCAAATCGGCCAGAAGTACTGTAATAAATGGTGTATAATACCATTGGTAAAATAACCGCAGCCAAAACAATATGTGTAACCAATAAAAAGAAATAAAGATATTTCAAAAATCCTTCATTGCAATATTTTACTGGAGGTAGGGTTAAATGGTAAGTAACATAACTAATCAGAAACATCGCCGACAATAAAAATGCAGAGAACATAAGTTTCTGATGCAATGCTTTGTTTTTTGCATATCGAATAGCACGATATCCCAAAAACAAGCAAATACTCACCAATGAATTAATGATTGCATTCAATTTTGGCAAATGTTTAGCAAAATCAGCAGTAGGTCGCATTTCTGCTGGAATAACTTGCAAGAGTACCACAACAGCGGGTATAACCAAAGTTACACCAAGGACAAGCCAAAAGAAGCCTTTATCACTTATCCAATTCTTTTTGTCTGTATTCATATTTTAAATTTTCGATATCGTCTTTTATGCGTTGAATATTTTTAAACTTCTGGGTATTGTTTTCGCCGGCAGTTGGTAAAATAGCGCGGATTCTATGTTGTTTATCAATAATTACAACCTTGTCGTCATGAATGAAATCAGAACCACGTTGCTCTGTAGCTAGTTTTAAATCATTGTACACCCAATCATAAATCTCTTTTTTATTACCTGTTGCAAAAGTTCTTTTAAACAGATCAGCTTTATAGGCTTTGGCATATGCTGCCAATACTGGAACCGAATCACTTTCTGGATCTATAGTAACAGTTAAGAACTTTATATTGTTTTCATTGATATATCCTTCTGCAACAGATTGCACTTGTTTATTTAGAGAAGGACAAATGGTAGGACAAGAAGCGAAGAAAATATTCACCACTAGAATGCTAGAGTCGAAATCGTCAAGGGTAATTTTCTTACCGTGCTGATTATACAACACAATATCGCTAACGGTGTGGCTTAGGTATTCTTTTTTCCCATTATCACCCATAATGGTATCGCCAAAAATAGGCAATTCTTTATGCACCCATTTCGCTTTACTCCAAAAGAATACAGCAAGGATGGGTAAAATAACAATGGCCGCTGTTGCGGCCACTTTAAATTTCTTATTACTAGATGCGCTCATTAATTATTTATGAACTTCTGTATGAGTTTCAGGTGAGTGATTTGTGTGCGATTTAGAAATAGCATCGCCTTCGTAAAGCATTACCCAAATTAAACCTAGAACAAATACAACTGGAACAATTATAGTTAACGCCAAATTGACTTTTTCACTCTTCATGTGCATAAAGGCACCTACAATGTAGTATGCTTTCACCAAACCGAATAAAATAAAAATTACATTTCTAACTCCTGAAGCACCCATTACAAAGTAGATTACAAAATCTAAAATTGTAATACCTAAAAGAAGCCAAAATGTTTTCCATAATTCTTTGGTCCCATGACTTTCTGTGTGGGGAACATAATTGATCGCATCAAATTCGCCTGGTTTTGAATAAAATTCCATATTGTTAATACTTTAAATTGTTAAATTAAATAAAAGAAGGTAAATACAAATACCCAAACCAAATCTACAAAATGCCAATATAAACCTGCTTTTTCAATCATTTCATAGTGACCACGACGTTCGAAAGTGCCTCTAACCGTCATGATATACATTACAACGTTAATAACCACACCACTAAATACGTGAAAACCATGAAAACCAGTTACGATAAAGAACAACGCAGCAAATGGTACTGGACCATTGGTTCTGTCTATGGCTTTATCCCACTCAAAGTGGCTACCGAAGTGCACACTATGCAGGTGATCATAACCTTCTTTTGTAATACCAAAAAAGTTTCCATCTAAACGCGCACCTTCATGAATAAAGGTTACCCATTCCCAAGCCTGACAGCTTAAGAATGCTACACCACCAATAATGGTATAGAACATATAGCGTTGAACTTCTTTTTTACTGTTTCTATGACCAGCTTCTACGGCCAAAACCATAGTTACTGAACTTAAGATCAAGATGAATGTCATCACACTCACAAACAACAACGGCAAATGAAAACCGTGCATGAAAGGGAAGTGATTAAAAATTGACGCCGGATCAGGCCATTTTGTTGTTACAGCAGTTTGCACGTTTGAAAAACGTTGCGCACCGTACTGAATGAGTAAACTAGAGAATGTGAATGCATCCGATAAAAGGAAGATCCACATCATTAATTTTCCGTAACTTACGTTGAAAGGAGATCTGCCTCCCGCCCACATGGGCTGCTTCTCGAAAACTGCTTCTGAATGATTTGACATTGGGTAAATTTACTTTGCGAAATAAAGGAATAAATATAACAAAATCCACAATAATCCTACAAAATGCCAATAAGTGTGAGTAATTGACATAAGTGTGAGATTCTTTTTGTGAACATTTAATCTTAACGACTGTATCCAACATATTGAGAGTAATACAATACCACCCAAAACGTGTACCACGTGAAGGGCTGTAATTACATATACGTATGATGCAGAAATATCTTCAGGTCTAGAGTTAACAAACGTTAATCCTAACGTAACTAACTGATTCCAACCCATATATTGGGATATACAGAATAAAATTCCAAGTAAAAGGGTAATTCCATTCAACCATTTGTTGGCAGAAATTTCATCCTTCTTTGCCATTTTAAAGGCATAATAAATTGTTATTGAACTAGCAACAACAACGAACATTGAATACAAGAAATAAATTGGTAGATCAAAAGCTGTCCAAGCATCTTTCTTTTCGGCATCAGGATGATGTACAATAAATGCACTCACAACAGCCGCAAAAAGCATTGAACTCGCCAACATAAACAGCCACATGTTAAACTTTGATGGCGCTACTGCAAATGCTGGATCTTTTGGATATTTCTTATTCATTAGAAGAAAATGTACGACAAAAATACAACAGGAGTGTATAAAAACGATGCATAAAGTAATTTTCTTGCATCTTTTATTTCTAACGTCTTAAATAATTGCAAAGATTTGAAGAAAAAATACAGACACAACGGCAAAATAACGAACAATACATTCACCGAAGACAATCCATAAAGCAACGGCATTAAACTCACCAAATTTAATATAACTGTATATATAAGAATCTGATACGCACTTTTTTTATCCCTTCCTCCACCAGAAGGCAATAACCAATAACCCGCTTTTTGATAATCATCATGCAACATCCAAGCAATTGCCCAAAAATGTGGAAATTGCCAAAAAAATTGAATTAAAAATAAAATAATTCCCAATTGATCCAATGATGGTATCACAGCAGAATAACCAATTAACGGAGGCAACGCGCCAGGAATTGCTCCTACCATAACAGCGAGAGGACTTACTTGCTTCATTGGCGTATAAATAAAAACATAAACTACTAAGCTAATCGCGCCCAATAGCACAGCCAAAAATGGTGCTCCAGTTAAAATTAGCGTCATAATACCGATAAAGCCAGTTGCCCAGCAAAAAATTCTCGCCTGCAACAGTGGAATGCGTCCCTCCACAATGGGTCTTTTAGAAGTCCTATCCATTTTACCATCATTTTCCTTCTCAATAATTTGATTGAGTCCATTTGATGCAAAAACAATGAACATCCCACCAAATAGAACGCCACAAAATAATGTCCAATTGAAATATTCAGTCCAATGAGTCCCATAGGAATATTTCAAGGCCAATATATATCCAAATACAGATGTGGCAACAACGGTGCTCGATAATCGGAATTTAACCAACTCAGCATAACTCTTCAATACCGATTTCATATTTTTTCTTTTTTAAACGATAACAAAACCAAAAAACTATATGTTAACAAACCACTCCCTAAAACCACATGTGATATTTGAGTCCATTTAGGCACTACATAAATAATATGAATTGCCCCCAAACAAATTTGCATAAAACAAATCAGGGCAATCCAAAACCAATGATTGCTTGTATAGGCAATTAACGACCGACTCCTTACATATTTTACCAAAGCAACAATTAAAATGATTCCAGGAACATATCTATGCACCACAAATAGCCAATCCATACCTAAATAGTTGAGTATTTCATTTGAATTCCCGTTAAGATACAAGGTTGAACTTGATCTTAACAAATCTACTTGTTCTCTTGACCAAGTACCCAAAATAACCTCTGCAAAAATCACAAACCATAATATCAACCATACTTTGTTATTATCTTGATTATGCAATCTAAAAATTGGACCCGCCTTATGAATTGCCATGATAAAGCCAAATAAGCACAAGAAAGACAACAAGAAATGAAATGAAACAATTCCAGGTAATAAGTTAGTTGCAACAACAATACTACCCAACCAAGCATTTAAGATGAGCATGATAAATCCAATGCTAGCCCATAATCTCGTTTTCTTGAGGGACTTATTCAAAAATGCCAATGCAATAAAAATAACAGCAAACAATCCGGCAAGCACACCAAACAAACGATTGATATATTCTATCCAAGCTTTGGTAGGATCAAATTTCTCTTGACTATATAAATTTTTGTCCTTTTCAATTAAGTCTGCCTTTTCGTTGAAACCGAAAGTCCTTAATGTTTTCAAGAACTTCGCCACTTTTTTGTGACGTTTTTCTTGAAAAACTTGTTCGTAATTTTTTGGCAATTGACACTCACATGTTGGAGGCGCATAAAGACCAAAACACTTTGGCCAATCGGGACAACCCATACCGCTTCCGGTTGCCCTAACCAATGCTCCCAATAGGAACAATAAAAAAACAGACGAACAGGTAAATAAACCTATTCGTCTGAATATAATGTTGATTCGAGAAGAATCTGCGTGACTCATTTTATCTCAATCCAAACACACGTTTGATTGCTGCAAAGAAAACACTGCTTTCAACAGTTTCTTCTGGTACAACCTCTGCAGGTGCAGTTTGTTCACCTTCTTGAGGAGCAGTAACTGGAGCTGTTTCATCAGGAAGATGTTGAGGGAAGTAATCAAGTTCTCTGTCTGG
>CANKVM010000112.1 GCA_947487175.1 Flavobacteriales bacterium | reverse complement strand
AATGATGAATCTACGATTCGTGATATCGAAAAATCAGAAGCAATTAGAAAAGGCAAAGCGCAACATTTTACAATTCTTCATACCAGCGATATTCATGCACAATTAGATACTCATGATGAGTTTTTTTTAGAAAATGGAAGTCCTGTTTATAAGAAACGAGGTGGTTTTGCTAGTCTCAAAACCATGATTCGCACTTTAAAATCACAAAATCCATCCAATACCATTGTAATTGATGGCGGCGATTGTTTTCAAGGCGGAGGTGTGGCTGCGCTTACCGAAGGTAAAGCTATCATTCCTTTAATGAACAATATTGGCTATGACCTCATGTTGCCCGGAAACTGGGAAGTTGTTTATGGTAAAGAAATGATGTTGAAAGATCTCGGAGCATATAGCGGCGCTAAAATTTGTGCAAATATGTTCCACGATACAAAAGATAATTTTTCGGGGGAAATGATATTCCCACCGTATTGGACGAAAAATGTGGCGGGTATTAAAATTGGATTTATTGGTTACAATGATCCATTAACTCCAAAGCGTCAAAGTCCTGCCTATTCAGAAGGAATAAAATTCACAGATCCGGTTTTGAATGTAGCGAAATATGTGAAAGTTCTTCGTGATTACGAGCAATGTACAATGGTGTTTTTGGTTACTCACATGGGGTTGGCACAACAAGTAGATCTTGCAAACAAAGCCTATATAGATGGTGTTGATTATATTTTGGGTGCCGATACCCATGAGCGCGTAAGAAAACCAATACAAGGGAAGTTTTCAAAAGTTACAGAACCTGGTGCTTTTGGATCTTTTGTTTCAAAAATGGATATTGTAGTTGAAAACGGAATTGTAAAAGAACACCATTATGCTTTATTGGATGTTGATCCGTATAAATATAAACCCGATGCTCAAATGCAGCAACTGGTTGACAAAGCGAAAGAACCTTTCCAGAAAGAATTGAAAACCGTTATTGGCACCTCTAAAACCACTCTGGTTAGATATTATGTGATGGAAAACCCTATGGACAATATGATTACCGACGCACTTATGTGGAAATTGAAGCCGGATATTGCGTTGTCCAATGGATTTAGATTTTGTCCGCCACTCGTTCCAAACCCTAAAACTGGAATTGCCGAAATTACCAATGACTTTTTATGGAGTATGTTGCCTGTAAATTCAGAAGCAAAATGGGCTCAAATTTCGGGACTTCAATTGAAAAATTGGCTCGAAAAAGAACTTGAAAACGTTTTTGCAAAAGATCCGGCAAATAGATTCGGTGGTTGGGTTGTGAGATTCCAGGGTATGAAAATCAATATTACGGCAGATAAGCCTAAAGGCCAACGTGTAAACTCGATTAACGTTCAAGGGAAAGAGTATGAAGAAGGTGCCATCTACTCTGTGGTTGCATGCGAGAGAGATGGAGATCCAGACGACACACTTTGCAGAATTGAACATGTTCTCAATCCTAAGAAGCTAAATTTGACGTTACATGACATTGTTAAGGAATATTTAAAAGTGCATTCGCCAGTCGCGCCAAAGGTCGACGGCAGGGTGATTTGTACAGATAAGCCAATTTCGCTTTTATCTCAATTAGAAGGGTATGATTACGATTTTATTTAAAGTCAAATTTGGAACTTGCTTTTAAAAGAATAAAAAAGATTATTGTAAGAATTTAAAAAAAATATAAATGGAAATTATAGGATATATCGGTGCGATTTTAATGGGTCTTTCTCTTGGTTTAATAGGAGGAGGTGGCTCTATTTTAACAGTTCCCATTTTGGTTTATTTGTTTCATGTAGACGCCGTTTTGGCAACTGCTTATTCATTATTTATTGTAGGTTTAACCAGTTTGGTTGGTTCTGTGAGTCATATTAAATTAGGAAACATTCACTGGAAAACGGCTCTCGTATTTGGTATTCCTAGTATTATCAGCGTTTTCTTTACCCGTTCGGTTATTGTTCCGCATATTCCAAATCCAATGTTTTCAATTGGTACTTTGGTTGTTTCAAAAGCAATGGGATTGTTGGTGCTGTTTGCCATTATCATGATTTTGGCTGCATACAGCATGATTAAACCATCAAAAAAGAAAATCGAAACCAATGAAAGTGATATAACATTTAATTTCCCGTTGATTTTGGCTGAGGGACTTATTGTTGGTGTAGTTACAGGGTTAGTGGGTGCTGGAGGAGGTTTCTTAATCATTCCGGCGTTGGTTTTGTTGGCAAAATTGCCAATGAAAAAAGCAGTGGGTACTTCTTTGTTGATTATTGCTTCAAAGTCATTGATAGGTTTCATTGGCGATATGAAAGGAACAGAGGTAATTGATTGGAAATTCTTATTTATTTTTAGTTCTATTGCTATTGTGGGGATACTTTTGGGATCCATGCTCTCTAAGAAAATTGCCGGAGAAAAATTAAAGCCTGTCTTTGGATGGTTTGTTTTAATTATGGGTATTTATATAATTTTGAAAGAATTGTTGTAAATTTATTCACTCATTCACTCAATGGAAGATTTTAATAAACTTTGGAAACAAGTTAGGTCGCTCATTTACCTAGTTTTATTAATGGTTTTGGCTGCTGTAATTTTGGTTATCTATCATATGAATGGTGGTGGTAAGGAAAATATACCCGATGTGGTTCCTACAGCGGTTGATTCTTTCCAATTTAAAAGTGTTTCATTGGATAATGCAACCGATTTATGGATGCCTCCAAGCGAAGATGTCCTTCAAAAATTAGAAAAAGAAAAAGTTGAACAAATAAATTACGGTAAAGATATCATTGCAAATACTGCAAAATATTTTGGTCCGCAAGGTAGTATTGCCAAAATCACAAATGGCATGAATTGCCAAAATTGTCATTTGGAAGCTGGAACAAAACCCTATGGAAATAACTATTCGGCGGTTTTTACAACTTATCCAAAATATAGGCCTAGAAGTGGTGCAATTGAAGATATTTATAAAAGGGTAGCAGATTGTTTTGAGCGTTCATTAAATGGAAAGGCACCGCTTAAGGGTAGCAAAGAAATGGAAGCCGTTGTTGCGTATATAAATTTTTTAGGAACAAATGTTGAAAAAGGGAAAAAGCCAAAAGGCTCGGGTATTTATGAATTGAAGTTTTTGGATAGACCCGCCGACCCATCAAAAGGCAAGCCCATTTATTTGGCAAAAT
The DNA here is from genome assembly GCA_947487175.1 of Flavobacteriales bacterium. Taxonomy (GTDB): domain Bacteria; phylum Bacteroidota; class Bacteroidia; order NS11-12g; family UBA955; genus VMCP01. The sequence goes on along the minus strand of CANKVM010000112.1, from coordinate 3,099 downwards.
GTGTTAGTTGCCACAAGGAAGATGGTAGCGGAATTAAATCTGAAGATAAAATCACATATCAGTATCCACCGCTATGGGGTGTAAACGCATATAATGTTGGTGCTGGTTTGTATAGGATTTCGCGATTTGCTGGATATATAAAAGCCAATATGCCTTTTGGTGCAACCTATAAAGCGCCTCAATTAACAGATGAAGAGGCATGGGATATTGCCGCTTTTGTGAATTCAATGCCACATCCTTCAAAAGATATCAGTAAAGATTGGCCCAAAATTGAAGAGAAAATATTCGACCATCCATTTGGACCGTTTGCAGATGGATTTTCTGAAAAACAGCATAAATTTGGTCCATTTGCTGCAATTAAAAAAAATGCAAAAACGATAAATAAATAACATGGAATTAGGCGAAGTAATTGAAAATAAAATCCAACAATGTTGCGTTCCTGTAGACAATATATTGAGCCTGGATGCAAATTATTGGAGCCGTCAATATGACAATAAAACAACGAATTGGGATTTAGGAATGGCTTCGCCTGCTTTGGTTCATTTTGTAAATACAATAGCAAATAAACAATGCAGAATTTTGATACCTGGTTGCGGAAATGCTTACGAAGCGGAATACTTGCTTTCGCAAGGATTTGAAAATATTACATTGATTGATATTGCGCCTACCTTGGTTGCTCAACTTAAAGAAAAATATGAGGACAATAAAAATATCCGCATTGTTTTGGGGGACTTTTTTGAATTAGAAGGCAATTATGATGTTATTTTAGAACAAACATTCTTTTGTGCAATTTCTCCAATTTTAAGAAGTATTTACGCGAGTAAAATGCGTGAGTTGCTTTCTGATGATGGCGTATTGGCAGGAGTGTTATTTAATAGAATATTTGAATTTGATGGCCCACCATTCGGTGGTAGTATTCAAGAATACTTGTTAATCTTCGAAAATGCAGGATTGACAGTACTTGAAATGTCACCTACCAACATGTCTGTTTTGCCTAGACTAAATTCAGAAGCATTTTTTAAAGTAAAAAAGTCAAATAAATCCATTCCTGAAAACGCAACAGTAACAAATACTTGTAGCATAAAATAAAAATATAAAATCAAAATGAATATAGAACAAATTTATACCGGATGTTTGGCACAAGGAGCTTATTACATTCAAAGTAATGGAGAAGCTGTGATAATTGATCCTTTGCGCGAAGTACAGCCCTATTTAGATAGATTGAGCAAAGATGGGGTAGAGTTAAAATATATTTTTGAAACACATTTTCATGCCGATTTTGTGAGCGGTCATATTGATTTGAGTGCAAAAACTGGCGCAAAAATTGTTTTTGGACCTACTGCAAATCCAGAATTTGATTGCACAGTAGCAACCGATAATCAAGAATTTAAAGTTGGAAATATTACATTAAAAGTATTGCATACTCCAGGTCATACAATGGAAAGTTCTTGCTTTTTATTGCTCGATGAAAATGGAAAAGAGCACAGCTTATTTAGTGGCGATACTTTGTTTTTAGGTGATGTAGGTCGTCCAGATTTGGCACAAAAAGCGGCAACCATGACCCAAGAAGAATTGGCTGGAATGCTCTATGATTCTTTGATGAATAAAATTATGCCTTTGCCGAATGATGTAATGGTTTATCCAGCACATGGCGCAGGAAGTGCTTGTGGTAAAAATATGATGAAAGAAACTATGGATTCTTTGGGACATCAAAAAGAAATGAATTATGCATTGAATCAGCCCAATAAAGAATCATTTGTTGAAGCGGTGTTAGACGGATTATTACCACCACCGGCATATTTTCCAATGAATGTTGCCATGAATAAAAAAGGATATGAGTCAATTGATTCAGTGGTGAACAATGGAATGCGAGCATTAGCAGTGTCAGCTTTTGAAGTCGCTGCTGAAAGCACAGAAGCTGTTATTTTAGATACCAGAAAGCCAGCAGATTTTGCAATGGGATTCATTCCTCGCAGTATCAATATTGGCATTGATGGTCAATTTGCACCGTGGGTTGGTTCGGTCATTGGCGATGTGAAATTGCCAATTTTGCTGATAACTGATGCTGGAAGGGAAGAAGAAACTGTTATCCGTTTGTCGCGCGTTGGCTTCGATAACATCCTTGGACACTTGGCTGGCGGTTTTGCTTCATGGAAAACTAAGGGTAAAGATATTGATACTGTGAATCGTATAACAGCGGCGCAATTTGAATCTGAAGTAAATTTGGCTGAAGATACCGTTGTAGATGTTCGTAAAGAATCTGAGTATCGTGCAGAACACGTTGATGAAGCTTATAACAAGCCATTAGATAATATTAATGACTGGTTCATGGCTATAAATGACCAAGAGCCATTTTATATTCACTGTGCTGGTGGTTATAGAAGTATGATTGCCGCTTCTATCTTAAAAGCGCGTGGCATTCATAACTTTAAAGAAGTAGATGGAGGTTTTGCTGCAATTTCAAAAACGGAAGTTGCCAAAACAGATTTTGTTTGTCAAAGTAAATTACAAAATAATTAATGAGTAATCAAATTATGGAATTATTAAAACAGCCTTGGCCATGGTATGTGGGAGGGGCATTTGTAGGACTAACAGTGCCAATGCTGCTCTTGTTAGGCAATAAAACTTTTGGAATTTCTAGCTCATTGAGACACATTTGTGCGGCTTGTTTGCCTACAAAAATTCCTTTTTTTAATTATGATTGGAAAAAAGAATCTTGGAACTTATTCTTTGTAGGAGGTACGATTTTGGGTGGATTTTTGGCCCATAAATTTTTATTGGACCCTAATTCAATTGTAATTGCCGAAAGTACCAAAACCCAGCTGCGCGATTTGGGTGTGCATGATTTTACACAAATGATGCCTGCTGATTTATTCAGTTGGGAAGCTTTATTTAGTTTAAAAGGATTGGTTTTTACACTTTTTGGAGGATTTTTAGTTGGATTTGGAACCCGTTGGGCCGGTGGTTGCACTAGTGGACATTCCATTATGGGTTTAAGTAATCTACAATGGCCTTCTTTAATAGCAACATGTTGCTTTTTAATTGGGGGCTTTTTAATGACTTGGTTCGGATTGCCTTTTTTATTGTCTTTATAACTAA
>CANKVM010000111.1 GCA_947487175.1 Flavobacteriales bacterium | reverse complement strand
AACTGCATAAATTTCTGCAATGCTCTTGATTAATTCCATTCCATCCCAGCTAATGTCGTCAATACGACCAATAAATGGAGAAAGGTAGGTAGCACCCGCTTTTGCAGCTAATATTGCTTGACCTGCGCTAAAAACCAAAGTGCAATTGGTACGAATTCCTTTTCTGGTGAAATATGAAATTGCTTTGATACCGTCTTTGATCATTGGAACTTTTACCACGATATTCTCGTGCAATGCCGCTAGTTTTTCGCCTTCGGCAATCATTCCTGCATAATCAGTAGAAATAACTTCTGCAGATACATCGCCATCTACAATGGCACAAATGTCTTTGTAGTGTTGCATAACGGCTGCTTCGCCAACAATGCCTTCTTTGGCCATTAACGAAGGATTGGTGGTTACACCATCTAAGATGCCTAAATCATTGGCTTCTCTAATTTGTTCTAAATTTGCGGTATCAATAAAGAATTTCATAATGTTACAAAATTACAAAACCTTTTAAAGAGTCTTTTAGAAAGTCATGCACAATTTTTCAATATCCTTATGGAATTCTTATTGCGTCTGTCGTTTATTTCTTATTTTTTGAGGGACAATAATTAACTTTGTGTATTGATTTGTTCTTGAGCGATGAAAAACCTTAAATAATTGAGGGTTTTTCAAAACTATTTATCTCATTCAATGTTTATTCAATTCACATGACAAGAAAAGTTGCAGTATTTCGCACAGCCCACTTCAATGCGGCACATCGCTTAAACGTCCCTCAATGGACAGACGAGCAAAATAAAGCATTTTTCGGTTTGTGTAACAACGCAAACTATCACGGTCACAATTACGAACTTGAAGTGAAAGTAGTAGGTGCCGTTGATGAGGTTTCTGGTTATGTCATTGACATGAAAGTGTTAAAAACTTTTATCGATGAAGAAGTGATTGAAGCTTTTGATCATAAAAATTTGAATTTAGATGTTCCTGATTTTGCAACACTAAATCCTAGTGCCGAAAATATTGTTTGGGTAATTTGGGAAAAATTAAGAAAAAGAATTGACAACCAGTTCGAGTTAAGTGTTCGACTTTATGAAACACCACGTAATTTTGTAGAATTTAATGGAAAATAAAATAAATAATCTCCTTTCACAATTTGAAGAAATGGGCGATTCGCACGTTGGAAGCTCAAAGGAAACCCCTTTGAGAGATGACGCTTTTGCCATGGATGATCAAATTAAAATTGAATTGATCGCCAAACATTTTAAAGAAATTATGCATGTGTTGGGACTTGACCTATCAGACGAAAGTTTGAGGGGAACTCCACTGCGTGTTGCAAAGATGTTTATTAATGAGCATTTTAAAGGATTAGATCCTAAAAATAAACCACATCCTACCTTGTTCGACAATAGTTTTGGTTATTCCGAGATGTTGGTTGAGAAGGATATCAGTTTCTATAGTACTTGCGAACATCATTTTGTGCCAATTTTCGGAAAAGCACATGTTGCCTATATTGCAAGTGGTAAGGTAATTGGTTTGTCGAAGTTGAATAGAATTGTTGATTTTTATTCAAAACGTCCACAAGTTCAAGAGCGCTTAACAATTCAGGTTGCTGAAGAGTTAAAAGAAGTGCTTCAAACTGAACATGTTGCTGTTGTAATGGATGCAAAGCACTTGTGTGTTGCAAGCAGGGGTATCAAAGATATTTCTAGTGCTACCGTAACTGCAAGCTATCACGGTAAATTCAATGAAATGGAAACCAGAAATGAGTTTCTAAAGTATATTGGATTTGGCGAGGTTTAATATAAGCCGAGTATTATTTGGGTGCAGTTATCATTTGCCACAGAACTTAACATAATCAGTAAGTTAATTGCTGAAATAAAAAAACCCAGATAAAATCTGGGTTTTTTGGTTTAATTGGGGCGGCCTACCGGGCTCGAACCGGCGACTTCCAGCACCACAAACTAGCACTCTAACCAACTGAGCTAAGACCGCCATTTAAACGGCTGCAAAGATAATGAGTTTTTTTTCAATTATCAACTCGAAAATGGTGAATTATTTCAAAACTCTTTTGCAGTACGTTTTTACTCCCGTACTTTTGTTGCTATGCACAAAAAACTGTCGGCCCTTTGGATTGTTGGTTGGTTTCCCTCTAAAGCCAATCCCTTTGCCGGCAATTTTATTGAACGACATGCACTTGCATGCAGTTCCAAGATTGATATTACCTTGGTTCATGGAGCAACCTACTTTGTTGGGGAAGAGAAGAACATGCCTGTATCAGGTAATTATCCCTTTCAGCTCATTTGGATTCCAATACCCCAATTTCAGTCGCGCTTTTTTAAACCGCTGAATTTGTTCATCTACTACAGTTGGTTTTATTTTCAATTTCTAAAACAAGTTAAAGGGAACAATGTTTATGATATCATTCACGTTCATGCCCCAGACAAATGCGGAATTTTGGCAACTTGGATAAAACGAAAGTTGAAAATAAAAAAAATGGTGCTCACCGAACATTGGGCAATTTATAATAGTCACGTTCCTGATCATTTTTTAACCAGAAATCAATGGTTTCAATTTGCAATCAAGCAAACTTGGAAACATACAGATTATGCAGCACAAGTGAGTTTGCCTTTGCACCAAGAAATGCAAAAATTATTGGGAAAATCCATTCCCATGATTGAATTTGCAAACGTAGTTCCTGCAGATTTTTTTGTACCAACAGAAAATGCGATATACGAAAAATTCAATTTTGTACATGTTTCAAACTTTGAAAATAGAAAAAACATTCCACTCATTTTCGAAGCGTTTTTAAAATTATATGCCGAAGATAATGCTATAAGCATTGAATTTGTTGGAGCCGACAAATCAACCAAGGAATTTTATCAAAACCAATTTACAGCTCAAATGCCCGCTGAAATCCCAAACAACAAAGATCAGTTCATTTGGGAAATTCACGAAAAAGAATGTCCCTCAAAAATCAATGAAATTTTCAGAAAAAGTCATTGCCTTGTTATGGCTTCTTCATCTGAAAATGCACCCTGTGTAATTGCCGAAGCCCTTTGCACCAGTTTACCTGTGATTTCATCGAATGTGGGTGGAATTGCGAACATGATCGATGATTCTAAAGGAATTTTGTTTGATTTAGAAATCAACGAAAAAACTTTGTCGGCATACAACAATCGCAACATAGAAACGTTATATCAGTCCATGAAAATAATGAAGCAAAATGTGCTCAGTGGCAAATATGAAAATATTGAAATTGCAGCCCAAACAAAATACAGTGCTTCATCCATTTCTGATAAGTTAAACCAATTGTACTTGTCAATTAGCTAATGTGTGGCATTGGGGGAATATCGTCTACGGTTGCTCAATCTGCTGAATTTTGGTTGAGAAATGCCAACATATTGGTTGCTGGATTGGCGCATAGAGGTCCTGATGATGAAGGATATCTATTGCTTTCAAACAAGTCAGCGCCAATTCCTGTAGGTCATAAAATTTACCCTTCGGAAAGGGTAAACTACCTTCCCAAACAGCATTTGGTTGAATCTTTATCTTTAAGTATAAACGGCATTTTGATGCACAAACGTTTGTCGATTATTGGGTTGGGTCATTTGGGACATCAGCCCATTTGCGACCCATCTGGTAGGTATTGGTTGACCTACAATGGTGAGATATTTAACTATCTTGAACTTCAATCGCAATTTGGTTTAACCAATAATAGCAATACAGATTCGGAAATTCTCGTTCAACTGTGGGCCCTCAAACAAGAAAAATGTTTGTCGCTGCTTGATGGATTTTTTGCTTTTTGTGTTTATGACAGCTTAGAAAATTCCTATACTGTGGTTCGAGATAGAACAGGAGTGAAGCCTTTGTTTTACAGCAAAACCAATGAAATATTTGCGTTTGCAAGCGAAGAGCAGCCGTTGAGATTTATTTTAGGTCAAAATGAACTCAATAACAAAGCAGTTTTTGCCCATTTGAAACACGGCATGACCGATGTTTATCCTTGGTTTGAAAATATTCAAACGTTAACTGCGGGTCATTTGATAAAATGGTTTCCCAATAGCCGTGAATTCAAGGTTTCACAGTGGTATTACCCTGAAAGGAACATCCTTCAAAACAGTATTTCTCTCAGAGAAATGCTTCTTGAATCAATGAAAATTAGACTCAGGAGTGATGTCCGTTTGGGATTTGCGGTGAGCGGAGGAATAGATAGCGCAGTTTTGGTTGGCATTGCCCGACATTTATTGGGCAATGATGCTGAATTAGACTTGTTTTCTGTGGCATCGAATAATTTGCCTGGAAATGAATCTAGTTGGCAAAAAATGGTGGTTGAGAAAAATGGAGGCAATCACCATAATATTTGGGTTGAAACATTCGATTCACAATTGCTGCCAAAAATGATTTCGTACACCAACAGAGCACCTGTGGCTTGGAACAATTTGGCTCACTTTGCTTTATGCGAAAGGGTTCGTCAAACTGGTGTAACCGTTTTGTTTAATGGGCAAGGAGCCGATGAATTGTTTGGGGGTTATCCCGATTACTTTATTCAAACACTTTTTAGTGAGCGAAAACAATTGGCTAAGTTTCAAAAGAATTGGCCCATTGCATACAAAGACGCATTGAAGTTTTTCTTAAAAAGGAAGTTGAGAAATGCCCTTTCAGATTCTCAAAAACAGAAGATTGAAAAGTCTGTTTGGGGAAATAAAGTCACTGCCAATTTATTGGAAGATCCTTTGATGATGCTACATCCGAAATTGAATGGGGTAGAAGAGATGATGTTGGGCGATTATTATGGGTCGTTGCAAGGGGATCAATTTTATGGGAAATTGCATCAAATGTTGGCTTGGGAAGACCGCAATGGAATGGCATTCCAATTGGAAAGCAGAAACCCATTTGCCGACGATTTGCATATCCCTCAAAAATATTTGGTGAATTTCAAATTGCATGAATTGATGGAAGGGGGGTTGCCAAAAGGGATTTTAAGGAATGCATTTAAAGACCTGTTGCCCTCTGATTTATACGCAAGAACCGATAAAAAAGGATTTTCTGTGCCGGAAACTTGGTTGACCCAAAAACATGGTATGGCGTGGAAAGATGCCTTGATGTATGAAGGGTTGGATGGTTTTGTAAAACGCGATTATCGAAATAAACTTTTGCAGCATTTTTCTGCATTAAATCATAAAGAGTTACAGCATTATTTTAGAATTGCGTCGTTGGGGTATTTTAAGTTAGAACTTGACAATGAGCGAAAATAGTCCTTTAAAAACATACGGATGGCAAATTGCCAAAGCCGCAATATCCTTTGGGGTGGTTGTGGTGTATTCAAGGTATTTGGGGGCTTCGGGACGGGGACAAATGAGTATTCTTTTGCTGTATTTGCAAGTGTCTTTGATGTTTGGTGAGCTCTTGGCCGGAAGTGCCATGGCAAACTGGTTGGTAAAGTATAGTCCTGCTCAAATTTTACCGTGGGTAGCATTATTTTCATTTGGCGTATTGGGTATTTCAGGAACTGTTCTACACTTTATATTTCACATTTCATGGGCATTGTTGATTCCGTTGTTGGTTCAAGGATTGTCATTGGCTTGGTTAAATATTCAGTACAATATTTATCAAAGTCAGGGTTGGATTGGCCGCAGAAATAAGTTGCAAGTGGCGTTAGAAGGATTGAAATTATTGTCGCTTTTGTTGGTGGCATTTTTAATTCCAGCGCAGGATGTGGTTTCGTTAAACATACAAGCTATGCTTGAAGTTTTGGCTACCGTAACATTTGGAATACTATGTGTTTCAATGATTAAAACTAAAAATATGTGGAAATTGGCTTTTCCAGTATTGCGCCCTCCTCAGGGTGTTTTTTTTGAGGGACTTTGGGCTCAGTTAGGACATTTTATGTTGTTTTTGGTAATGAAATCGCCTTTGTGGTTTATTGCTTATTTATTGGGGGATTCAGAAGCGGGAGTATTTGCAAATGCCTTACTCATTGCAGATACGGTTTGGATATTTTCAGGAAGTTTTGGTACCGTAATTCATTCAAGGGTGTTAAGGAATTCGAGTAAGGTTTTTCATGAAAGGCTTATCCGCAGATATATTGATTTTTCACTATTGGGAACATTGGTAATTTGTATGGTTGTGATAATCATTCCGAATGATCTTTTTATTATTGTCTTTGGTGAAAATTTCGCCATGTTGAAAATGGAATTTATATGGTTAATTCCTGGAATTGTTTTTTTGGCAATGTCAACTGCAATTGGCAATTACTTGCATGCAATGAACCGTTTTAAAGCATTATTTAAGAACCATTTTATTGCATTTATGACTTTAATTGTTGTTGTTTTAATAGGAAATAGGCTAGGTTTGTGTTTTAATTAG
>CANKVM010000110.1 GCA_947487175.1 Flavobacteriales bacterium | reverse complement strand
TTTGCAACAAGTAAAAACAAAATGGCTTGGGCTGCTGATTATAAACGTCAGTCAGCTGGGTTATTCTAATTAATGATATTTTGTCCCGCCGAAAGGCGGGACTTTTTTATGTTCAGAAAAGATCCATTACAGAAAAGAGATTCATTTGTTTACGGAGTTCATCCCGTAATTGAGGCCTTAGAATCAGGCAAAACTATCGACAAAGTTTGGATACAAGAAGGAGTTCTTCAAGGCCAATTAAAAGATATTTTAAAGATGCTTCGCGATAGAAATATCATTTGGAAGCAAGTTCCTATTCAAAAATTAAATACCCTAGTTCGGGGAAATCATCAGGGAATTGTTGTTGCAATTTCTGCTGTGGATTTTGCAAAATTGGAGGATGTAATTGCCGATACCTATGAAAAAGGTGAGGAGCCATTCGTTTTGATATTGGATGGGGTTACCGACGTTCGTAATTTTGGTGCCATCGCGAGATCTGCTTCTTGTGCAGGAGTTCATGCAATTGTAGTTCCTGAAAAAGGTGGTGCGGCGATCAATCCTGACGCCATTAAAACCTCAGCTGGTGCATTGTTCAAAATTCCAGTTTGTCGTACAAATTCAATGTATGGAACTGTTAAGTTGTTGAAAAATAGTGGATTATCTATTGTTGGAGCTTCGGAGAAAGGTGCCTCTAATAATTTATTTACTTCCACCATTGAAGGACCGGTTGCAATTGTTATGGGAAGTGAAGAAACGGGAATTAGTTTGGATGTCGCCAAATTATGTGATCAACTCCTGAAAATTCCATTATCACCTAATGGAGTTGAATCATTAAACGTGTCGGTTGCTTCTGGAATTTTCGTTTACGAAGTAAATCGTCAACGCGCAAAGAATTTATAAGATTTCCTTGTAATTAATTGTATTTTTGCGACATTTATGCCGCATACTATTCCATTGGTAAACTTGCAAGCTCAATATCATCGCTTAAAAAGTGATATTGATAAAGCTGTAATCGAGGTAATGGAGTCCGCTGCATATATTCAAGGTTCGCAAGTAAAGAACTTTGAAAATAATTTGGCACAGTTCTTAAATGTAAAGCATGTAATCTCTTGCGCCAACGGAACTGATGCCTTACAATTGGCATTTATGGCTCTCAATTTACCAGAAGGATCTGAAGTTATTACCCCTTCATTTTCATATGCGGCACTGGCGGAAGTTATTTATCTTCTAAAATTAAAACCAATTTTTGTTGATATTAATGAAAGTACTTTTCTCATTGATGAAAATTTAATTGAACATGCAATAACACCAAATACAAAGGCAATTGCACCGGTTCATTTGTTTGGTCAAGTGGCCAATATGGAAGTTATTTTAGAAATAGCAAAAAGATATAATCTTTATGTAATTGAAGACAATGCACAAGCCATTGGCGCTGAGTATTGTTCTCCATCTGTTTCTGGATTCGGAGGGACATTGGGTCACATTGGAACAACATCCTTCTTTCCCTCAAAAAATTTAGGTTGCTTTGGCGATGGCGGTGCAGTATTCACAAATGATGACGATTTGGCAATGAAGATTCGCATGATTGCAAACCACGGCCAAGGTGAGAAATACAAGCATCAAGTTATTGGAATTAATTCAAGGTTAGACACGATGCAAGCGGCCATACTTGGTGTTAAATTGCCTCATTTGAAATCATTCACAATGGCTAGACAAGCAGCGGCTCATAGTTATAACCAAAGTTTTGAATCAGTTGATTGGTTTCACGTCCCTCAAAAAGAAATGAATTCAACCCATGTTTTTAATCAATATACCTTAAGATTAAAATCGAAAGAGGATAGAGATTCGCTGAAAGAATTTTTGAATAAAAATGGCATTCCTTCAATGATATATTATCCAATTCCGTTGCACAAGCAACAGGCTTATTTTCAAAATGTGAGTTTACCAATATCAGAAAAGATGTGTGACCGTGTTTTGAGTTTGCCAATTTGTCCGGAATTATCAATTGAAAATCAAGAATATATAATAAATACAATTTTACAATTTTATAAAAATAAATAAACAAGAATAACATGAAAATAGCTGTAGTTGGTACTGGTTACGTAGGTTTGGTAAGTGGAACATGTTTCGCTGAAACGGGTAACGATGTAATTTGTGTAGATATTGATCAAAGTAAAGTTGATCGTTTGAGCAATGGTCAAATTACAATTTTTGAACCAGGATTAGAAATCCTTTTCAAACGCAACTTAAAAGAAGGTAGATTGAAATTCACTACCAACTTAGAAGAAGCAATCAAAGATAGTGTAGTAATCTTTTTGGCATTGCCAACCCCTCCGGGTGAAGACGGCTCTGCTGATTTACGCTATGTTCTGGGTGTTGCCGATCACTTGGGTAAAATAATGACCGACTACAAGGTAATTGTTGACAAAAGCACTGTGCCTGTAGGTACAGCTGATAAAGTACATGCTGCTATTGCTGCAAACTTTAAAGGTGCATTTGACGTTGTGTCAAATCCTGAATTTTTGCGTGAAGGTGTAGCTGTTGATGATTTCATGAAACCAGATCGCGTTGTGATTGGTGCTGCAAATCAAAGAGCCTTCGACGTAATGGATGAATTGTATGCACCTTATGTGCGTCAAGGAAATCCTGTTATGCATATGGATTGTAAAAGTGCTGAGTTAACCAAATACGCTGCAAATAGTTTCTTGGCAACCAAAATTTCATTCATGAATGAGATTGCACGTTTGTGCGAATTGATGGGTGCAGATGTGGATATGGTTAGAAAAGGTGTTGGTAGCGATGACCGTATTGGCAAGCGTTTCTTATTTCCTGGTATTGGTTATGGGGGAAGTTGTTTTCCTAAAGATGTACAAGCTTTGGTTCATAGTGCCGCACAAGTGAACTACGATTTCAAAATATTGAAGGCGGTTGAAGATGTGAATGCAGATCAGAAAAAAGCCTTATTACCTAAAATTGACGGTCATTTTGGAAGTATTTCTGGTAAAACTGTTGCTATGTGGGGATTGGCTTTCAAACCAAACACCGACGATATTCGTGAAGCTCCTGCTTTGGAAATGATTGATGCCTTAATTGAAAGAGGGGCATCTGTGAAATGTTATGATCCTGAAGCAATGGAAAATGTAAAGCAAGTGATAGGAGATAAAGTTACCTACTGTGAATCGAGTTATGAAACCTTAATCGGTTCAGATTTCTTGGTAATTGCAACAGAATGGCCAGAATTTAGAACGCCTGATTTTGAGAAAATTGGCGCTCAATTAACTGAAAAGGTTATCTTTGACGGTAGAAATCTATTTGATCTTGAAGTTGTGAAAAAACATGGCTTCAGTTATTATAGTATTGGAAGACAAGATATTAAATGAAAAAAGAAAGAGTTTTAATTACTGGCGCTGCCGGTTTCTTGGGAAGTCATCTTTGTGATAGATTTATCAAAGAAGGTTACCACGTTATTGGTATGGATAATTTAATTACAGGTGATTTACGTAACATTGAACATTTGTTTCATTTAGAACAGTTCGAATTTTACAACCACGACGTAAGTAAATTTGTTCATGTTCCAGGTGAAATAAAATATATACTCCATTTTGCATCTCCTGCAAGTCCTATTGATTACCTTAAAATTCCAATTCAAACTTTAAAAGTTGGTTCTTTAGGTACGCACAATCTTTTAGGATTGGCAATGGCTAAAAAAGCGAGAATATTGGTTGCTAGCACAAGTGAAGTTTATGGAGATCCAACGGTTCATCCACAAACTGAAGATTATTGGGGAAATGTAAACCCTGTTGGTCCTCGTGGTGTTTATGACGAAGCAAAACGTTTCCAAGAAGCCATTACTATGGCATATCATACTTATCATGGATTGGAAACCCGTATTATTCGTATTTTTAATACTTATGGACCAAGAATGCGTCTAAACGATGGTAGGGTTTTGCCTGCTTTCATGGGACAAGCTTTGCGTGGTGAAGATTTAACTGTATTTGGCGATGGTAGTCAAACACGCAGTTTTTGCTATGTGGATGATTTGGTTGAGGGAATTTATAGATTGTTGCTAAGCGATTGTGCTGATCCAGTGAATATTGGTAATCCTTCTGAAATTACCATTGCTCAGTTTGCTGAGGAAATCATCAAATTAACGGAAACAGACCAAAAGGTGATTTATCATCCTTTACCTACTGATGATCCAAAACAACGTCAACCGAATATTACAAAAGCGCAGGAAATTTTAGGTTGGGAACCAAAAGTTGAAAGAGCTGAAGGATTAAAAATCACTTGGGATTATTTCAAAGCACTTCCCAAAGAAAGATTATATGAAGATTCTCATCACAGAGAATTTAAAGGTTAATGAAAAGGCTCGAAAGAGCCTTTTTTTTCTGTATTTATGGAACAAATTCGAAGTTTAAACGTTAAACCAATAATGAAAAGAAAAATACTCTTTTACATATCTATTTTTATTGCAAATTTTCTTACAGCACAAAATTTTTCTATTTCAGGTCGATTTATAGATTCAACGAATAATTTGAATTTGGAAAATGTATCGGTGATGGCATTAAACTCTGTCGATAGCGTTTTAATTGGTTTTGCACGAACCGATAAGTCTGGTGCTTTTGAATTAAAAAATGTGCTATCTAAGAATGTAATTCTTATGGCTACTTCTCCGGGTTATGCAGATTATTTGGATAAGGTTGAAATTCAAAATAATCAATTAGACTTGGGCAATATGAATATGATTCAAATGTCGCAATTAATTGAAGCGGTTTTTATTAAAGCCCAAAGGGGTAAAATGAAAATAAAAGGGGATACACTCATTTATTTGGCCGACAGTTTCAAAACTAAAGCCAATGCAACAGTTGAAGATTTGTTAAAGAAATTACCAGGTTTACAGGTGAATAGAAATGGTGAAATTACAGCGCAAGGCAAGAAGATTCAACGGGTTTTGGTTGATGGAGAAGAATTTTTTGGAGATGATCCTACCATTGCAACACGAAATTTAGATGCCAAAAATGTAAAAGAAGTAACTGTGTATGATGCTCAAAGTGACGAGGCAAAACGCACCGGTGATAATACTGCGTCTAAAGTGAAAACATTAGATATCCGACTAAATGAAGACTCAAAAAAAGGATATTTTGGTAAAATAGGATTGGCTAGTTCCACCGATTTGAAATTTTCTGAACAGCGATTGTTATTTAGTTCGTTCAAAGCAAAACGCAAGTTTAGTTTATTTGGACTAAGCGGAAATACAGCAAATATTGGAATGAATTGGAACGAAAGAAGTGAGTATGGTAGTGGCAATAATATTTCAATAAACGGGGATGGAAGTACCACAACAAGCTCCAGAAGTGACGATGACTTGAATTCAAGCCAAGGATTACCTACATCAAAGGAATTGGGCATGATTTACTCCAATCAATGGGGGAAGCACAAGTTGAACTTGAATGCATCTTATAAAAATTTAGGTGTGATAAATACGAATTCTTCTAAGAGAATTCAATTATTATCCAACCAAGAATTTTGGAATACCTCAGAAACGAAAGATTCTTCCAATAAAAATCAATTGAAAATTTCAGGAAACTGGGATTATCAAATTGATTCATTTACATCACTCTTGGTTACTGCAAAAGGAATAGTAGGCGGGTCTTTGTCAAACTCTATTTACAATGGATTGTCATCATTGAATCAAACAGATACATTGAATAACCAAGGGAAAAATGGGTTAGATTCATCGCTTAGTTATTCGTTCAACACCAATATGAGAATATCCCATAATTTTTCAAAAAAGGGTAGAATACTCAGTGGTACTATCGCTTTATCAACTTCCAATAGAGATGGAGCCAATAGACAAAATTCAATCAATGCGTTCCGAAATTCACTGAATGGATATGACTTGGTTTTATTAAATCAGAATCGTCAAAATTCAAATAAGAGTCAAACATTTGGTGCTACATTAAATTATGTGGAACCATTAAATAAAACGTTTGATTTAACATTTGGAATCGATTATAACCTGGCAAAGCAATGGAATTTATTGGATGTATATAATTCTTCAGGGGGTATTATGAAAATTGATTCTTTGGGAAATGATTATCTGTTGGGACAATCAAAAATGAGTGGAAATTTTGGCGTACAATGGCATATCAAAAAATGGAATGTAAGCGCAAGTCTTCGACCTCAAACCTCAACTATCCTTCAAGATGAAAAAACACGACAAATAAACCTTGATAAGTCATATTCTGCATGGTTACCAAGTGTGAATGTGGTTTGGAATTATTCAAAAACTGGGTCAATTAATTTGTTTTACAACGCACAAGTTAATTTGCCAACAGCATCAATGCTTCAACCGATTTTTAACAACTCTAATCCGCTTTATATTTCTCAGGGAAATACGAAATTGAGTCAAGGATTGTCGCATAATTATGGATGGAGTTATCATGGTGGAAATATGTTAAAA
>CANKVM010000109.1 GCA_947487175.1 Flavobacteriales bacterium | reverse complement strand
TATTCAAACCTTACCGTAGTACGTCTATTTTGTTGGTGTTGGTACTCATCACAAGGCACAAACCATTTTCCATCAATTTTGGTTAATTCAGATTGTTTGTATTGCTCGTAGTAACTTCTTTCGACATTTCCTTTAGCATCTTTCACCACCACCATTTTACGTGTTGTGTCTTTCTGGTAAGGAGTAAATCCGGCTTTTTCAGCACCTTCACATTTACAATCGTTGATCAACTCTTTTTCTCCATAACCAACGGCATGAATACGTGACGTATCAATTTTGTATTTTCTAAGCAAGTAAACTTTAGCACTATCTGCACGACGTTGAGCCAATTTGGTGTTGTACCCTTCAGATGCACGACAATCCGTATGTGAACCAAATTCAGCAACCAATCGAGGATATTTTACCAATACTGTTTCTGCAAATGTATCAAGGATTTTAGCAGCATCAGGACGAATATTTGCAGAGTCTAAATCGTAGAAAATAGGCAATGTGTAAATTTTGTCCAATGGGTTTTCCATACAAAAATCTTGAATCAACTCTTTGCTAAAACGAATACCATGGGTAGTTCTGTTTACTGGAGGTTTTTCAAAATAATATTTCTCAGGATATTTAGCTAATAATTCGTAGTTTGTTTTTGGATTCAAAGTAGCCTGGTATTCACCATTCTCATTTGCTTTCAAAATCATTACGCTGGTGTCTTTGTCGTTTGAAATCATGACTGTAGCACCTACCAATGGTTTGTTGGTGTTACAATCTGTAACAACACCACGAATGGTGATAACCAATGGTACAATGTCAAATGCATAGATATCGTCGTCATTTTTCTTAGCACCTCTATTAGAAGTGAAGAAACCTTTATTGCTTTTGCCTTCGTAGAAAGTAATACCAAAATCGTCACCACCACTGTTTAATGGCTCACGCATGTTCTCACGGTCTCTCCATTTGGTAATGTCGTTGGTTGATTCAGCAGCGTTAATATCTAAACCACCTAAAGTTGGCCATCCGTCTGAACTGAAATATAAACGCTTGTCGTGTTTGTTGAAATAAGGGAAATACTCGTTTTGAGAAGTATTGATATCTGGACCTAAATTGATAGGTGCTCCCCATGACTTAGAACGTTTGCTCCAAGTGATTGCCCAAATATCGAATCCACCAAATCCACCCGGACGATCAGAAGCGAAATATAAAGTTTTATCATCCAAACCATAAGAAGGGTGACCATAACTATGGCCTGTATCTTCTTTGCAGATTTCTAATGGTTCACCTAAATTCCAATCAATACCCGTTTTCTTGTAGCTATAAATCGCACATTTTTCAGTTTTTCCATCTTCACCACCACATTGGGTAATGTACATGGTAGAGAATTTATCGTCGAAAGTTAATCCACCTTCA
The DNA here is from genome assembly GCA_947487175.1 of Flavobacteriales bacterium. Classification (GTDB taxonomy): domain Bacteria; phylum Bacteroidota; class Bacteroidia; order NS11-12g; family UBA955; genus VMCP01. The sequence continues at coordinate 5,133 of CANKVM010000109.1, read as the reverse complement.
TTCCATTTGCTGCTATTCTTTTCTGCATAAACGGGCTTATTCCATTTAACAACTTTTACCTTGGTTTTCTTATTTCCTTTGCCTTTAGTAGGTGCTGCTTTTTCTTCTTTTCCTTCTACGTACCAGATGTCTGACCACATTTGCATGGTTCCACCATAAACACGTTTACTAAATCCACCTTCTCTGTCTGAAGCAAAAAATACAATATTGTCTTTCTTTGCGGCAATCATTGGTGCCCAATCATTTGCTTTTGAGTTTGCTGGCTTGAATGCTTCTACTTTAAACAATGAACTATCTGCAGTCCATCTCAAAGCCAATTCACATCCAGCTTTCTTCAATTGTACGCTAGTATCGCCAGGAACTTTTTCTAAATATTTATTGTAAGCATCATTGGCTTCGCGGTACATTTCAAGTTTTTTCAACATGTTTGCACGCATCAATAAGGATTGTGTATTGTTAGGGTCTTTTTTCAAAACCTTTTCGTACAATTTCCTTGCTTTATCGTAATCGTTGTTTAAACGATACGCTTCGGCAGCCATGAATACAGCTTCATCTTTTACTTTTTTGTCTTTGTCACGCTTTGAAACTTCTTCAAAGGTTACGGCAGCCTGGCCGTAATACTCCTGATCAAACAAGGTCTTCGCCTCTTTGAATGTCGGAGAACAACCTGTTGTAATTCCGAAAACAATGGTCAATATAACCAGTGGTAGCGCTAGTTTTTTAAACATTCGTGCGTGCGATTTATCAAAATGGAGACTCATTTTCAATATTTATCCTAAATAAAATGCTAAGTAATCATTTTTTTGTCAAAAATCAAAGGAAACGCTTGTTTTTTGTTGGATTTTCTGTAAAATTAAAAGAAATAGGCAAAAAAAAATCTCAACTAACATTGAGATTTTTTCATTTATTTATATAAAATTTAATACAATTAAATAGGCAACAGATAATTTTAATGCTGTATTTTTACTCGTTTGGTTACTTGTTCTTTACCACTTTGTATAGTTAACAAATAAATTCCATCTTGTATTTGACTTACGTTTAATGAAAAGTTACCTTTATTGTCGGTTTCGTGAATTTCCAAATTGGTAACTTCACTTCCCAAAACAGAAAAAAGTTTAATCTTAATTGAGTTTGTTTCTGTATTGCTAACTTGAATATTTAAAATGGTTGATGCAGGATTTGGTATGGCATTTACCTTAGGAATATCAGCCAAAACACAGTTTAGTCCTGAGAACATGAGTGCGATTATGAATAAAAACTTTGGCATATTCGAATATACGCAAACCACATGCCAAAGTTTCTACAAATCGGATATTAGTATCCTAAAATCCGACGAATTTTCTTTTCATTCGCTTTTTGAGCTTCTGTAGTTGCATTTAAACTGTACGTTTGCAATACTTTAGTAAACAATCTTGCATACTGAGTTTGCTTATTGAAATAAGTGGCAACCTCAATGGCTGGACTATTTAAACGGCTATTAAATGTAGTCATTCCCTCAAATAAATTTAAAACAAAGTCATCATTTAAGAAATTCAAACGCTGTAAAGCTTGCATTGCCAAAATTCGGGTTCTAAACTCGTATTTGTCGCTGCTCATGTTAACCAACGCACCAATGAAGCTTCCTTTCATGTCGGGATAGGTTTCACTAGCCAATTCACAATATCTTACTTTGATATTGTTTGTATATCCTTCAATAGTCTTGATTTTATCTAAAAGCGTGTTGTGCTTGTTTTGAAATAAAGGATGATTCCACATTTTTATTATTGCCGCTTCAATTGTGATGTAACTGCTGTCGGTTAATGCTGCTTCAAACAATGCTTTTGTCTCTTCATTGATAGGAGCCTTGTTTACAAATGCCCTGCGAACTTCAGTAACTTTATCAGTGGCAATTTGGGTGTAAAGTGCCAAAGGTAAGTTGCCAATGTTCAAGAATTGATTTGCAATTTCTGTGCGCATTTCTTTGTATGTTTCTGTTTGCCAAGCATTCAACAATGCAATGTTGTATGCTTTTTTTGTGTTCTCATTACCCGCAAAAGAGTTGCTTAATCCTTTCAAAGCTAATAAAGCATCATATCGGTCAAGTATGTTTTCGGCTTTTGCCAGTTGCGCCATTAGTTCTTCAGTCGATTTTGTAAATTCTACTTCCTTCAAAATAAAACTTCCCTCATCATACAATTTAAATGCTATTTCTTTATTTTTTGTAGGGACAAAGAACTTTTGGAATGCTTTGTCAATCATTACTGTTTGGCGATTTACACTGCCATCTTTAAAGTAAATTGCAATGTCTGTTGGCATTTTAAATACACCTACAACTGGATCAACTTTCTGAATTTGTTCAACCGTGAATTCAATGCCATTTTCTCCGTTTTGCACCGCATTTTGGGTGGTTACTTTTAATTTAGGTTCTCCACCGCGGTGAATCCATTGGTCAAAAAACCAATCCATATTGATGCCGGTAGCATCTACAATTGCTTTTTGTAAATCCCAAGTTTCAACCGTAGCAAACATATTTCGCTCTAAATACAATTGAATGCTGCGTCTGAAATTATCGCGACCTAACAAATGTTGCAACATATATAATACAGATGCTCCTTTTGGATAATGCCTAGAGCTCCCTGCTTGGCTATGACGAACTGGCAAAGAGTTTGCTTTGCCTGCGGCAATGGCACCTAGCATTTGTCCTCTAAAATACCAATCCATCTCTGATTTTGAAATGGCAGAACCGTTGAATAAGCCAGGATAAAATGTTGCAAAACTCTCTTGTAACCATTGTTCGCCATCATGACGACCTGTAATTAAATCACCAAACCATTGGTGGGTTGCTTCATGGGCATTTACGCCAATGTAGTTTTTGTCCAAAAAGCTGCGTTTGTCCACCCAAAAGAAATCGCCAAAAATGGTAGCACTTGTATTTTCCATGGCACCATATAAGAAGTCTTGAACCATTACTTGTGAATATGATCCCCACTGATAAGGGACACCAATTTCATCTTCTAAAAATTCTATGATTTTTTCGCTGTATAAATTTGTTGGGTCAACACGTTCAGGATGTTCTGGATAATACCATAAATTAATAGGAGTTCCACGTTTGGTTTTGGTAGATTTTACTGCGTATTTGTCAATGGCCAACATCAATAAATAGCCGGCATGTGGCTTTGGCATTTTATAGTGCCAGGTAGTTTTTGATTTATCTTTGGCATCAACAGTTTTAGAAACCAAATTTCCATTACTTAATACATTATAATCGCTTTGGAAGGTAATTTTCGTTTCTGTAATGAATTTATCGCCACGGTCGTCAATCATTGGAATCCAATGGCGGTTGTCGATACCTTGACCTTGGGTCCAGATTTGGCGTCGTGTCATATTTGCAGGGTCTTCTATTTGAGGGACATTCCATCCAATGAAATAGATTCCTTTTGCAGGTGTAGCGGCGTAGTCAATTTTTACAACGTGAACTTTTTTGAAATCGTTTTTAAGGTTTGTTTGGCAAATAAGTCCGTCCGAATTAGTACGAAAACTAATTTCTTTATTATCGAGCCAAACTTTATTGATTTTTATACCGGGAGCATCAAAGAAAATGGTGTCGGTATTGTTTTGCAGCGATGAAAAAGTATGTGCAACCACGCCAAAAACTTGTTTTTGTGTAGGGTTAAATGAAACTTCAACGAGCATGTGTGAAACATCTATGTTTCTGTTACGTTCATGGGCACCGGGATCATTGTGGTAGCAATTTATTTCGGGAAATTGCGCCGAAGCAATTGAAAGGCAAGTAACTAAAGCGGCAAAAATCGATATTTTCTTAGTCATAACTGTGAGCGAAAATACAGCAGAGGCTTTAGTAAAATGAACTTTTTTATAAAATTATCAAAAAAATGTTGCAAATGACATTGAAAATAGTATTTTTGCACTCCCAATCACGAACATCTGATTAGGAAAACGGTTTGGTAGTTCAGCTGGTTAGAATACATGCCTGTCACGCATGGGGTCGCGGGTTCGAGTCCCGTCCAGACCGCCAGATTAAAGCCTCAGTAATGAGGCTTTTTTTATGTCCCTCAAAAAACAATGTGTATGAATTTTAAATATACACACTATTTGTTATCTTTGTAACATGTTGAAGCGGAGAATCAATATTACCCTTGATCAAGTAGTTCATGAAAAGGCCAAGTATTGGCTGGGCAGAGAGGGTAAAACACTCAGTGAGGAAATTGAAAACTTCCTGAAAGACTATTGCGAGTCAAAAAATGATCAATCAATTTCTGCTGTTTCAGAACCGGAGGTCCCATATGAAAAAACAAGCAATACGTATGATTTTCATACCGCTGTTTCAAAACTACCCATTGAAAAGCAAGTGGAGGTAAGGCAATTTGTTGATTTTTTGAATAGCAAAGACAAATTGGCATCCAAAAGTTCTGTTTCGGGTATTATGCCAGCTGGATTGTGGATGTCTGACGATTTCGATGAGCCATTGGAAATGTTTCAAGAGTATATGCAATGAATTATTTAATAGATACCCATACCCTTTTATGGTACCTGTCGAATTCAAATCAATTGCCGATTAAAGCAAAGCAAATATTGGATGAAAAGGACAATGTAATATTTATCAGTCAAGCTTCATTTTTGGAAATGTCTATGAAAATGAGTTTGGGTAAACTCAAGCTTCCTGTTTCTTGGTCAGATCTCTTATACTACTGCGAACGTGGTGGTATGCATGTTTTATCTATAGAAACCTACGACAGTATTATGTTGAGCAATTTGCCCGTTCACCACCGCGACCCATTTGATAGGATTTTGATTTGCCAGGCTTTGAATAGGCAATATACTATATTAAGTAAAGACGTATTATTCGATGCATATGGGGTAACAAGGGTGTGGGAATGAGGGTTGAATTAATTAAATCCATTTTTTATTTTGAGGGATAATATATTGTTCGAGTACCTAATTGCGCTTATGGTTAACAAATAGCGTGGTTAACAAGGCTGTTTAACCTATATCATTAAAGAAATAATTCAGAAACGATTTGTTAATTTAAAACAAAGCGTTATATTTGCAGCCCCTTACGGAAACGAACGGGAAACAAAATTGAAATAGACAAACCTAGGTTGCAAAATTTAGGGGACATTTATAAAGTTCTTT
>CANKVM010000108.1 GCA_947487175.1 Flavobacteriales bacterium | reverse complement strand
ATTCTCCAGGTGCCGGTACTTTTATTTCGATTGCCATTGAATTTTTGCTGATTTGCCTAGCAAAGTTAGGCAAAGGATTCGGTTTGTAAAAGTTGGAATAAAAAAGCCCGGCAATTGCCGGGCTTTTTAGTATTATTCGTTAATTACTTTTTGAATTACTTAACTTTTAGAGATTCAAATTCAGATTTTTTTTCTTTCTTACTTAACCTATAAGACAATCCAATATGCGTTTGGTAATACCAATCATTAAGTCCGTTCGTTGAACGCGCGGCATTTGGAGAAATCGCTGAAACGTCTTGTCTTGTACCACCAGATACCTTCGCGAATTTAGCCGTCGGATATGTCAAACTACCATCACGAAACATAGTAGGATCTTGAGAAAAAGCAGGATTCTCTGTCACGCTTTGGTACCATGCGTCATAATCACCACCATACCATAGACCAGGACCATAATCATCAATATAATCAGTGAGCGTATACACAGCTTTTGCTTCACCTTTAAACGCCCACCTATTCCTAATATAGGCTAATTGCCAAGAAAGGCCAAAATTCATGGAAACCTTACCATAGGGCTTCTTGTTTTCTAAGAAATTCTGTCCTTCTAAACCCAATTCTCTCAGATTGACACGCTCTTCATCCCATAAACGTGCCTTATACGCGGCATCAGACTCTTTACTAGACTGATTACGGTACGCGATTCTGTAGGGTGTATATGTAAATACCCCCATACTAACACCCATAGAATTTACAAATTTACTTTTTTGACCAGGCTTCAAATTATACTTACCAATATGCCACAAGCCTTCAACATCCAAAACTGTTATAGGAGTTACAAACATCATCGGGAAAGTGTTCTTGTAGGGCTGGAATTTATTTCCCGCGGTATCAGTCACCATTGGAACTTTTCCAGAACTCAACAAACCGGCAGCCCAAAGATTATGAACAGAAATCGTAGATCTATAAATATTGGTCTTTAATGAAAATGCGTTGGTCAAATTGTATTGAGCATATCCACCGCCACTAATTTCAATTGTTGATGGAATCGGCTTGTATTTGTAGCCAATATCACCTCCACCATAAATTGATCCACCGCCCCAAAAACCAAATTCCCATGTTTTCAATTTAACAATATCCTTTAAATTATGAAACATGGGTATTATAACCATAAAACCGACCTTCGCTTTAAGCGTCGTATCTGGCCATTCCGGACTGATTAGAGCTGTATCAACTATACGGTAAAGTGGCGGGGGCAATTGAGCCGCCGTCAACTTTGGCAAATTGTATTTCAATCCATTTTGCAAAGTCAAAGCTACCGGATTACCCTCTAAATAGGTGGCAACCAAACTATCGCCCGCAATATTTTGATTGATAAAAACGGATCGACCAAAAGAATCGCGTAAATCAATGATTCTGGGCTGACCAACAACTTGTAAGGCCAAACGCCCAAATTTATGCACGGCTCCAGTAATAAATACTTCATCTCCTCCTTTTTCTTTGATACTCGTAGTCTCCGATGCTTCAATTTTAGGCAACCTTGAATCTGTACGATTATCAAAAATAACTTGCGATCCAGATGCATTTGAGAATACTTTACCAGAAGGTATGTTAGTTGATAAACCGGAGCCACCACTAACAGATAAACCTACAGTCTTGTTTCCTGCCATATTGTTTACAAATGTCAAATCCCCCAAAGAAACCTGATCAACAATCAATGATCTTGCAAAATCCAAATGAAGTATCCCCATTGAGGCATCCTCGCCTGTCAATGCATTATCATTAAATGTCAAATTATTTAAAGTATATTTAATACCCAAGGAGCCTACTTTCTCTAATATCACATTGCCCGTATTATTGAAAAAATGGGCATTAGTCAATTGAAAATCGATATTTTTATTATCTCGCAGATCCAACAACGGTGTTCCTGCATAAATAACGGGTTCAAGTGAATTTAAGTTCGAAAATGTAACCTTGTTAATTCTGACATTAGTGCGATACCAAAATGGATCAAATCGAATAGCCTGAACCAATCCGGAGAATTCAGCATTCTCTATGACAACATCCTGATTTTTAGATTTAAAATCGGAAATCACTATCCCCAAGCCTGGGCTCTCTGGATTTCTTGATATTAATTTGACTGGCTCACCTTGTTTACCCACTATGTCTAGACCACCGTATACCAACAAACGCGCACCTGCCTCAAAAACCAAAGTTTGACCTGGCTTCAAACTAAATGTTTCCGAAGAGTCTACCACGCGGGTACCAGAAATCACCACTTCATTAGACTGAGCATGAAGCATAGAAAATGACATCAAAGCTAAAATAGATGAAAAGGCATGAAATATATTTCTCATTATTGATTATTTAATTTGGATTACTAAAGGCTTCTCAAACACAAAGCTCTTTGACCCTGCATTTATATCCGCTCCTTGAATTATTATGTATTTCACTTTGTCAATTTCTTCAGAATTCAATGTAATTTTATTACTTGCACTAAGTAACACATCTACACTCGCCCCAACTAAGCGATATTTTAAATTTGTCAACTTAAAATTAAATTTCTGCAAATCAGGATGAGTGCCATAAACATTTACTACACCATCGGATTTCAACCTGGAACGAGACATTACACCTCCACTGCTCCCCTCAGCAAATAGAAAAGGCTCAGGAATTTTTTGTACATAAATGGAATCTCTCAATAAAACACGTCCTTCAGAATTGTTTATCAAAAAACTACACCAACCCGACTTCCCTGGTGTGAAGGTTACTTTATTCGTACTTCTGTTTAAAGCAATTCCCGGGTCACAATCGCAAACTATACTCCCCGGATTCAAAAGGTTCACATAATGTAACTCCGCCGATTTCCCTTCGTAAAAGATGTTGAATTTATTGTCTTTTTCACGTTCGAATGTCTTTGCGATTGAATTAACCTTCAACGTCTCCTCCGCACCATTCTTTTTGAAACTCAAATTATAAACGCCAACATATTTAGGTACAAAAAACAATGTATCTCCATGCCAATCAGCGATGTCAAAAACTTTATCATTTTCAGTAGCGCTCACTTTCATCTCCTCATGATTAAAAACAACAATTCTAACTGTATCACCAGGCCTCACCGCCTCCATATTGTATGCCATTAACACCAAATAGTCCTCGTTTTGTTCCTCCTTTAAAATGATTCCACCATTTAGGAGTTTCATTCTTAATTTCAAATCGGCTAACCAAGTGACAACTACTCCTGCAGGAACATGTTTGAACTTCCATTCTACCCAAAGAGTAGCCTTTTCTGATTCTAACCCATTCTTTAAGTCGTTCTCAAATAACTTCTTAAACTCAGCTTTCTTAGGATTCTTATCTGGAAGTGATAAATGATATTTTTTTAATTCAACCAATTTATCAAACAAAGAATATCCTTTTTTTAATCGTATGAAAAATAAATCTGTTCCACTGTAACTATCCGGATCCTTGTAAATCTTCTGTACAATATCGTATCCTACCTCTTTGTAGAATTCCTTTTCCAATTTTTCAATTTCATTGTATACAGCTAAAATCTGTTGTTTATCCATATCAACTGAAGTGGCATTGTCCATGTAGTTAGCCATGTTAATATTAACCCTTAACCACTCAATGGGAATCTGCAATATTGACAGAGAAATGAACAACAAGTACATTACACTAATCAACTGAAAACGTAGAACCTTGGCTTTTTTTACTGTAACAAAATTTCCCATCTTATTTAACAATTATCACGGGCCTACCTTTATTGACCAAACCATCGTTTTGACCTACCAAACGTATGTTATCAAAAATCATCACACTTCCAACAGGCGCAGATGCTTCAAGTTCTCTTAGATCATTTCTTAAGAATCTAGTTGAACTGTGAGTTTTTTTCGAAGTACCATTAGGATAAGTAATACTCATATCAAAATCTACTACTTGCCAAAAAGCATTATTAGATTCTAATTTATTCGCTTGGCTTAAATCAACAGAATTACCACCAATATCCATCAAAACAACTTCTTCTTGAGGCTTAAGTGTTGCCACAAATTCAGACTCATCAATGAACTTTCCGTTATCAAACATTTGAATATTGAAAATCCCCTCACGCTCCGGTAAAATCACCAACTTCCATCCTTTACGTTCAACCTTGGCCACTTTAGAGCTAAAAACAATATTTCGACCGCGGGGGACATAAGCGCTATCTAATGTAACATACATTGGTTCACCTACAAAACCTGACACCGAGCTTGCCGAATTAATAAATCTAAACGACGGTGGAACAACCTTAAAAGAAGCGAACAATCTTTTATCATTTGAAATTACTTCCAACGCATAATCTCCCACAGCAGGGGGCAAATAGTACATTTTAAAATCCGAAGAGACCAATGAATCAACTTTTATCGGACTTCCATTAATTTTAACGATTGGTCTTTTACCTCTTTCTTTAGGTCTTATAAGCAAATCAAGGGGCTCACCCAGTATAAGGTTCTTCTTGAACTTTTGAATAAAATCAGTTTCATCCAAAGTTAAAATCTCAAATTTAGGCAGTTCCGATTCTTTCTTCTTCATTGCTAAAATTGAATTATATAACATAACCGTTTTGAAATGCTCTAGAACTGAAGGTATTACACCATTGGGTGTGCCTTTGAAGAAATAATACAATGCATCAAAATCAAGACCCTTGGAATCTTTCAAAGAAACGAAATCGGACTTTAAATTCTTATTACCTACTGAATTATAAGATTTTAAAAAATCATCCAAAATCTGGACAACCACTGGGCCCAACTTCCCATTTCGAATTTGCTGTTCTGAAAACTTATTTTCTCTTAATCGATCACCCGAGATACGGGCCTCTTTTTCATAATCATAGTAGGCTTTTTTCACCTTATCAATAGAAGCAAGACACTTGAGCGTTACATTTTTAAGCTCCACATGGTTCGGGACCTTTGGTTTAAATACATTCAATTCAGATAGTAAACGTTCGTTCACCATCGCCTGTGACTTCTGAACATCCGGATACTGTAACACATACATTCCCGGGGAAGTGAAGAAGATTTGTACAATGAAAATCAAGTAAAACAAAGACAATCTCATGAATGAAATGTTCTTTGATTTCGAGATTTTTACGGTCAGTTTTCCCATGAAGGATATTACTTATTCAAAAACTGATTGTATTGATCGTTAATTTTCTTGAGGTTTTCGTTGTAATTGGTCATCAAACTATTGAACTCAGACATTGACTGTTTCATTTGATTCGATTGATCAGCATTAGTACGCATTTCTGATTTGATGTCATTCACCGCAGATGTCATCTCTTTAAGACCTACATTCAACTGAGAAAGTGTCTGACTGAATTGCTGCATTGCGGAATGATAACCAGTTGTGTCAACACCAGAGTTCTCATTTTGACCTTCTAATTGAGGAAATACTTGTTCCCACTGATATTCTTTTTCGACAACTTTTCGCTCAAATGCCGAAATTAAAAATACGATTGCCTCTACCGTTAGACCGATGATAAACATCTCGTTGGCATAGTTCCAACCCAAAAATTTAAACATCGCACCAACCAACACGATGGCTGCACCGACTCCATAAACAAAGGTTACTGCATCGAGTTTGCCCTTTTGTGCTTTTTGTGTATTACTCATGTTTTGTTATTTTTTTAATAAATGCTCCTGAAATTCGTTCCAATTGGCCTTTGCTTGGTTCAATCCTCTTTTCGTAGCTGATTTGGTCATGATTGTGGCAATAATCACAAATAACACCAAACCTAAAACAAAGAACAACAATTGTTTATTGAATTTTTCGTCCAATGAAGCCTGAACGCCTTCAACAGTCTTATTTTGCGCTTCAAATTTCTTCGTAAATTCGTCTAAGGCCAGATTCATTGCGCGCTCATTCTGAGCTTGCAATTCTTGAGATTTAGCAATCTCGGCAGCGGCTTTGGATTCAATACTTTGTATATTAGCTGTCAATCCCACGTTCATATTTTGAACTTCTCGTAATTCCGACTTAAGCGCATTAACCTCTTCAATCGCTTTACTAGAGCGGTCTAAGGCTTTTTTCAAGTCTGAAGTATTACCCACTTCCAAAGCAGTTTGGGCATTGCCGTACGACAATAAAACGAATGCAATAAATGTAGTTATTATCCTCATGGATGATGTTATTTGTTGATGCGAAATTAGGGGAGTATCAGCATAGAAACAACACCATAAAAAAAACGACATATTAAATTTGTATTTATTTGTCATATTTTATTCTTTGTATCGCTCATCTATAAATTCTCAAACCCTCATTTTTTTTTGATCTTGGGGGAATACCCCATCAGCGATATTGAAAGAAATATCAATTATTTGCAAAATTCTGCTAAACCAATATCCTTTCACTCATTAGAAACCACAATTCACTAAATTAGTGATGGAATACAACAATGTCATTAGCAACTCAAAGGGAAATGCATTTAAATTGCGACATTAGTATAGATACACATGAAAATCATAGGCCAAACATTAAAAAAAGATTATCTTCTCCTTAGAGAAAATGAGCTTTTGGCGGATGATTTGGCTTCGAAATTGATTTTACATGCCCAATATCTTAGTTTTTGTGATTTCGCTGAATTCCGTTTGATGATCCCTTTCAATACCCCACAAAACATTATTGAGGTATTAAACAAATGGATAGCGCAACAAAATA
>CANKVM010000107.1 GCA_947487175.1 Flavobacteriales bacterium | reverse complement strand
TAAACTATCTGCAAATGCGTCTAACCGACTTGTTGGTTGGTAATCTGCTAATGTAATTGGATTATATTCTATTAGGTTGATTTTTGAAGGAAATTTCCTTGCAAAAGTTGCCAATTCTTTTTCTTCCTCAACGCCATCATTTACTCCGGCTATTACTGTATATTCTAAAGTTGGTCTGTTGCCAGTTTTATCATACCAATAGGCCAATGATTCAGCCAACATTTCTAAGTTATTAGAATCGTTGATGGGCATTATGGCACTGCGTTTTGCATTGTTTGCGGAGTGTAAACTTAATGCCAAATTGGTTCGTACACCGTCATCTGCAAGTTTTACAATCATTTTTGCTATACCTGCGGTTGAGAGTGTTAATCGGGTTGGCGACATTCCCAATCCTTCAGCACTTGTAATAATGTTGACACTTCTTAAAACATTTGCATAATTGAGTAAGGGTTCGCCCATTCCCATGTAAACAATGTTGTCTAATCGTTTTCCATGATGCTTTTCAGCGAGTTCATTAATTTGCCAAACCTGATCAAAAATTTCAGCGGCGGTTAAATTCCTGCTTCTTTTTAAATATCCAGTTGCACAAAATTTACAATCTAAACTGCAACCCACTTGGCTACTTACACAAGCGGTTGTTCTTGACATTGAGGGAATCAATACTCCTTCAATTTTATTACCGTCGTGTAATTCAAAAACAACTTTAATGGTTCCATCAACTGAATATTGTGAGGTGATAATTTCTGTTTTATGAAACGTGAAATTTTCTGATAGTACCGACCTTAAATCTTTAGATAGATTTGTCATTTCGTCAAAACTCCTGGCACCTTTTTGCCAAAGCCATTGCCAAATTTGTTTGGCACGAAATGATGGTTGCCCCAAAGTTTTTAACTCTTCGGACAACTCGGTTATATCTAGTTCTCGAATGTCTTTTGTCATACTAAGCTGTTAAGTAATTTTAAACTTAACCTGTCCCTCAAAATTATTTTTTTCTGTAAAATAAGCTGATTGGAATTCCTGTAAGTGGAAATTCTTCTCTCATTTTATTTTCAATGAAACGCGTATAACTTTCAGCTACATATTGTGGTAAGTTACAGAATAGCGCGAAGGCAAGTCTTTTACTTGGTAATTGTGTAACATACTTAATTTTAACAAATTTACCTTTTCTACTTGGTGGAGGTGTGTTTTCCATAATAGGTAGAAGATAATCGTTCAATTTTCTTGTAGGAATTTTTTGAGTTAAGTTGGTATGGACATTCAAAATTGTTTCCATTGTTTGGAATAACCTCTGTTTTGTTACAGCAGAAATATACAAAATTGGAACGTCTACGAAAGGAGCAATTTGGCTTTGAATGTGCGCTGTGAATTCAAGATGCGTATTGGTTTCTTTCTCAACCAAATCCCATTTATTTACAAGAATAACAACTCCTTTTCCAAGGCGATGTGCCATCCAAAATAAATTCTGATCTTGTGATTCCAAACCTAATGTTGCGTCGAGAACCAAAACCACTACGTCTGAATTTTCGAGTGCTCTTAAAGAACGCATCACAGAGTAGAATTCAATATTTTCGCTAACTTTACTTTTTCTACGAATACCGGCGGTATCAACAAGAATTACTTCTTTGCCATATGCATTGTAGACAGTGTCAATACTATCTCTTGTTGTACCTGCAATTTCAGTTACGATATTTCTATCAACTCCAATAAGCGCATTGATCAAACTGCTTTTACCTACGTTTGGTCTACCAACAATAGCAATTCTAGGTAATCCTAATTCGTGATCGCTTAATGGTTGTTCGCTTTTAAGATGTTCAGCTACAGAATCTAGCAATTCGCCTGTGCCTGATCCATTTGCTGAAGAAACTTCATACAAGGTATCAAATCCTAAAGAATAAAAGACAGATGATTCTAATCTCAATCTATCGTTGTCTACTTTGTTTACACAAAGCAATACGGGTTTTTTACTTCTGCGTAAGATTTTTGCAAACTCTTCATCCATTGGATTCACATCCGTTTGCACATCAACCACAAAAATGATTACTGAGGCTTCAGAAATTGCAATATGTACTTGATCGCGAATTGCGGCTTCAAAAACGTCAGACGACAATGGCACAAATCCGCCAGTGTCAATAACAGTAAAGTCTATACCGTTCCAATCGCTACGGCCATAATGGCGGTCACGTGTAACACCACTAAAATCATCAACAATGGCTTTTCGCTCTCCCGTAAGGCGATTAAATAATGTGCTTTTTCCTACATTTGGGCGTCCAACAATGGCAACAATACGACTCATTCCGCAAAGATAGTGCAATAAAGCGACTTTAGTGGCAAAAACGGGAATCTAATGCTTGAAGAAATTGATTTTGAAGGATTTGATGTGGTTTAGTTGAAATGCCATAAAATGTTGAAATAAAAAAATCGCCATTTATGGTACTTTGGTCATTGATGGTTTAATTTGTAACTATTAGATGTCAGATAAAAAATCGGTCATTATCATAGGTGCGGGTCCTGCAGGATTAACTGCGGCCTATGAATTAACTAAAAAAGGAAATAAAGTTACTGTAATTGAATCTACCGGTTCTGTTGGAGGTATGGCGAAGAGCTTTGAACTCTTTGGGCAAATTGTTGATTGTGGCCCACATAGATTTTTTTCAAGCGATAAAATTGTAAATGATCTTTTTCATGAAGTTGTTGAAGATGATTATACCTTAGTCAATAGATTGACAAGAATTTATTACAAGAATAAGTTTTTTGATTATCCCTTAAAATTAGGGAATGTTCTCAAAAATTTGTCTCCTCTTGAGATTATTCAGATCTTATGGAGCTATGCATTTCAACGAGTTTTTGGTAAAAAAAATCTCGATACTTTTGAAGATTGGGTTACAGATAAATTTGGTAAGAAATTATTTCAAATGTTTTTTAAAACATATTCTGAAAAACTTTGGGGAATTAGCTGTGATCAAATTGATTCTGATTGGGCGGCACAACGAATCAAGAAATTGTCTTTGTACGAAGCAGTAAAAGCTGCAATTTTTGGAAATAAAGGGAATAAGCATAAAACATTAGTAGATCAATTTGCCTATCCAAAACATGGAACCGGTGAAGTTTATGAAAAAATGGCGAGATCTATTATTGATAAAGGTGGTGAGATATTATTCAATAAAAAAATCAAAGAAATAGAAGTTGTAGATAAAACTGTTAAGTCGCTTACAGATGAAAATGGGATTGTGTACACTGCCGATATCATCATATCTACAATGCCGCTAACTTTATTGCTACAAGGAATGTCGGTTATTGATCAGAATATTTTGAATCTGTCAAAAAAGTTATATTTTAGGAATACTACTTTGGTTTACTTAGAAGTTGATAGCAATCAATTGTTTCCAGATAATTGGATTTATGTACATTCGCCAGAAGTAAAACATGGTAGAATTACCAACTTTAGAAATTGGTGTCCTTCTATAAATAAGGAAAAAGATACTACCATTTTGTGCATGGAATTTTGGAGCTTCGATCATGAAGAACTTTGGGGTTATTCTGATGAGCAGTTGGCTGAATTGGCAGCAAAAGAAATTAGAACATTAAATTTGATTCAGACTTCGTCTAATATTTTGAATACCTCAGTGATGAGAATTCCTAAATGCTATCCGGTTTACGAAACTGGATATATGGAAAACTTACAGCCTGTAGTCGATTATTTGAAGGGATTTAAGAATTTATATCCAATTGGACGTTATGGTTCATTCAAATACAACAATCAGGACCATTCAATTTTGATGGGGATATTGATTGCGCGTCAAATTGAAACAGGAAGGGATCAGAATTTATGGAGTATCAATACGGATTCTGATTACCAAGAACAAACGGAAATTAATTTAACAGGGTACAATATTTAAATAAAATAAAACCTTATTCTGAAAAAGCACTTGAATTTCAAGGGCTTTTTCATTTGTGGTAAAAATCATTTCATTGATATTCACTTCAAATAATCTTAAATTCGCAGTACAAATGCAAATTTCTATTATTGCTGCAATAGGTTCGAACAATGAATTGGGTGCAAATAACCAACTCCTTTGGCATTTGCCAATAGATTTTAAATGGTTTATTGCAAAAACAAAGGGGAAACCGGTAATCATGGGTCGTAAAACGATGGAAAGCCTAGGCAAACCGCTAAAAAATCGTTTGAATATAGTTTTGAGTAGGCAGTTAATTGAGGTAGCTGAAGGATTTGTTTTGGTAAAATCATGGGACCAAGCTTTTGAGATTGCTAAACAAACGGAAAGCGAAGAGATTATGATAATTGGAGGCGCCCAGATTTATGAACAAGCCTTGGAATTTGCCAATAAAATATACCTAACACATGTTGATGGGAATTTTGAAAATGCCGATACTTTTTTTCCTCCAGTTAATTATCCAGAATACATTTGTAGTTTTGTTGAAGACCACAATAAAGATGATCAACACCAATTTGATTTTTCATTTAAAACGTATGAAAGAAATTTGATTTGAGAATCTGTTTAATTCTTCTTTTTTGCCTATTCTATCACATCCCTCAAATAAAGGGAAATTTTGAGCAATCTCATTTAAAAAATACTTTAGATTCCATAAGTGTTGTTACAATTAAGGGACTCGTTAGGACTAAAGAAAAAACAATTTTCAGAGAAATAAATTTTGAACCGGGAAGAAAACTATTTATTTCTGATTCACTCATTGAACGATGGGAGTTGCGCATTAGTAGTTTGAGTTTATTTAATGAAGTTGAATGCAAACAGGTTCATGATACCTTGTTTATTTCAGTAGTTGAGGAATTTTATTATTGGTTTTATCCGTCTGGTGGATTTGCGGATAGGAATTTTTACAACTGGGCCAAAACGAAACAATTAAGTAGATTGTATTTTGGTGGTGATTTTGCTTTTTTTAATTTGTTTGGATTAAATCACACATTAATGCTCACATTGGTTGGTGGCTATAATCAAGTATACGGTTTGAGTTATGAACTCCCAAGTTCTAAATATAGCAATGGTTGGGGTGGTAAGTTTAAATCCTCTTATAGTCAGAGTCATGAAATATGGCTTTCTACCGAAAATAATAGAATTAAATTATTTGATTTAGAACCAGATTATGCCCAACGAATTACAAATGTTGATTTAAGTGCATTTCGAAAAATCAATTATCAAAATAGTTTGGAATTGGGCTATTCTTTGAATTACCATGAAATAAGTAAACAGGCAAGTTTTGTAAATCCAACTTTTTTTGTGTTTGGAAATAAACAATTAGCGCAAACTGGGTATTTGAATTTGACTCATGATACACGTAACCAAAGGCATTATCCAACCAAGGGTAATGAAATGAAGTTTAATTTTTCGCTAACAAATCAGGGTTATGAGAAATTTAACTGGGTTGAGGCTGTTTCTTTTAGATGGAGAAATTTTCTAAATATTGACAACCATCATCATGTTGCGACTTTGTTTTATTTACAATATAAGTTTGGTGATTTAACTTACTTAAATTCGAGGCAGCTTGGGTATAATCAAGATTATGTGAGAGGTTTTGAATCATATGTTGTTGATGGAAGAGGCTCTTTAATGGCAAAAATTGCTTTTAGAAAAGCATTATTTTTAGGTAAAGTTGATTTAAAAAAGATTGGAATAACAGAAAACTACAATAAAATGCCATTAAGTATTTGGTTAAGTTTGTATTCAGATTTGGGTAAAATAATTGAACCAAATGCATTTTACACAGGGGGTAACAATGTTTTAAATTATCAAATGTTGAGATGTGTTGGTTTCGGTATAGATATGTTGGCATATTATGATATATTGACTAGATTTGACGTGTCCAAAAACAATATAGGTGGTTGGGTGTTTAATATTTCATTCAGACATGCCATATAAATTATGAGAATTGGTGTTTACGCTAAATCGGTAAGAGATCCCAAGCATAGAGATGCTTTGGCAAGTTTAATATTGTCCCTCCATAATAGGGGATATCAAATTTTTTGCCCTCCGTCATTGGAAGATTTTATTTATATGCAGGTTTCCGCGACCATTGTCCCTCATATTTTTGATTATTTTGATAAAGACAATGTTGGGTTAGATGTGCTAATAAGTGTGGGAGGCGACGGCACAATTTTAGATACGCTTCAACTTGTTCGTGACAGTAGAATTCCAGTACTTTCTATTAATACGGGAAGATTGGGTTTTTTAGCGGGTATTGCTACCGATGAATTGGAATTTGCAATTGATGAATTAGAAAAAGGAAATTATATTCTTGAACCGAGATCGTTACTCAATCTTGAGTCGAATCAAAAGATATTTGATTTTAATTATGGCTTAAATGATTTTGTAATTCACAAAAAAGAAACCTCAAGTATGATTGTTGTTCATGCTTACTTAAATGGTGAATTTTTGAATAGCTATTGGAGTGACGGCCTTATTGTTTCTACTCCTACAGGTTCCACAGGTTATTCTTTAAGTTGTGGGGGACCAATTATTTTCCCTAAGAGTGATAGCTTCGTTATTACCCCAATTGCGCCTCACAATTTAAATGTAAGGCCAGTTGTTGTAAGTGATGATGTTGTTATATCGTTTGAAATTGAAGGAAGGGCAAGCAGTTATTTGGCGAGTTTAGATTCAAGAAGTCAAAGTATTACTGAAGAAGTAAACATGGCGGTTAGAAAAGCCGATTTTCCTCT
>CANKVM010000106.1 GCA_947487175.1 Flavobacteriales bacterium | reverse complement strand
AGTGAACTTCGAGTATCTATCACGTTCAAACTCTTCCAATTCAGGCTCTAAGCCAGAACAATCGGCAGCAACCTTTTCAGGAACGCCTACTTTTTTGATGTATCCTGCTTTTAGAATATTAAAAGCTGGCTCACCCTCGCGAGAAGGCGTGCATGTACCTGAAAATGTGGTTTTGCTTACTTTTAGCAAGTAAGTTGGATTTGACAACTTCTTTGGCAATTCCAAAACCGAACAAAGTAATTTATAAGATTCCCCATCGTGGGCCAATTTGTAGGTTCCTTTGTACCGAATTATCTCAGGTTCAGCATTGGCTTCAGCAGAAGGATCAATGATGGTTTGTGCAACATTCACACTGTTATTGGTAACCGAAATGGCAAAACTAAACTCAGAGGAAGGCATATCTACCCCATTCAATTTATATGCAGGTTGAACTCCTTTGTATGTCCCTACATACTTTGTGTTTAAAGTGTTGTTTTCTGCAACAAATCCCAACAAAAAGAAACTACCCACTGCAACCATTACCGAAGAAACATACTTATTCATAAAGCAAATATAAAATTTATTTCAATATGGTTTGAATGCTGTGCGATTCAATTGAAATTTCCTGCATTTTATTATTTAAATACAGTTTGTATTTAATTGGAGATTCAGAAGTATTTAAAACCACAATCACAACTTGTTTGTTTGGGTTTTCAAATGCCACCGTTTGAAGCGTTGTTCTGCTTGGCGCACAGGCAATTCGCTTAGCGCCAGCTTGAACATATTTCGAAAAATGCCCCATATAATGAAACGCATTTGTAATGATGATAGACGAATCAGACATTGGTTTTTGGGTGTTCAAATGAACCGGGGCAAAACAGTAATTGCCAACATGATTGGGGCCCCCTTTTTCATCCAAAAAGATATTCCAATCTGTCCATCCCACAACCCCATTGTTAAAATCGTTGATCATGTTTTTGGCGTATTTTTCACCGATTGCCCAATCCCCAATATTTTGTGCGTTGAACTGCTCCTTACATCCCTCAGTGAATAAAATATTTTTATCGGGATAGGTCGATTGAGTCAATCCCAAGTTGGCATGCAATGGATCAGCACCTGTCCAAGTTTCGTACCAATGATACCCTATTCCCCACACATATTTCGCAGCAACTTTGTCGCTTAAAATTGTATTTGCACGGTGATAAATCAAATCGCGGTTATGGTCCCACACAATAATTTTCTTATTTCCCAATCCATTTTTTGCCAAAGTTGGACCTAAGTGGTATTTAAGAAAGTCGCGCTCTTCCTCAGCGGTATAAATGCACGATTCCCAAATTTGCGTGGCCATGGGTTCGTTTTGAATGGTTAGTCCCCAAATTGGTATTCCAGATTTTTCATAAGCCTGAATAAACTTCACAAAATAATTGGCCCAAGCAGGATAATATTCATGCAACAAGCTTCCACCGTGTAAAACGCTTTTATTCAACTTCATAAACGCTGGCGGACTCCATGGCGAAATGTAAATTTTCGTATTGGAACCGCTCATTTTCAATGCATCTGATATCATAGGCATCTTGAATTTTCTGTCTTGCGCAATATCAAACGTAGATAAACTGGCGTCGCCTTCTTTGATGTAAGTGTATGAATAACTTGAAAAATCGCAACTGTTCATGTTGGTTCGAATGATATTGTAAGCCAATCCTGAATCTTTGTGAAAGAACATGGTCATTAACTTTTTTTGTATTGAGGGACTCATTTTCGCGTATACTTCGGCACTGGCGTCGGTAATGGCAGCGCCAAAGCCAAGCATGGTCTGAAACTTTGCTGAAGGATTTACAAACACGGAAATTTCAGATTCTATAGGTTGCGTGCTTTTCTGTTCTAACGTAAAAGTAGATACCTTGCTCCCTGACAATTTCGAGGTAGCAATTACTTTTAATGCATTTGATTCTGTTTTTGTTTGCCCAAACAATTCAGCAGCAACAACAAAGAAAAATAAGATTGGAATGTTTTTCACTTCGGAAATATACAAACAAAAGCAAGAATCGTGGCAAAAAAACATCACTTTATCGAATTTGATGAAATTTATAGTACTTTGCATTGCATAGTACTATTTAAATAAACTATATTTGCAGTATGGAATTGGAAAACACCCAGTCGCAAATGAGAAAAGGCATTTTGGAATACTGTATTTTACAGATTATTTCCAATGGCCCATGCTATTCGTCCGACATCCTTGAGTCCCTCAAAAATGCAAAAATCATTGTGGTAGAAGGAACGCTTTATCCCCTTCTTACCCGTTTGAAAAATGCAGAAATCTTGCAATACAAATGGGAGGAATCAAAATCTGGTCCACCACGCAAATATTTTGAGCTCACCGACAAGGGGACTACTTTTTTATTGTCGTTACAAAAAACTTGGAACGATTTAAGTTTTGCAGTTCACACCATTTCACAAATTAACCCAAACACCCAAACTCATGAATAAAATTATTTCGGCAAACATCCATGGATTTATATTTCCAATTGATGAACAAGCGTATGAAAAGTTAAGTCAGTATTTAGATGCATTGCGTTTAAAAATTAACGATACAGAAACCTATACCGACATTGAAAATAGAATTGCTGAATTGTTTGATCATTATTTAAAATCTGGCATTTCTGCTATTTTAGAAACCCAAGTAAATGAGGTCATTGCACAAGTTGGCCACATCGATGAAATTGAGGTTGAAGAACCTGTTACCAATGCACCAAACAATGAATCAAACAAATACTATAAAAGCAAGTTGTATCGAAATCCCGATGACAAAGTAATCTATGGTGTTTGCGGTGGTATTGGTGCCTATTTGGGATTAAACAGCAATCTCATCAGGATTATAGTGTGTTTTTTGTTTTTGGGATCATTGGGAACTTTGTTTTTGGTTTACTTGATTTTGGTATTGCTCCTACCCGAAGCACTCACGCCTGCTGAGAAATTACAGATGAAAGGTGAGCCCGTGAACCTCGACAATTTAGGCCGAGTGGTAAATTCAAACATAAAAAATGCATTTTCTAATTCTGCTGCAAATTCAGCCAAACAGAATATGTTGAATTTCAAGCAATCTCTAAAATCGAGGTTTTATGCATCTCCCATTGTAAAAATCATTGCGGGAATAATTCTTATTGGATTGTTCTTTGGATTTATTCCTGTTCTTTTCACGGCAATTTTTTCAGCGGGGGCAATCGCATTTATGGCTGAAAATTTACAACATTATTTCTTTTTAGGACTTCAAAATATTGTTTGGCCAATTTCTGCAACCTTGGTTCTAATTTGTATTCCTTTGATACATTTGGTTTACAATCTTTTCAGAATTGTGCTTAACGGAAAAAGAATGATGGCTCCATTAAGATGGATATTGAACCTAACATGGTTTACTTCTGTAATCTATATGTTCTATCTGTCAATTTTAATTGGAAAGGAATTCAGCAACCAAAATGAAGTAAATCACACCATTGAATGCAATGAAATAAAAGCAGATTCAATCTTATATATTCAATCAACCAATCCGGAGTTCAGTTCTAGCTTCCACATGAAAGTGGAGAATTCGGATGAAATTCATGATGAAAAAATAACCATCAATGGAAACAATCTCGGCTATTTAATGAAAAACAGATTGAGCAATGGCATTGATTTGAAATTTGTTACAACATCAGAAAACAAGCCTTTTATTACGTTGATTAAGAAAAGCCGTGGCAGTAACAATTCAGCTTTGGCACATGCAGCTGCAATCAAATACAACTTTAAAATTGACAGCAACCACATACTATTGGATCATTATTTCAGTTTGGGCAATCAACCTTGGAGAAACCAACAATTAGACATTCTAATTAATTTACCCGTAGGAGTTAAAGTGAAACTTGACAAAAGTTGTGAAAACATGCTAGAGCAAAAGGAAGAAGAGTCAGACGAGGATGAAATTTTCAAAAGCCAAAATATAGAAATTCAATCAACTAAAAATGGAATTAAAATAATTAGATAATTGAGCAAGAATAATAGATTTTTGTCGTCAAACAAAAAGGAATCAAATATTCCTTTAAAGCATAACCATGAATAAACTTCAAACCTCAATTTTGGTAGGATTGTTTTTAACAATCACCCATAGCCAAGCTCAATATAATAAACTGCGTATTCCTGATACAATGTCTGGCAAAACGTTCAACTTGGTATTAAAAGATACGTTTACCCAATTTAAAACAGGGCAAACTACCATTACCGCGGGTGTCAATTCGAATTTTTGGGGACCTACCCTTATCTTCAATCAAGGCGATACGGTCCATATGAGCATTTTGAACAAATTAAACGATTCAACTACAGTACATTGGCATGGATTTCATTTGCCTGCAGTGATGGATGGTGGACCACATCAGGTGATCCCTCCAAATACAGTATGGCGTCCTTATTGGAAAGTAAAAAACGATGCTGCTACATATTGGTATCATCCGCATTTGCATGAAATGACACAAGAACAAATGACCAAAGGCTTAGGCGGTTTGATCATTGTGCGAGATGCAGTTGAAAGCGCATTGGCATTGCCAAGAACGTATGGTGTTGATGATATTCCGGTGGTTTTAACAAGCAGAAGATATACAACAAGCAATCAGTTTGTATTCAAGAACACCGCGTATGGTGATTATATGTTTACCAATGGAACAACCAATGCCGAATTTACCATTCCTAAACAAATGGTGCGCTTGCGCATACTCAATGCCGAAATGGAAAGAAGTTATAATTTGGGTTTCAGCGACAACAGAACATTTTATGTGATTAGTAGCGGCGGTGGTTTGTTTGACAAACCTATTGCGTTAACCCGTTTGCCAATTCATGTTGGTGATCGTTACGAAATTTTGGTTGATTGCAGCAATGATGCAGTTGGTAAAACAATTGATTTGAACGCTTTTAATTCGGGGCAATCGCAAAGTTTCCCTGGTGGCGAACCTGGTACTGGAGGTGAATTTGGAAGTTTGTTAAATAATAAAACTTTTACAGTGTTGCATTTAACAATTGGCAATACAACAGCAAAACCAATAACGACCATTCCAACAGCACTTAGAACCAATACTTATTTAACCGCTGCAGATGCAACAGTTTCTAGAACTGTAAACATTACAAATGGTAATCCTGGCTCAGGTATTCCTTTTGACTTAGACAACAAACCTTTTAATTTAACTACAATCAATCATGTTGTTACTACCGGAACAACTGAAAAATGGACAGTAAAAAACAACAACGTTTTTGGCCATAATTTTCACATTCACGATGTTCAATTCAAGTTAGTATCGAGAAGTACCGGCGCAATTGGTGCATACGAAGCAAGTTGGAAAGACAATTTCTTTATTTCAAAAAACGAATCTGTGAGCTTTGTAGCTCGTTTTGTTGATTATGCCGACGAAACCCATCCATTCATGTATCACTGCCATTTTGCAAACCACGAAGACGGAGGAATGATGGGCCAATTTGTGGTTACTGGCACAAATGGACTAAACAAAGCGCTAAATCAACCGTTCTTATTTTCGGTTTATCCAAATCCAACCAATAACAATTTGAAAATTGCATTGGGTAAGAATATAGAGGCGTACTACGTTACCATCAACAATGTTGTTGGAAAAACCGTGATGATGTTGCCTCAACCTGAAATAGATCAACCAATTGACATTTCAAATTTGGCGAGTGGCACTTATTTCATACAGGTAATGGATAAAAATACCAAATCTGTTTCAACTCAGAAATTCATCAAACAATAAATGTTCAAAAAGAGTGTTTTCATGTGCCTGGGATTCATTTCCTGGGCACTTTTTACAAGCTTTGATATTGGCATTAAAACCATCAATGACTTTTCATTGAGAAACATCGATGGCAAATACATTTCACTGAAAGACAATGAACAGGCAAAGGGTTACATCGTGATTTTCACCTGCAACCACTGTCCTTTTGCGAAATTATATCCCTCAAGAATAAATAAACTCCAAGAAACATTTGCACCGTTAGGCGTTCCGGTTATGGCCATTAACCCAATGGATTCAGTTTTGTATGAAGAAGAAAGTTTCAAGTTCATGCAGCAAAAATCGAAGGATAATAATTTCAATTTCCCCTATTTGCAAGACGCAACACAAGAAGTGGCAAAGAATTTTGGAGCAATAAACACACCGCAGGCTTTTGTGATTTGGAGGGACGGAAAACGCTGGGTAATCAAATACAAAGGCGCAATTGACGACAATGGTGAAAGCCCTGAATTGGCGAAGAATTTCATTGCCATGGCTGTAAATGATTTGTTGGCTAATAAACCCGTGAGCATGCCAACAACAGAATCGTTTGGCTGTAAAATATTTTACAGAAAATAGTTCTAGTTAATAAACTACAACTTTCTTGGTGGTTTTTAAGTTCCCTTTACGAATCACAACCATATACAAACCTGCATTCCAATTTTCAGTAATAAAGTCAATGCTGTGTTCAATGACAATTGTTTTGGAAACTACTTTATGTCCCAACATATCAAAAACTTCAATATTCGAGTTTTCTAAATTATCACCCTGTAAACTGAATTTGTTTGTAGCTGGATTGGGATAAAGATTAATTGAATTTCCGAATTCCAAACGCGTTACATTCAAGGCATAATTCGTGGTGAAATTATATTCAATAATACTTCCAAAATCGGCATTAAACGTTTTGATAATTGAATTGGATGTTCCATTTCTAAAACGAACAAAACCCGTACCTTGTGCCGTATTGGCCCACCAGCTTAATCCATCTAATCCATAATCCTTCACAATCAATTTATAACAGCCATTCAAATTATTTGGATATGTGAAAAGCTTATTGGCTGCGGTAAAACTATCATAAAATACAACTTTCCCATCAACATCTAACAACGTAATTGTATTATCAGTTGGATTATTGTTGGTTCTAAATTCTATTTTAAAATTGCCCGGGATCACATCTGGAATGGTAACCGGACTTGTCATTTTGCTGTTTTGCGCATATTCATCGGCTGAGCCATTCAATTCGCTGATTTCACAATGGA
>CANKVM010000105.1 GCA_947487175.1 Flavobacteriales bacterium | reverse complement strand
TGTTTGTATGTTGTTTGCGTTCAATTGCAAATTCAAATTCTTTTCTAAAAGGGTATTGGTAGTTCTAAAGGACGATAAAATCTTATCGGTTAACGTTACTGCTATTGCGGTTACTTCTAACATTGGCAATATTAAGAGCCAGAACATGGTGCTGTTATAATCGATTTCCTGATTTTGGGTTGATATTATCAAAAATACAATGGCATTGATTGTATTAAAAATCAAAACCAAATACATATAAGAAAACTTCTTATAAACTTTAAAGTGAATAAATGGAATTGAACAAATGATAATAATCAGAATTAAAAACGTAAATTGAACGATAGATACAGCCAAGTTTTGCGTTTTTTCGATACCATTATTAGGATTAACTAATAAATAAATAAAGCAAAGTGTTGCCGATAATAATACAAATGTTACAATTCTTCGTATCCATTTCGTTTGGGGTTTAATTTGTAAATAATTTACCAAAAACTCACACAAGGCAAAGCCAGAAACAAACATCAAATACATTCTCAGAATACTATTTAAATGCGGGGTATTGGGATACAAATAAAATTTCAAGTGACCCGAGGAAAGCACAAAAAAGGAGATATTGCTTAATATCCATAAAGAGAATATTAAAAATATTTTTGAATTATTTTTAATTCCCCAAAAAAGCGCAACTACAAAGTATAAAAAAAAGATACCATATAAAAATCCAAAGAAGTATTCAACTCTTGAATTATATGCTAAAAATTGCGGAAGACTCCAAATTTTAACCATGAGATGCGGTAATTTCCCAGTTCGCACATATTTCACAATAATGGTGTATTTGCCCGGGATTGCCACTTTAAATATCCCGATGGGATTGCGGGTTTTAATGAAAAAATTTGTCAATTTTATTTCATCACCAGCAACAGTAATTTTGGAAATTTCCTTATTGGGGGATATCACATAGGCTTCTATTAAATCTGCCAATGGATCAGGTAATTCTATTACTAATGGCGATAGCTGTTGGATGCTAGTTTCGTATACAAACCAACGCTCACAATCTGCATTGCCTTTATAGTTATTAGCACTTAATTGATTTGCATTTTGAATTTCAAGATATTGCTGCACTGAAATTCCATTTTTTGTACAATAAATACTTTTGGGCACTAATTTTTGTCCCTCAATTTGAGTAAACCCAAAGTTAAAAGAGAGAAATAATACAAATAATGTGAAGTATCTTATTATACGATTAATATTCAATGCACGAACAATTAAGCAACTATGCGATATTTATGAGCAATATTAATCAATTCACCGATAGAATTAATTTCTAACTTGCGAAAAATATTCTTTTTATGCGTTTCTAGGGTATAAATACTAATATTTAATTTATCAGCTAACTCTTTAGAAACATTACCGGAAACTAATTCTCGCATCAATTCAAGTTCACGTTTTGTAAGTAATCCAATTGCCGAAACTAGTTCTTCGCATTTCATGGTATCCTCATTAGTTTCAAATTCGGGATAAGAACAAAACAACAATGATTCATTTTTAATTATTTGAATTAAGTGTTGTGAATCTATGTCTTTAGAGATACATGCATTTATGCCGGCATGCTTTGCCTTTAGAATTAGATAGGAATCCACAAATGAAGAAAACATGATGATTTTAAACATTCCATGTATCCTTATTTCTTTGGCAATTTCAAATCCCGATTCATTTTTAAGTTGTGCATCCAATATAACAACGTCAACCACATTCTTTTTATCGGAAAGAAATTGAATTAAATTTGCACCAGAATTAAACAATCCTTTGGGTTTAAGTCCTTCTTCATTCGATAAAATTTGATTTAGTCCTTCCAAAACCACATGATGGTCGTCGCAAATAACAATATTTAAATTTGTAATAGTTTGGTTCATAGGAGTCTAAAAAAAAGTAAGTAAGAAAACTTCAATGTGCTATAATAAGTCAGAAATTCTCAAACACAGTACCAAGAATTTGGTATATTTGTGAAATTTATTTTTTTTTTGAAAAAGTAAGTTTCTTCAAAGATAGAGAATTGGCAAATATGAAAATCAAAAGCAAATTACTAAAATTTGATTTCAAATTCAAATTGTTATTTATTAAATAATTCACTATCTTTGCACTCCCATTTTGGAGAAATGGGATTTTAACTAAAGATATTTAAAACAAAAAAACTATGGCAACAAAGATTAGATTGCAAAGACACGGAAGAAAAAAACGTGCTTTCTATCACATTGTGGTGGCGGACTCACGTGCTCCGAGGGATGGCCGTTTTATCGAAAAAATCGGTACGTACAACCCCATCACCAATCCTGCAACCATCGACCTAGACGTTAACAAAGCCGCTCAATGGCTTTTGAATGGAGCTCAACCAACTGACACCGCCCGTGCGATTCTTTCGTACAAAGGTGCCGCTTACAAGAAACACTTACAAGTTGGTGTAAACAAAGGTGCAATTACTCAAGAAGATGCTGACAAGAAATTTGCAGTGTGGATGAGTGAGAAAGATGCGAAAGTTGAAGCTAAAAAATCTGGATTGGCAAGTACTGCTGCTCAGAACAAAGCGGATGCGATGAAAGCAGAAACCAAACGTAAAGAAAACATCGCTGCGAAAATTGTAGCGAAAAACACAGTAGTAGAAGAAGTTGCTGAAGAAGTAGCAGAAGTTACCGAAGAAGTTGCTGAAACTACAGAAGTAGTTGCTGAAGCGCCTGAAGTAGTTGCTGAAGCGCCTGAAGTAGTTGCTGAAGCTGCAGAAGTGGTTGCGGAAGCTCCTGAAGTAGTTGCTGAAACTACAGAAGTAGTTGCTGAAGCTGCTGAAACTAGCGAAGAAACTTCTTCTGAAGAAGCTACAAGCGAAGAAACCGCCGCTGAATAATTCACGGTATGATGTTGCCTCCCAAAACCACAATCGTTGGGAAAATCGTTTCCAAACACGGGTTTAAAGGCAATTTAAATATTTCAATCGTTTCATCGTTCTACGATGAAATCTATGAAGGGGATTACCTTTTTGTCATAATCGACCAAAAAGGGGTCCCCTTTCTTATTGAATCACTCAACATCACAAAACAAATTGTGAAACTGCAATTTGTAGATTCTGAAACCCAAGCCTTAGACCTGGTTGGTAAAGAAATTGCCATTGCCTTCGATATTGACCACGAATCACCTACTCCAAATGGTATAGAAGGATATGTGCTTTACGACCAATTCGATCACCTTATTGGCGATATCAAAGCAATTGAAGAATACCCTGGACATCCCATGCTCGTGGTTATTGGCGAAAATCGCGAAATTTTAATCCCTTTAATTGAAGATTGGATTACCAATTTAAACGAAGATTTACGAACTTTGAAAATGACACTTCCTGAAGGACTTATAAATCCAGAAGAATATGAAGATTGATATCATTTCAGCCGTACCAGATTTACTCATTAGCCCGCTTACAAATAGCATACCCAAAAGAGCTGTGAACAAAGGACTTGTGGAAATCAATTTCCATAACCTACACGAATTTGGAACAGGCAAATACCAACAAATAGACGACAGTCCATTTGGTGGAGGAGCCGGCATGGTGCTAATGCCTGAACCCCTTGCACAATGCATCGAGTCCCTCAAAAAAGAAACCACCTATAACGAAATTATATACCTCACCCCCGATGGTGAAACTTTTGATCAAAAAATGGCCAATAGCCTTTCTTTGGTTGATAATCTGATTTTTATTTGCGGACATTACAAGGGCATTGACCAGCGTATCCGCGACATTTATGTTACCAAAGAAATTTCACTGGGCGATTTTGTACTCAGTGGAGGGGAAATTGCAGCTTGCGCAATTGTAGATGCAATTGTTCGTCTTATTCCTGGCGTAATTGGAAATGAAGAATCTGCTTTGTCAGATTCATTTCAAGATAATTTGCTTGCCCCACCTTTATATACCCGTCCTGAAACATTCCAAGACCTCACAGTTCCGGGTGTTCTTTTGAGCGGAAATCACAAATTAATTGACGAATGGCGCTTCGAACAATCTATTGAAAGAACTGAAAAATTGCGACCAGATTTATTAAAAAACAAAGAATGAAACTTCAATTAAAACGCCCCTTGGTGGTCTTCGATTTGGAAACTACTGGCATTAGTGTTACAGCAGATAGAATTGTTGAAATTTGCATGCTAAAGGTTAATCCCGATGGGCAAGAAGAAATTCGCACCTACCGCGTGAATCCCGAAATGCCAATTCCTGCAGGAGCCAGCGAAGTGCATGGAATTTACGATGCAGATATTGCCGACAAACCCATTTTCAAAACGCTTGCCCCGGAAATAAATACCTTTTTAAAAGATTGTGATTTTGGGGGATTTAACTCCAACAAGTTTGATTTCCCATTGCTGGTTGAAGAATTCTACCGTGCAGGAATTGATTTTGATATTGAAAAACGCAAATTTATTGATGCACAAAGAATTTATCATTTTAAGGAACCCCGTAATTTAAAGGCAGCCTTAAAATTCTATTGCGAACAAGACCTTGAAAATGCGCATTCAGCTGAAGCAGATACTGTTGCCACTTGGCAAGTACTAAAGGCTCAAATTGAACGATATGAAGATATTCCTCATGATATTGATGGACTTCATAAAATGAGTGGGCAAAGTAACTTAGCCGACCTTGCAGGTCGCTTAATTATTGACAACAAAGGCGAAACCGTATTTAATTTTGGCAAGCACAGAGGAAAATCTGTGAAAGAAATTCTCAAAAACGAACCGAGCTATTATAAATGGATGATGGATGGGGATTTCCCTCAACAAACCAAAATGGTACTTACCAGAATTCGATTAAGCCTTAGAAACGAATGAGTCAGAAACATCCAATTACCATTGTAAAAGAAACCGATGAATGGTTGGTAATAAACAAACCACCTTTTGTTCCGTCTTTGCCAGAAAGAGGCAAATTTACCGCTGAATCTGTGATGGATTGGAGCCGCCGTTTTTGGCCTGATGCAATTTTATGTCATAGAATTGACCGCGAAACTTCTGGGGCATTGCTTATTGCTAAGAACTTAGAGGCTTTCAAACATATGACCCTTCAATTTGAACATAGAACCGTACAAAAAAAGTACCACGCCATTGCCGATGGCAGGGTTGCATTTGAAGACTTGTGGATTGATTTGCCTATCAATACTGAACAAATTGGCAAGATTCGCATTGATAAAATAAACGGGAAACCCGCACAAACACGTTTCCATACTCTTAAATTATACAAACATTTTACATTGCTAGAATGTGAACCCAAAACAGGCCGTCTGCATCAAATTCGGGTGCATTTGGCTTCGCAAAATGCAAAAATTTCAGGTGACACATTATACAAAAGTATCATCCCGAAATTGAGTACCATCAAAAGAAAGATTTCTGGGGAAGACACCGACTTAATAACCCGATTTGCTTTACATGCCAAAAGTTTAGAATTCAACGATCTCGATGGCAGTCGTGTGAAAGTAGAAACTGAATATCCGAAAGACTTTGCAGTTTTCTTGAAATTATTAGATAAATACGACCAATATTAATATGTTACTACCCCCTTCTGAATTGCCGTTACGCGTAAAACAATGGGGCAAACCATTGAAGGCGATGCTTTTGAAACTCAAAGCGAAGCCACCTAAAGATTTAGATGAAATTTTTGGAAAGTACCATGACGAAGCATTTAAAAAAATAGATTGCCTCGATTGTGGCAATTGTTGCAAAACATCAAGTCCAATGTTTTTTGACAAAGATATTGAACGTTTGAGTATTGCTCTGAAAATGAAACCAGGTGCATTCATAGAAAAGTATTTATTTATGGATACCGATGGAATCTATGCATTAAAATCTGCACCTTGTCCTTTCTTAGGTAACGACAATTACTGCCATGTTTACGATGATCGACCTAAGGCTTGCAGAGATTACCCACATACCAATCACCGAAAGATGCATACTTACCTGCATTTGGGTGCAAAAAATG
Source organism: Flavobacteriales bacterium (assembly GCA_947487175.1). Taxonomy (GTDB): domain Bacteria; phylum Bacteroidota; class Bacteroidia; order NS11-12g; family UBA955; genus VMCP01. Next base: position 1,066 of record CANKVM010000105.1, on the reverse strand, counting down.
CAGAAATCTGTCCTGCTGTTTTCAGTATCCTTGAGAAATTAGAGGAATCAATTATTGAAAGCCAAGGAATGAAAAGAAAAATATAGGATTACCGATAAATCTATGAGGTTAACCGAAATTTTCATTTCATTCAACTAAAATTATCGAATTTTGTAACCGAATAGCCATTTGAAAATTTTCATATGCTATTAAATTTGGTTTATCCCTCTCCTATGCTATGGAGGGGGATTTTTATTTCAATTCCGTTAGAACTGATTTTTCCACATCATGCTTTCTACAGGGCGGTTTGGTTGCCCACTGTATTTTGCATTTTTCTTTGCGTTATAAGGAACCAATATTTCACCTTCTGCAGGAAAATAAATCAATTGACCAATTGGCATTCCTGCATATACCCTAACAGGCATTTTTACGGAAATTTCTAAGGTCCAGTTTCCGCAGAAACCTACATCTCCCTTGCCTGCTGTAGCATGAATATCAATTCCCAAGCGGCCGGTGCTGCTTTTTCCCTCCAAAAAAGGAATGTGCGCATGGCTTTCGGTGTATTCGTCCGTAACTCCTAAGTAAAACTTATCTGGCATCAAAAGGATTCCCTCTTCAGGAATTTCAAAATGTTCGATGGTATTGTGCTTTTTGGCATCTAATTCCGTATCGGTATATAATGCCAAATATTTACCCAAATGCACATCATAACTGTTGCTACCCAAACAATCCCTATTGTATGGAGTGACAACAATTGTTCCTTTCTCCATTTCTTCAAGTATACGTGAATCAGATAAAATCATGGGGCAAATATAAGATTTTTAAAAGTAAAAATAATACTGTCTTAAAATCGCAGCATAGGTTCTACTTTGCCAATTTTTTGGGTAAAACTGATGCTTGGAACCGGGAAACTAAAATAATTGGTTAAGTGTTGCGAACTTCCATCGCTGTTTTGGCTGTCGTATTCTCCTCCAAAATTAGAATAATAAGCCAATCCAAACGACCAACTCTTGGTATCGTTTTTATTGCTAATTAACCTCAATTGAATATTCGCAAAAAGTGTGGTTCTATTGACTACTTTATTGAT
>CANKVM010000104.1 GCA_947487175.1 Flavobacteriales bacterium | reverse complement strand
GCCGTTGCCGAAAGTTTGTTTTCGCGCGATGGCGAAATGAGTTCCCTCGAAATTAAAATTAACGCTGCCCAATTTGAGTCCTGCAATGTTGAAATTCAAGCTTTGCTGGGACCTAAATTCTCCTTTTTAAACAGAAAGGAGCAGCACAAAACCATGTATAAAATGTTCAACACCGAAAAATGGGTGTCGTTTGCGTTGCTAGCCTTCATTTTGCTGCTTATTTCCTTCAATTTGTTTGGGGCAATACGCATGATGATGATTGACAAATCGTCGGATTTGGCCATGCTCAACGCCCTCGGAATGCGCTTGAACCACATTCACAGGGTGTTTTTATTTGAGGGATTTTTGGTGGCCGTAATAGGCAGTATTTTAGGTATTGGAATGGGAGTGGGGTTGGTGTTGTTGCAACAGAAATATGGCTTCGTAACCACGCAATCTACTTTCGCAATGGCTTATCCGGTGAAATTGGCTATGGGGGACATTTTCTTGGTAATGGCATTGAATACATTTTTGGCTTTGTTTACGTCGTTTTTGGCCAAGCAAAGCGTGGTATTGGGCAATCGATTTTTAAATCCCTCAAAAATAAGTTAAGATGAAATTTTTATTTGTTGGTTTAGGTAATCCCGGTGATGAATATGCGCAAACCCGCCATAACATTGGGTTCGACGTGTTGGATTTGCTTTGTGAAACAAAGGGTGGAACTTGGGAATCGGTAAAACACGGTTGGAAGGCTGAGGTGTCGCACAAGGGCAAAAAGTTGATTTTGTTGAAGCCAAATACCTACATGAATTTGTCGGGAAAAGCGGTTTCGTATTGGATGCAGCAAGAGAAAATTGCCTTGGAAAATGTGATCGTAGTAACCGACGATTTGGCATTGCCTGTGGGCAAACTTCGTTTGAAAACCAAGGGCAGCGATGGCGGTCATAACGGTTTGAAAAGCATTGACGCGTCGTTAAATACCCAAAATTATGCCCGATTGCGCTTTGGCATCGGCAGTGATTTTGCCAAGGGAAGGCAGGTCGATTTTGTTCTAGGCAAATGGACAGCCGAAGAACAACCTGTGATTGATGCATCTACCAAACGCGCCGTTGCCGGCATCGAAGAGTTGGTTTGGCAAGGGTTTGGCAGGGCAATGACAGCGTTGAACCAATAAGGTTTATAAAAGTTTATAAGCGATTATAAGGGTTTATAAGGGTTGGGAATTCTAAGGTTTATAAAAGTTTATAAGCGATTATAAAGGTTTATAAGGGTTGGGGTTGGTAAACCCTAAACCCTAAGCCCTAAACTGCGCAGCCACCTAAGCCCTAAACAACGAAGTTTAAACTCGCGCTAGCGATGTAAACAGGCTTTAGCCTTAAACAACGAAGTTTAAATTCGCGAAGCGATGTCAACAGCCGAAGGCGTCAACTCGCGAAGCTCTTTTAAACAGCGAGGTGCTATTTTGATAATTATTATATTTTTAGTATCTTTGATAAAAGTGAAATGAAAAACTTTCAAGAGTTTATAGTAATTGATCCTAATATTCGTTTTGGTAAACCAATATTAAAAAACACCAGAATCTCTGTGGGTGATGTTATTGGATGGTTATCTGTTGGCCAAGAAAAAAACGAAATTATTTCTGATTTTCCTGAACTTACAATCGAAATGATTAATGCTTGTCTGGCATTTGTAGCGCAGAGAGAAAATCATATATTAGTTGCTTAATTTCATTTTAATTCAAATGAAACTTTTATTTGATCAGAATATTTCATTTAGAATTTGTAATTATTTAGCCAATAAGGATTTTGATTGTTTTCAAGTTAGGACTTTAGGTTTAGAGAATAAATCGGATATTGAAATTTGGAAATATGCAAAAAGTAATGATTTTATTATTGTTACATTTGATTTTGATTTTATAAATTTTTCGAACTTATACGGACATCCTCCCAAAGTCATTTGGATGAAAATTGGAAATTCTTCAACTAAGAACATTGCTGATTACCTGACAATAAAAACAGATTTAATTATTGATTTTGCTAATAGTATAGCTTATCGAGATATCTCCGTTTTAGAATTAACCAGGAACTAGGCAAACTCTAATCAATAAAAAATTCATTATCTTTGCTTTCCTTATGGAAATTTCTGAAAACAGACCGATTAGGGTGTTGATTGCGAAAGTTGGATTGGATGGTCACGACCGTGGAGCAAAAGTGATTGCTTCTGCTTTGCGTGATGCCGGAATGGAAGTAATTTACACCGGTTTGCGCCAAACACCTGAAATGGTGGTTCAAACCGCTATCCAAGAAGATGTTGACGCTATTGGTGTAAGTATTCTTAGTGGTGCCCACAACACAGTTTTTCCAAGAATTTTGAACCTGTTGAAAGACAACGACATCAACGACGTTCTTTTAACCGGCGGAGGAATCATTCCCGATGCCGACATGACCGAACTAAACCAATTGGGTGTAGCTCGTTTATTCGCACCTGGTACCGAAATGGCCGAAATTGTTGCCTATATCCAAAACTGGGTAAAGGAGAACAGAGTTTAGTGCACTTCGTGCGTTGACATCGCTAACGCGAGTTGACGCTCACTCTGAGCTGTTGACATTGCTTCGCAAGTTTACGCTGCGCAGTTTACGTCTAAAGCCTGTTTACGATCCGCTGTTTAATTATATGTAACTACCTAATAATCCATTAAACCCTATAATCCCTATAACCCAAAATCTGTCTAATCCGTCTAACCTGTCTAACCCGTCTAATCCTATTTATGTTAATCGATACCATTCTCACCCCGGCCTTGTTTCATCTTCACAGCAAGGATATTGAAAACAAGCAAGTTGTTGTTATTGATATCCTTAGGGCTACAACCACCATGGTGGTGGCGTATGAAAACGGTGCCAACACTGTGGTTCCCGTTGAACATTTGGAAGATGCACTGTTTTACCGTGAACAGGGTTATCTCATTGCAGGAGAACGCAATGGCGTGAAGGTTGAAGGCTTCGACATGGGGAATTCCCCACAAGAATTTACAAAAGATATTGTTGAGGGACGAAATATTGTCCTCTCAACCACCAACGGAACCAAGGCCATCAATGCCTGTAGTGCTGCTAAGTTTCGGTATATTTCGTCGTTTCGAAACATCGACGCCATGGCAAAAACCATCATTGAAAACAACCTCAACGTACTTCTTTTTTGTGCCGGTTGGAAAGACAAATTCAACCTGGAAGACACCGTTTTTGCAGGTGCCTTGGCCCAGCAATTACTCGATAACGGCTTTACCACCAATGACGACGCCACCAGAATGGCTTGCTCCCTATGGAACCTAGCCAAACCAAACCTCGCCGCTTTCCTCGCCGATGCTTCGCACGTACAACGATTTAAATCGCTCCACATCGAATCTGATTTGGAGGTTTGTTTGCGGTTTAATACTTTTTCTGGGGTGGTAAGAGTTTAAAAACTTGAGAACTTTTTATGATAATTCTGTGCTAAAACTGGATTAGACAGATTTTTTGTTGACGCGTCGCTGTTGACGCCTATGGCTGTTTACGGCTTCGCCTGTTTAATTAATTGTTAAGAATTATCGTTAGGAAACTTGCGAGTGAAACGAAGCAAATTCAACAGCGCAGCGTCAACAGCTCAGAATGAGCGTCAACTATATCTAAACCTTCATAAGCCCCCTAAACTCTTATAAACCTTAGAATTCCCCACCAAACACCCTATTATCAAATGGAAATTTCTCAACTTCAATAATTTGGATCGTTTCAAAAAGTGGATGCTTGGGATTAATTAGCAAATTATAATCGCCTTTGGTGACAACAGATGGAATTTGCATCACACAATATTTATTTTCTGCAATAAATTGATCACCAATTTGCTGCGTTGATTGTGGGTGAGGGAAGGTATTCCAATTTGCTGGTAAAATGGAATTGTCTATTTTGAATATTTCAATATCATCAGGTATATGAATAGTGACCATCATGAAATTTTTAGGCAATGTTGCAAGTGTAAAATGGACCGCAACTTCCGCCATTGCCAATGAGCGATTGGCAGCGGCATAAATCACCTCAACACCTATGGAATTCCATCGCGCTCCATACAAGGCACCTCCTTTTCCCGATAATGAATTGGCAAATTGATGGCTTGTCAATCTAAAGACATCCATGATTTAAACCATAATTCCGTGTTGCACCCGAATCAATTCCGATACCACCAATTCCTTGCCATATGAATCTGACAGCAATTCAATTGGGATATTATTTCCCAATGCAAAATTTGGGGTATTTAACCAAAGCTTGAATTGTGCTAAATCATCAAAAACATCTAAACCAATTTTTGTAACCTCAGCCATTGCAATGATTTTTTCAGATTGCAATGATTTAAAAGCATGGGTTTCACTCATTTTATAACGCTGCAGTGATTTGGTTGAAATATTTAATAACTTGGCCCAGTCACTCTCTGAAAATGGAGTGTAATCTTGAATTGCATGAAAGAGTGAATAAGGAATTCCTTTTCTTATAGCACTAATTATCAGTATTTTATCAGATAGAAACTCCGAGTATGTCAACTTCTTATTAAAGCCAACGGGTATATACTCAACTTTAGATTCGCTCACGAACCTATTAATTTCATTATCCAGATTTTCTTCGATTGACTTATACTCCTTACTCATATTTGGACACTTGTACACAAATATAGGACAAATGTCATTAAATTACAAACTGGATTAGATAATTCGGGATTAGACGGGTTAGACGGATTAGACGGATTTTTTGTTGACGCTTCGCTGTTGATGCCTATGGTTGTTGACGGCTTCGCCTGTTTGATTAATTGTTACGAATTATTGTTAGGAAACTTGCGAGTGAAACGAAGCAAATTCAACAGCGCAGCGTCAACAGTTCAGAATGAGCGTCAACTCTCGAAGCGATGTCAACTTGCTAAGCAATCCAAAAGTGCTATGGATAATGTGATTTTTTACACAAAAGTCATATGACTTTTGTGATATTTCCCACATTTGTCATATGACATTTGTGATATTTTTTGTTTAGGGTTTAGCGGTCAACAACTTGGGTGACTTTCAATTTCGGAGATAATATTGTCTAAAATTTCAGCAACTTCAAAAAGTTTGAATTCGATTATTGGTGGTGTAACATCCCTTTTGCCGTGAGCAATATAGTTTCTATGATCTTTTATTATTTTGAGGTTTTTTAGTTGGCTTGGAGAAATTAGACCATCGAATAAATTGATAATACCTGATAATCTATCTATTTTGTCATTCACAAAACGTTCTCGTGATTTGTAAAAATCCACTGTTTTATCGGTGTTAACTGAAACAATATTTCTTATAATTCCATATGTAGATCTATATTTCGCGAATACCACTTTTTCAAATGTTGCAACTAAGCTAACAATTGAATTTTCATAAGCTGTACGTCTTATATTATCTGAAAAAGTATTTGCTAAAATTTCTTTCTGAGAATATTTTAGCTTCAAATATTCAGGAACTATTTTATCAATGTATTTTTTGTTCCCGGAAATTTGACGCACTTCCTTATCAAGAATATTATCTATGGTAGTAAGATAATTAAACTGTTCCTGAATATCAATATTTTTCAATACAACCATTCTTCAATAATTTTTTCTACAATATCCTTGTTTAATTCAAAATGATCTTCTTTGTTGATTGATTTTGCTAGGTACCAATCGTAAGATTTATCATTGTGTAATTTCCGAAAAATACTCACTTTTTTATCAATCTTTCCGCGCATGTAAAATTCCAATTTTCCATCATATTCAGATGTTAAAGCAGCAATAGGTTCAATGACTAAATACTTACTTTCCGATAAGGTAATTTCTAGATTGATTGTTGAATACTCTCCAATAAATGGTTCAAAGCGTTTTATTGGTATGATTTCAAAATTCATCAGACCGTTTTTATCATATTCATCAAACCATTTGTAAATAATTGTATTGATTAAAGTTGAAATTGCATTTTGCCATTCAATTTTATAGTTTTCCCAATTGTTTTCGGGTTTAGTATTGTTTTTTAGTTTTTCTAATTTTTCCTTCAATGCCATAACCAATATGTTTTTAAATTTACACCAATCAAAATTAATTAATTTTAGTTTACCCATCAATTGTTTCCGCGATTTTTGCAAAAAGAAAAAAAGGTTTATTTGTTTACAAGAGTTTTCCCGATTGCTATCGGGAGGTTATTTTGGGTATTTGCATTGAATTAAACAGGCGAAGCCGTCAACAGGCATAGCGTCAACTATATCCAAACCTTCATAAACCCCCTAAACTTTTATAAAGCTTAGAATTCCAAATTTTTACTTTACGTTTGAAAATTCTGCAAAAAGGCTCGAATTTTACTTTACGTTTGAAAATATTGCAAAAAGGTTCGAATTTTACTTTACGTTTGAAAATATTGCAAAAAGGTTCGAATTTTACTTTATGATTGAAAATATTTAATCCTTAACCCTAAAACATTTCTAATTATAAGGTTTATAAGGGTTTATAAAAGTTTATAAGCGTTTATGAAGGTTCAATGGGTAATAAAAAATAAGTTATAAAGTCCATTTTCAGTTTTTGTTTTTCCAAAGCCAACCTTTATAAACCCTCATAAACCCCCTAAACTTTTATAAACCATTTTTTTCTTACTTTTGTAAGAAAAAATGCAGAACATCACAACCCATACCGAAAATAACATTACCATCATTACCATCAACCGTGAAAGCAAATTGAATGCACTCACAATCGATACCCTCCGCGAAATTAAAGAGGCCGTTACCATTGCCAATGCCGATGATTCCGTGTACGGAATGATCATCACTGGCGCGGGACAAAAAGCCTTCGCAGCAGGTGCCGATATCTCTGAGTTTGCGCATTTCAACGAAGAGCAAGCTACCAGAATGAGCGCCGATGGTCACGATGTGATGAACACCATTGAAGATGGAAATAAAATTTGCATCGCTGCTGTCAATGGCTTTGCTTTGGGTGGGGGATGTGAGCTCGCAATGGCTTGTCACCTCAGAATTGCCAGTGGAAACGCCAAATTTGGTCAGCCTGAAGTGAATTTGGGCGTGCCTCCAGGATACGGCGGTACCCAACGACTCATACAACTCATTGGTAAAGGGAAAGCCCTTGAACTAT
>CANKVM010000103.1 GCA_947487175.1 Flavobacteriales bacterium | reverse complement strand
GTGGCAATTGAATTTGCCGCATCATGAAAGCCATTGATGTAATCAAACAACAAAGCCAAAATGATGATTATTACAACCATTGTCATTGTTGTAAAATATTAAGCGTATTTAACAATAATTGTTTCAATCACATTTGCAACATCTTCACATTTGTCTGTTGCTACTTCCATCACTGTATATACTTCACGACGGCGAATTAAGTTTTTGAAATCGTTTTCGTTGTCGAATAGATTTTTGATACTCATGTCAAACACGTTGTCGGCATGATTTTCAAGGCTGTTAATTTTCACCAAACTTTCCATGATTTTTTCTGGACGTTTCAATTCGCGTAATTGCATAACTGCTTTTCCAACTTCTTGAGAACCTTGCATGATAATTTCTGCCAAATTTTGAATTCCTTGATCATTTGGATCAACATTATGGAACTGCATTTTCTTACAAGAAGCATAAATATAATCAGCTACATCATCCATTGCAGTTGCAAGGTAATGAATATCCTCACGGTCAAACGGCGTGATAAAGTTTTTACCCAATTCAGTAAAAATGTTGTGTGTTACTTCATCATTTTTGTGCTCTAAATCTTCAATGTCTTTGCTCAATTGTAAGCGTTTTGCAGGGTCACCTTCATATACAAAGTCCTTCAATAATTTACCCATTAAGGTAACATTTTCAGCAGTTTGTTCAAACAAGTTATAAAAAATCTTGTCTTTCGGTAAGAAAATACTCAAAATTGTGTTGATAGCCATAGTTCTTTTTATATTAAAGTACGAAATTAGTCAGAAACCAATGAGAAATATTCCATTCATTAAGATTTAACATAAAATTAACATTGAGGAAAGATTGACTTAATGGTTATTCGAAATCAATCAGGGTAAAATATCGGATATTTCCCCTTGATTGAAAGTTAATAACCAAAACATCCGAGAACGTAATTTTCAACATTCTCTTTTGAGCCATGTTATACGTATATTCTTGTTCAGAATTTAAGCTAACTCCTTTTAATTCGGTTTGCGCAGTTTTATCTGTGTTATTTTTTTCTAGATATTCTCTGCATTCTTCCATGAGCACTTGCTTTTCTTTGGGTCCCGCTTTGTTTACCGCATTAAAAACAACGGTATTCTGTGTGCCTGCTGGTTTATTCATTTTCAAGTTTCCCAAAAGTTGCATATCCTCAGAGCTAAAAGGATCTCTCACAGCTTTTACCCTTAAATATTCAATATCTTCGGCAAAAGTATCTCCATTCAACGAAAACATGTATCCAATGTCTTCCATTGCCATTCTTCGAATGACAGCTTCGTTATTTACCCTGTTTTTATTAAAATCAAACTCCTCACCTGTCATTTGATTTGCCTTTACGTTTACTGAAAATCCGCTCACAAATTCATCACGAAATTCTTTCCAGTTCAGCAATTGGGTAATTTTCCCTTTTTTATTAAATTTAATTTTGAGGGACTTTTTTTCGATGGCATTGGTATTTGTGAATCTATTTTTACCCAAAGGGTCGGTAAAGTATGCAACGTGATACATAAATTTATCGGCGGAATCACGTTTAAAAATCAAATATGTAGTATCGCTTTTGGCTTCTAAAAGATATTGATTTTCGTTGGTAATATATTGTTGCACGATGCGTTGAAACACCACTTTTTTGTGCGAAAGGATATCGGAAGTTACTATTAATTTATTTGCCGGAATCTGACCAAAAGAAAATGTGGAGATAAGGATAGCAGCACAACTCACAAAAAACAATTTCATACTTTTCATAGACGTTTTAGTATAGCAAAAGGTTTGCCAAAATTTGAAAATAAAAAAGCCCCGATAAAAACCGGGGCTTTTTCAATATAAAACGGTGAATTAACCGTTCATAATTTGATTAAAGATAGCTTTAAAACCAGCCTCATCGTGCATAGCCAAATCAGCTAACACTTTGCGGTTAATTTCAACAGCACTGCTGTTAAGTTTACCCATAAATTTAGAGTAACTAATACCGTTCATACGGCAAGCAGCGTTGATACGTTGGATCCAAAGAGAGCGGAATTCGCGCTTTTTGGTTCTACGATCGCGGTAAGCATAAGTTAAACCTTTTTCAACCGTGTTTTTGGCAACGGTCCAAACATTCTTTCTTCTTCCAAAATTACCTTTCGCTAATTTCAGAACCTTTTTTCTACGAGCCCTACTGGCTACATTGTTGACGGATCTTGGCATATTGTTTTAGTTTAATGGCTTGAGCGGTTGTGAAACACTTTATGGCTCCGGCCAAAGTTTTTTTTTAGTTTTATTTTCCTATGCGTAACATGAATTTCACATTACTCATATCGCGTTCGTTTACAATGGCATCATTGCCCAAAGCGCGTTTACGTTTTTTAGATTTTTTGGTCAAAATATGATTTTTGAACGCTTTTGATCTTTTTACTTTTCCAGTTCCAGTAACTCTAAATCTTTTTTTAGCGCTGGAATTTGTTTTCATTTTAGGCATATACGTAATTTTAAATTTTCTTTAATTATTTTTTTCCTTTAGGAGCCAACATAATGGCAACTTTTTTTCCTTCTTGTTTTGGTTCAGCTTCTAAACGGGCTACTCCTTCGTCAATTAACACATTGGCAAAGCCCATCAATAATTTCACACCACGCTCAATATATATAATTGTTCTACCTCTAAAAAAAACATAAGCCCTTACTTTGTTTCCATCTTCGAGGAAAGTACGTGCATGTTTCAATTTGAAGTTAACGTCGTGCTCATCTGTATTAGGACCAAAACGAATTTCTTTTACTTCTTGCTTAATAGAATTGGCCTTTAATTCTTTTTGCTTTTTCTTTTGTTCGTAAAGATATTTTTTGTAATCAACAATTTTACAAACAGGAGGAACCGCATTCGGACTAATTTCAACTAGATCTAACCCCTGTTCATAAGCCATTTCAATTGCTTTGGCAACAGGATAAATATCAACTTCTACGCCATCACCAACGACGCGCACTTCAGTTGCCAAAATCTTTTCATTGATTTTGTGTAATTCTTCCCTCCTATGAGGTCTTCTTGGTCTAGTATCTGGCTTCATTTATTATTTGTTCAGCAAATTGCTGAAGGCTCATTGACCCTAAATCTTCGCCTCCATGCCTGCGAACCGACACCTCATTTAGTGTCTGTTCTTTCTCCCCAACTATTAGCATATAAGGGATTTTGGCAATTTCAGCATCACGGATTTTCTTACCCGCTTTTTCAGATCTATGATCTATGAGGGCGCGAATATCGTTCTTTTTTAGGAATTTTACAACCTCTTCTGCATAATCTGCATATTTATCTGAAATTGGCAATACAATTACTTGGCGTGGAGCCAACCAAACTGGGAAATTTCCAGCGTAGTGTTCCAGTAAGAATCCAATAAACCTTTCATGGGTACTTAACGGAGCTCTATGGATAATAATTGGACGTTCTTTTTCGTTTTTCTCGTTTGTAAAACTCAAGTTAAATCGTTCTGCTTGCGCAAAATCAACTTGGTTTGTGGCCAACGTAAATTCCCTACCAATTGCACTCCAAACCTGGATGTCGATCTTAGGACCATAGAAAGCAGCTTCGTCGGCCACTTCTACATAATTTACGTTCATGCTATCCAAAACTCCCTTTACCATGGCTTCAGTTTTCAACCATAGTTCAGGCATGTCAATATACTTCTTCCCTAATTTGGCAGGATCATGCTTACTAAAACGCATGACATATTTTTCAATACCAAATTTTTCAAAATATTCTAAATACAATGCATTTACCGCTCTGAATTCTTGCTCGAACTGTTTTTCCATACAATATATATGGGCATCGTTCATTTGCAAGCTTCTCACGCGCATCAATCCAAACAATTCACCGCTTTGCTCGTAACGGTAGCAAGTACCGTATTCAGCCAAACGAATTGGCAAATCTTTATAAGACCTTGGCAACGCATCAAATATTTTATGGTGATGCGGGCAGTTCATTGCCTTTAAATAATAATTCACACCATCAATTTCCATTGGTGGAAACATGCTATCCTTATAATAAGGTAAGTGGCCGCTTTTTAAATACATGCTTTCGCGTGCAATATGAGGAGTTTTTACCCTTTCATATCCAGCCAACCGCTCTGTTTTCTTTGCATAACCCTCAAGCACTTCAATCATGGCAGCCCCATTTGGCAACCACAATGGCAAACCTGGTCCTACGTCATCATCAAACGTAAATATCTCTAACTCCTTACCTAATTTCCTATGGTCGCGTTTCTTCGCTTCCTCAACCATCAATAAATACTCATCCAACTCAGTCTTTTTAGGGAAGGTGATGGCATAGACTCTCGTTAGCTGTTTGTTGTTTTCATTTCCTCTCCAATATGCTCCGGCAACGCTGAGCAATTTGATAGATTTTATATGACTTGTGTTTGGAATATGAGGGCCACGACATAAATCTGTAAAATTACCTTGTTTGTAAAAAGTAATCTGACCGTCTTCAAGTCCCTCAATCAATTCTAATTTATAGGGATCATTTTTCTCAGTAAAATAGGCCAATGCATCAGCTTTAGAAACCTCAGAGCGCACAAATTCTGAATTGGCTTTTGCCAATTCTGCCATTTTTTTTTCTACCTTATCAAATTCGTCAGAGGTGAATTTATGGTCTAAAAAATCAATGTCGTAATAGAAACCATTTGCAATTGGAGGACCTATTGCCAATTTCACACCTGGGTACAAAGCCTCAATGGCTTCTGCCAATAAATGGGCTGAAGAATGCCAATAGGTTTGTTTACCTTCATCGTCTTTCCACGTTAATAAAGCGAATTCTGCATCTTCATTAATTGGCAAAGAGGCATCTTGCACCTTGCCATTGACTTTTGCCGACAACACATTTCTCGCGAGTCCTTCGCTGATAGACAATGCAATTTCCATTGCAGTTACCCCTTTAGGGTAGTTGCGTTGGGCACCGTCTGGAAGGGTAATTTTAATTTCCATGAATGAACTTATAAAGATAAATAAGCAACAAAAATCGTCATTTTTTTCGGTTAAAACAAATTGAAACATCAATGAAACAAAGCGATTATAATAAAATCTAAAAAAAATACAGTGTTCACGGATTTTGTTTCATAGCTTATTTAATTTATTCACAGTCAAACGTCCCTCAAAATCAAAAATATTATTCAAGATTAAATATTTTTACCCCCCGCATATACTTTTCAAGTATCAAACTTCACTGAAATGGCCATTAAACAGACATGGAAATTAAAAAACATTGATAATAATGTTACTAAAAATCAAAAAAAAATAGTGATTATTGTTTTTCAATAAAAAAAAATAGTGATTATTGTTTTTCAATAAAACAAATACCAACAAAAATGCTATTTTCGAATATCAATTTTTAAAATCAAAAAAAATGAAAACTATGTTCTTAAAACAAACACTCAAAACCATTGTGCTTTTCGCATTCATCTTTTGCCTTGCTTCTGAATCAAATGCACAGAGCGACCGTATTCAAAATACCGATACAATTTACATGATTACAACCAATGATGGTGGCGAATTTGTAGGTAAAATAATTTCCGACGATGGCCGCGAGGTGGTAATCATGGACAAAGCCAAAGGGAAGATTATTTTACCAAAGTACGCCATTAAATCAATGGAAATGGTCAAACAAAGCAACGTGATTGGGAATGATTTCGTTCACGCAAACCCCCATCCCTCAAGATATTTATTTAGCCCTTCCGCAATAGCGTTAAAAAAAGGCGAAGGCTATATGAATTGGTTTTACTTTTTACTCTTTCAAGTGCAATATGGCATTACCGAAAATTTTTCGGCGGGTATTACCACCTCATGGTTTTTGGCGCCCACCCTGCTTAACCTAAAGTATACTGTTCCTGTTTCTGATGAATTGTGTTTTGCAGTTGGCGGACAAGTTGGAAAGTTATATATATTGGATGACAATCTGGTTTCATTGGGATTTGCATCAGGAACATACGGGACTTCGGAATCTAATGTAAGTTTAAATGTAGGATATGGATCATACGAAAGTTCTGGCATTACCATAGCTTCACTTTCAGGAGTGAAAAGAATTAGCGAAAACGCGAGTATTATGGGTGAATTTTGGTATTGCCAACCAAAAAATTCGGACCCATTTTTTATGGGTGGCCCTGCTTTAAGGTTATATAGTGGTAGAAAAGCAACCTTTGATATCGCGTTGTTGGCATTGGGTTTTAAAGAAGAAGTTTCAAATAATGATAGTTATTACGATGCCTCTACTGGATTTTACCGTCCGAGCACTTATACAAAAAAGTGGAAGGCCTATTATCCATTGCCATTATTGTCTATTTCATACAAATTATAACAATTGCAAACCTTACATTTAGAGTAAGTTAAAATAAAATGGTCATCAATTTTCATTAAAACTTGTTGATTTACTTGAAATAATAAAAAACAAAATACTATATTTGCAGTCCCGTTGGAGAGATGGGTGAGTGGCTGAAACCACCAGTTTGCTAAACTGACGAACGGGAAACTGTTCCGGGGGTTCGAATCCCCCTCCCTCCGCAACCAAATGAAAAACCCAGCTTGCTGGGTTTTTTTGTTTATATGCAGAGCCAAGCTCCGCTTGAGCGAAAGCATGGAAACAAAAAAATAAAACCGCGTGAGCGGTTTGGTTTTTCATTTGGTTAGCAGCTCTCCCACTTGGGGATCACGAGCGAAGCGAGTAATCCCGTTTATATGCAGAGCCAAGCTCCGCTTGAGCGAAAGCATGGAAACAAAAAAACCAAACCGCTTGAGCGGTTGGTTTTTCATTTGGTTAGCAGCTCTCCCAATTGGGAAACACCCCTATTTTTATTTGCAGATTTTGGCAGGAAATCGTTCGGTTCAACACATTTGATTTGCACCCATTAAAACGATTAATAATGACCCTTAATTTTAACTAAACCTAAAAAGGCCCATGCAAGGTGAATTCCCGATCACTTGTAGAATTACTTTAAATCGAAAGAAAACAGAATTCCAACTGCCTTTTCTAATCTGTTCAGAAGTTTGTTGGGATAATCCAAATGAACAAGCGTTTCCAAATGCGCCAATGGGTCTTGAAATAAACCGACAAATTCAAAGTTATAAATTAAAAGCAGCTGAATTAAACTACGAATATGCACGACAAGGTTCTATGCTAACAT
>CANKVM010000102.1 GCA_947487175.1 Flavobacteriales bacterium | reverse complement strand
CTGCTTTTGGTATGGCTGTTGCCGTTTTCGCAACATTATTTTTGAGTAAAACGGGTTTCCAAGTAATTGGAAACATTGGATATATTTTGGCTGCTATTTTGTTGGGTACTGTTGTGGGAACACTCATGGCAAAACGCGTACAAATGACCGCCATGCCTGAAATGGTGTCTATTTTCAATGGTATGGGAGGTTTGGCTGCGGCTTTGATTTCTATCATTGAATGGCGTAACATTGAACATGAGATTATTGAAAGCAATGTAGCTGAAATGGTGGCTACCTTGGGTCTTCCTGAAGGATTTACAATTGTTCCATTGGCGCATTACTTGCCAATTATTGCAGGTTTAATTATTGGTACCATTTCTTTTGTGGGAAGTATCATTGCTTGGGGTAAATTGAACGGTAAGATTGGTGACTTCCGTTTTGCGGGTCAACAATATATCAATGCCATTGTGTTAGTTGCTATTATGGCTGCTGCCTACATGAATTATCACCATGTGAATACCTTAGAAGCAGGAACAAATATTTGGTTCTATGTTACCATGGGCTTAGCTGTAATATACGGATTATTGTTCGTATTTCCAATTGGAGGTGCCGACATGCCTGTTGTTATTTCTTTGTTGAACTCGTTCACAGGGGTTGCTGCAGCTTGTGGTGGTTTCTTGTACGACAACAACGTAATGTTGATGGGTGGTGTATTGGTAGGTTCTGCGGGTACCATTTTAACAGTGGTTATGTGTAAAGCAATGAACCGTTCTTTAACCAACGTATTGATTGGTATGGCGGGTTCTAATTCATCATCTGGTGGTGCTGCTGTTTCTGGTAATGTAAGAGAAGTTCAGGCTACCGACGTTGCCGTGATGATGAAATATGCATCTAAAGTAATTATTGTTCCTGGTTATGGTTTGGCGGTTGCGCAAGCGCAGCACGTTTGTCATGAATTAGAAAACATATTGGTTGAAGAAGGTGTTGATGTGAAATATGCCATTCACCCTGTTGCGGGTCGTATGCCAGGTCACATGAACGTATTGTTGGCTGAAAGTAATGTTGAATACGATAAGTTAATTGAAATGGAGCACATCAATTCTGAGTTCCCAACCACCGATGTAGTGTTGGTAGTGGGAGCAAACGACGTTGTGAATCCCGCTGCTAAAACGGATCCTACTTCACCAATTTACGGCATGCCTATTTTGGATGTAGATCAAGCAAAACAAATTGTGGTATTAAAGCGTTCAATGAAATCTGGTTATGCCGGAATTGAAAATGCATTGTTCTTCGATCCTAAGTGCGGAATGCTTTTCGGCGACGCAAAAGACAGTTTACAAAAACTTGTAAACGAAGTAAAAGCTTTGTAAGAAATAATTTACCTAATAAAAAAAGAGGAACCGAGAGGTTCCTCTTTTTTTTGTATCCATAGAAAACAAAATAGAAATTTCACCAAATCCAGCTTCAAAATCTGTTACGATTAAGAACCTGAGTGAAGATTGCAATAAAATGACATTGCTCAATAACCTAGGGCAGGCCTTGATTGAGGTTGAATTAAGTGATTATCAAGAAGAACGAAATTTGGATATTTCAAAATATACAAATGGAATTTACTATATTCGATTAGACTTTAATCAATCAGAGAAAGTTGTAAAGAAATTTATTATTCAAAACTAACCCCTAAAAACTAAAATTATGAAGACGCTAAAAAAATCAAAAATTGTTTTGTTATTTCTTTTGATATCTGTGGGTTGTAAAAAAGAAGACCAAATTAAAACCACCATCACACCTACCTCAGTGGTGTATGAAGATACCTCGTTGAATAGTTACGTTCAAATTGATTCTACAACGTTGATTGGTGTATATGGAGGTAGTTTAACGGATACTTCATTTATTTTTGATATTGGAGATTATCTTGGTGAAGCGACTTTTGAAAAAAAATCACCTCAGTTCACCAACACGATAAAGAGATTTCAAATAACTTTTTTTGTAAAGAATAAATATGGGAGAATACATGAGGATACAACAGTTGAAATTATTTTTCAATGTGGATATTCAGATACGAATACTTTAGAGAACTTTAAAAAATATGATCCAATAATTGGGAATTATCCAACAAGATATTTTGAACCGTCAACTTTTAACTTAACTCGTGAATCTCTCGCGTTAACGTTTAACGTAAATTGGGCGGAAGACATTCCTATTATGGGTCCTAGATATTATGATTTTTATCCAAACCCAGACAATACAGTTTCAACCATCAAACAACAAAAATTGTGTGATGGTAATAATCATTTAGTATTGGAAATCAATCGTAAATTAGATGATTCCTATGCATTTATTACAGGTAAAAGTAACACCGCCACCTTCAAAGCCCGAATTGTATTAAATTAACCCATCGATACAACTTCGTCAATGATTTCGAAGGCGTGTTCTAGGGTATGAACCGCTTCGAAACATTGATTGCCAGCACAGATGTAAATTGACGGTTCGCTAGAGCCAGTATGCTGTAGCCATGAAAGATTACTGTTTGCATTGATTTTGCCCACATGCACCCACGACGGTAATCCCGATTTGAATTTGAAAATATCGGCTTCCCCAAAATGATCAGACAAGGCAACCGTAATTTGTCCAATTGCATTTTCCATGTACAAACGGATCCAATTGGAATTCCATGCAGGATATTTCTCTACTTGATTCATGCTTTGCGACAATAAACCCTTGGCAATTTCGGCATAAGTAGCATTGAAATCATGCACCGACAATGCCTGTAAGCAATGCGCGAAAATGCTGTTCGGACTGGAAATAACGTCGTCGGTGTTGTCAGATTTATTGATAATCAATTGCTCTCCCGTATTTGGGGCAAAATAAAGTTGTTGGGTATCCGTGTTGTAAAACAATTCCAATGCCTTGTTGGTCAATATTTTTGCGCGTTCAATATAGATTTCGTTGCCCGAACTTTGGTACAACTCAATTTGTCCCTCAATAAAACACGCATAATCTTCTAAAAACGCATCAATATAGGTTTCTCCCTTTGCGTGAATGCGCATTAACTTTTGGGTTGATTCGTTGTAAAAAGTATTCCAAAGCACCGTTTCTAATGAAATGGCTTGTAACAGAATATCATTGTCTTTCAGATGCAAGGCAGCCACCGAAAGCGCTTTGAGCATCAACCCATTCCAACTTAAAATAATTTTATCATCCAACCCTGGTCGCTCTCTTTTCTCTTGCAATTGAAACAATTTTTGTTTCATTGATTCCAGAAGGGCAAGATAGTGATGGCTACTTAAGTTCAATTTTTCAATCATTTGCAAAGGTGCCAATTGGGTATGCAGTATGTTCAGCCCGTGTTCCCAATTTCCTGACTCGGTAATGCCGTATAAATTTTCAGTAAATTCGAATTCTTCGGGTGTAAGTGCATGGAACAGTTCATTTTTTGTAAACACATAAAAACGTCCCTCAATACCTTCGCTATCCGCATCCAAAGCTGCATAATAAGCCCCATTGGGTGCTTTGAGTTCGCGGGTACAAAATGCAATCGATTCTATGGCCACATCTTTGTAAACAGAGGCATTGCTCCAACTATAAGTCCTCGCATACAGGGAAATCAGTTGGGCATTGTCGTACAGCATTTTTTCAAAATGCGGAGCAAACCATTTTTTATCGGTGCTATAACGGTAAAAACCGCCTCTGAGGGTATCGTAAATGCCCCCATTGAACATTTTTAGCAACGACAAATGCAAGAATTCTTTGGCTTGGGTATCTTCAGAAATTAAAAAATAATCGAGCACATATTCATACTGGTTTGGCAACATGAACTTAGGAGAACGGTTGAGTCCACCTTCTTGCCAATCGATGTCTTTTGCGTAAAGTTCAAAAAAATCATAGATATTTTTTCGCGAAAACTGCAAATCTTTACTCGGTAGGGCTGCATTCAATTTTTGAAGATCTTGAAATAATTTCGACGCGTAATCTTCAAATTTTGCCGGATCAGATTGGAATTGGGTACTTAATTCCATCACAATTTGTTGCCATTGCGCCATAGGGAAATAAGTTCCGGCATAAACAGGACGGCCATCTGGCAAGCAAATGACGTTGAGGGGCCAGCCGCCTCTGCCTGTCATGAGTTGACAAGCATCCATATAAACCATGTCTACATCAGGACGTTCTTCTCTATCCACTTTGATGTTTACCAAGGCCAAATTCATCATTTCGGCGGTTTGGTAATCTTCAAAACTTTCGTGTTCCATTACATGGCACCAATGACAGGCACTGTAGCCAATGCTCACCAACACCAATTTGTTTTTGGTTTTTGCTTCGGTCCAAGCTTCCTCGCACCAAGATTGCCATTCAACGGGGTTGTAGGCATGTTGCAAGAGGTAAGGACTTTTGCTGTGAATTAATTTATTGGGTGCATTGTTGGAATGTTTCACAATTGATGTTATTTTGTATTATGTTGAAATTACGGTTGGGCATTGGATTGTTTCTTGTTGGCGTGTTGATTACAATCAACCCGCTTTCTGCAATCTCGCAAAACCACCGTTCGAAGATAATATTTATTGGGCAATTGCAGTATGCCGCTACCGATTCTAACGCAATTCCTCCACAAAATGGATTTGCATCTGAACGCGAAGCATTGGATACCTTGGTGCATTATTTAATCAGTCCCAAACTGACCATGAATTATGGATTTTTATCTGAAGATTCTTTCGTTGCCCAGGTGAGAAGGGTTGATACCTTAACGCCTGTTGTGATGGTTCATGCGCAGTATGTGCAATACAAATACCGGGTTCAAAAAGGGGTGGTGAAATTTCGCAAGTACTTAAAGGAGTATACGTTGAATTTAAAAAAGAAGGATACCACAAACGGACTTCCTGCGTTAATTTCTTGGCCGCCGGTGGTTTATAAAAGCAAAGGAAATGCCTTTAATGTTACCCGTTATGAGGTAGAAATTATCAAGCGCAAATTTAAATTTATTTTACAATACGAATTGTGGTGGGTAAACGGAAGGGCTTATTGGAACAACGATTTTAGGTATTACGAAAACGATTAATCGTTTAAATCCCAATGATCTAAGTGCACAGTTTTTTCTATTTTTTCTTGTTTCTTTTGAGGGATTTGGGAATAGAAATTGCGGCCGGTAAGGTGTTCCAAACTGTCGATGGTAATTACAAATGATTTTAAGGGAAGTTGGCTGCCTTGGTTTTTCATGAGAAAGGCAATGCCATTGCCAGACTTGGTGGTATCAACAACGGCTTTAAAAAAATACTCAGGAACGGAAATTTGGTGTTCTCTGCCTATTTTGTTGATCAGACGATTGTTTAAAATAGGACCTGTAACAATGAATATTTGAGAGGTTTGACTGGCCCAGTCTCTTACTTTTTCTTCAAGTTTTTTCCAAATGCCCCGGTTGAATTTGGGTGCTTGGGGAGAAATATTACTCATGTAAAAACATTCTCTCATTGCGGTTTCGGAATATTTCATATCGGCAGCGGGAGCCAAATGTCCTCTGTCAAATCCCGATTTGGTATAATCGCGGGTATTGGCAGTTTCGGGAGAGATGAGTGGGTCGGGTGAAAACTTGTTGCTTCGTTCAACAACTCCCATTAATTTTTGTGGGGAAAGGGTATAGGCTACCCAATTGGATTGTTCGTGCTGGTGGTTATAAGAAGTAACATAACCAATATGCTTGGTTGGGGTTTCGCCGGCGAATAGGGCAGGGCATTCTAGTGGAAGGGATGATTTTTGTGGGCCAATAAAAGAGAAGCCACTAAAAAGCAGAACAACACAAAGAGTGGCAAATGGGATGATTTTTCTCACAAAAATTATAACGGCAAATTAGTCGTTATAATTGATAGAATTTAAAATATTTTTCACAATCCATGGTCCCTCATAAACAAAACCCGTATACACTTGAATGAGGTTGGCGCCACGCATTAACTTTTCAGAAGCATCTTGACCGTTAAAAATACCACCTACACCCATAATTGGAATTTTACCGCCCAATTCGATGCTCAAAGCTGCGAGCATGGCGTTACTTGCGTCAAAAACAGGTTGTCCAGATAAACCTCCTGCACCCATTTTTTCAATTTCTTGGTTAGAAATTGATAGTTTTTCTCTAGAAACCGTTGTGTTGGTGGCAATAAGTCCATCTACTTTTGCAAGTTTAATAATTCTCACAAGTTCTTTGATGGCGTTCATTTGGAAATCAGGTGCCAATTTCAAGAAAATAGGTTTTGATATGGCTTTTGCAGTCCTGATTTTATGAAGTTGCTCAAATAAACCCACAATAAATGACTCTTCTTGTAAATCGCGAAGGCCAGGTGTATTCGGACTAGAAATATTCACGGCAATGTAATCGACATGGTCGTAGAGCATTTCAAAGCAATATATATAATAAATGTTTGCTTTGTCGTTCGGTGTGGTTTTGTTTTTACCAATATTTCCGCCGACTATGAGTCCTTCAGGTCTGTTTTTTAAACGATCCACCATATCTTCCACACCTCTATTATTGAAGCCCATTCTATTGATGAGGGCATAATCTTGAGGGATACGGAAAAGTCGGGGCTTGGGATTTCCGGCTTGGGGTTTAGGGGTAACGGTACCAACTTCTACAAAGCCAAAGCCAAATTCTTTGAGAAGATGCAATCGTTTTGCATCTTTATCAAAGCCTGCAGCCAAACCTACCATATTTGGAAAGGTTATTCCGGCAACAGTTACGGGAACTTGTTTATTGCTTTTAAAACTATGTTTTAAGTAGGTTCCTAATAAAGGGAATTTAAGCGCTTTTTCCATTAGATCGAGCGCAACATTGTGCGCCTTTTCAGGTGGAAGAAGAAAAAGGAAAAACTTAATTAAGGAATACATATTATTTAATCTGCAATTGCGAAAACCGTACCAAATTAGTGTTTAAAGTGACGAACACCTGTAAATACCATAGATATTGCATTCTCATTACAATAATCAATGCTCAATTGGTCTTTTACACTTCCTCCTGGTTGCACAACTGCCCTGATTCCTGCTTTGTCTGCAATTTCAACACAATCTGGGAAAGGGAAAAAGGCATCACTTGCCATCACTGCACCTTCTAAATCGAATCTAAAACGGTTTGCCTTGTCAATGGCTTGTTGAAGTGCATCAACGCGGCTTGTTTGCCCCGTTCCACTTGCCAACAATTGACC
>CANKVM010000101.1 GCA_947487175.1 Flavobacteriales bacterium | reverse complement strand
GAGTGGAATTTAGGATTTTTAATAAATTCTCTGTTCCAGATGAATGTTTTGAAAGCGCTGAGTGCAGGAAACCACATATAGTAGAAGAAAGGAATTTCTTTCGCTCCATAAGTAATTTGAGAGTGTGGCAAATGAATGCAACGATCGAGTTTCGCTTCTAGTTCTTTATAAAAGTCGGTAGAAGTATAGGTTTCGAAATTCAATGGTTTGTATTGTCCGCTTAGCCAATTGAGATTGGTTTGAGCCAAAGTATTTAAATCTATATCGAACTCTTTCGCTAGTATCATGAGTTCGTCGGCTTTTAAACTTTGCGGATTTTTAATTCTTCTGTATGCAGAATCTTCTGAGATGTTTAATAAGTCAGCCATCATTGCTGCTGTGCGTAAACCCATTTTTTTAGTTTTTTGGGTTAAAATTTCTGTAAAAGTGTCGATCATAAGTTTTGAGATTTAAAGTGTTTCGATGACTTATACAATTAAATAAGAGTATACACCCAATCGTTTTGCGAAAAATGCAAAAAATAAAATTAGGGGGGACGTTTTTTGGGCAAAAATGCCAAGGATAAGCAGTTGGCAAGTCCCAAATTTGTTTTATCAAAATTGATACACTTATGAAAATACTTATTTTACTTAAAAAGCAGCTTGTTTTGGTAACGTGGTTTACACAGAAAAAAGCGATGGCGTTCTTAAATCTTATTGGGTTTGGGTTTAATTTATTTACACAGAAGGGAGGTACATTATGAAAAGGAATACTTTTTTCTTGATGGCTTTCGGGTTGATGTCGTTTGGATTGAATGCGCAGAGTTTGCGCAGCGAGTGGGTTGAGAAATTTAGAAAAATTCAGCCACCAAATTCGAAAATCATAGAAAGTACGATGCCCTTTTATAATTCTAGCCGAACGAATGGGGGAATGGATGCAGACACTTTGAATTTTTTAAATGGCAAAGATTTGGTTCGACAAATATTATGGTTGAACACGAATGATGAAAACGAATTGCATGAAATAGACAGTGTTCGTGGCGACATTGAAGAGTCTTATATAAAACAAAATATCATTCCAATAACATTGGTAGATTATAAGTATCAAGCCATTCACGATTCGATTGAAAAAATCAACGGAATTACAATCAATGCCAAAGACAGTTTATATGAGTTTAAAACGGGTGCTGGTTATCATGGAAGTTTGTATGAAGACAAATATGCATTTGGCGTTTCTTTTCCATTGGAAAGAATCAGAACTGATTTCAATAGAATTGTGATTGACGAAAGATTGATACTTTCGAATATTGCATTGAATCCTTCAGGGGTTTGGAAAATAAAAATAGGAAGTTTCCAGGCAGACATGCAACTGAATGTGCCCATGGATATTCCATTTATAAATGATACGCTTTTAAAAGTTGAAATTGGGTATGTGGTTCCAGAAACGGATGTTCGGGTAAGTTATATTGAAAATCCTTGGCCTGTTTCAGGTGGAAAAACCAAAATTATGGGTAGGGCTGAAATGCCAAAAAACCAGAATAGTACTTCAGGTACTAGCGGAGGAAGTGGTAGCAGCAGTGGCTATGATGTTCCTAATGATGGATTTGGTCATTATCCTGTGTCTGGCAACTTTGTGTTTGTTCCTGCCCAAAAACTGTGGGTAGAAACGATAGATGGTTTTCCAGGATTGCCAGATTTGAAGGCATTGGTCACGTTAGACTATGGCTCAGATAATAAAAAATTGCATACGTGTATTAAGAAACCGTTGGTTTTTATTGAGGGAATTGATTTTGGTTACAAATCTTATGGATTTGGAGAAAGAGATTATAAATGTGGCACAATGGGTTACAGAGATATGGTTGCTGGGAAACAATGGAATGTTGAAACACAAAAACATGAAAGTTGTGAATCAATTGCCCAAGCTCCAGAAATATTAAAGCGATACAAAGCTGCTGGTTATGACATTCTTTATGTTGATTTTTACGACGGGGCGAATGATATGGATTTTAACTCAGAAACGGTGATTAAGGTGATACAAAGTATACAATCGCAAATGTGTGGTGAAAAGATTCATGTGGTTGGGGTGAGCATGGGTAGCATTGTGGCAAAAATGGCGTTGAAGAAGATGGAGCGCAGAAAATTAAATAGCTGTGTTGCCAGTTTTACCAGTTTTGATGGACCCCATCAAGGAGCAAATATTCCTTTGGGATTGCAAAGGTTTGTAAGTTATATGAGTGATGTGAGCGATGATTCGAAGTATGTATTGGAAAAAATGTTGAGAAGGCCGGCTGCGAGACAATTGTTGGAACTTCATGAATCTGTGAACGCGGGTTGCGACAATGAGCGCAATAAATTGGTGAGAACTGATACATTAATCGGCGGTTATCCGAGTAACATGAAGTTGTTGGCCATTACCAATGGTTCAGGATTGGGAAGCAAGGGATATATTAAAAAATTGGATGGAAACTTTTTAAAACCAGCTGATGTATTGGTTGAAATTGAATTTAAAAGACCATTTAGTAAAAGTATGCCATGGTTTGCATCAACTAACGTGGCAACCATTTATGCGGCACATAAATCAGCGGGTTCAAGTTATTTTGTAGCAAAAATGTTTGGATTTTTTGGAGGGAAATCTAATTTTCAAAGTCACAAAAGCAACGTGCAACACGATCATATTAATGGAAGTTGGAACAATGCAATTGGTAGGGTAAATGATTTTGGCAGATTGGGAAATCTGTTTTTAAAGGCCGTTCGATTTTCAGACAAAACTACGTTTGTGAATACCGTAAGTGCATTGGATTTGAAATTTGCAAAACAAGCAAACAGCAAACAAGACATTCATGACATGCCATTGACGGTGAATTCAAAGTCATTATTGATGCCATTGGGTTCTGGATTTTCAACTCCTTTTGAGCGAATTTTCATCCCTCAAAAAAACCAGGAGCATGCATATTTGGATAGTTCTGCTGGTGGAAATACCATGTGGTTATTGTTGGAATTGAATAAAATTTCGGATGCAAATCACAGCACTGTGGTTGATAAAAATTACAATTATAGGGGTTCAAATGCGGTGAAAGTGAAATCAATGGAGGTTTTAAATGGGGCGGTGTTTGAATTGAATGGTTTGGGTGCATTTCCTGCCATTTCAAAAGATGATTCGTTGTTAGAGCGCACTTTAGAAATACATAATTACTACTCTTCTACTTGTATGAATTCAACGTATAATGTTACAGGAAATGCTACTTTTAGTATAGGTAATTACAAGAATTATACTGGATTTACAATTAATAGTGGTGGAATTTTGAAATTAAGTTCGGGAAGCAAATTGCGTATTAGAGCTGGTAGCAAAATGATTTTGAACGAAGGTGCGGTATTGAATATCGGTGAGAATTGCAGTTTGGTGTTGGATGATAAGTCGCAATTGCGCATTGAAAGTGGTGCCAAGATTTATTTGAACAGAGGAAGTAAAATCTTTTTAAATGGTGAAAATGCGATGTTGCATGTTAAAGGTGATTTGGTTTTAGACTCAGGAGTAATATTCGAACCCAAATCAATGTCTAAAATGGGATTGGTGAAATTTACCAATGTGGGTTACGGATATGGTGATGCAACCATAAAAGCCTTGGGAAGAAACGTATCGATGAAGTTTATTGGAAGTGGCAAAAAAGGTTTAACCAATTTACAGATTGAAGGTAAGGTTACCTTTCCTTTCCAGAAATCATTAAATACGTATCCTTTGGATTTATTTAATTTGGATTCCTGCCATGTTTTATTTGATGGATCTGGTCAACTTATTTGTGGAAACAATGTGTTGTTAAACAACAGTAAATTTGAGTCGGTAAGTTGGGCAAATGGCTCTGGAAAAGGAATGTGTTATTTGGGAGATGAAATTGTTGTGAACAAGTGTAATTTTAGCAGTTTAGATACGGGGCTAAGTATTTTTACAAAACAAACATCAAGGCATAACGAACTAAATAACAATGTATTTGACGAATGTGCTGTTGGATTAATTTCGAGAGGTCGTGGCATTGAAATTAACGCTTCTCAGTTTGCCAACAATGAAATCGGGGCGGTTTTTGAGAACTTAACTGAGGAATTGATTGTAAAAGATTGCGACATAAGCAGTAATACCAAAGTGGGTTTGAATGTAAAAAATGCTTATTTAAATTCTTCATTTGCTTTTATTATGGGTACAAGTTTTTATAAAAACTATGTTTCTGTAAGAATGGAAAAACAATCGTTATTGTCGAAATGCAACGTGTATTCTTTGAATCAGATTGGTATAGATATTCGCAATGCAAAGTTGTACTTGGGAAATAAGTTTTACAAATACAGTGATTATTTGGAAGCTTCGGTGGTTGCTGGAAACAATGCCTTTTTAAATCAAAATACTGTATCCATTTACTTACAAGAGGCGATGCCATTTTTGGATGGAGGTAATAATTTTATTTATACCAAAACGAATACAGAAAACAAGTTACAAATTTATGGCACCATTTTGATGGACTATAATTTGCCTTATTGGGACAATACATTTACCAAGTTTAATGTGAACGGCAATTATTGGATTAACAACAACAAAAAGTATAATATTGACTCAGTTGATGCAAACTGCGTTGATGTTTCTTATACTTCTGGAGGGGCAGTAATTCCTTTGAAATTATCTGGAAAAGTGGCAAGTAGAAATCAGTTTTTGGAATGTATTGATCCAACAAAAAATATTGATTTTGGTGGTGGATTAAAATCTAACGTTCATGGAAATGATGATAAGATAGAAAGAATCAATTTGGATTTCATTAAACCTATTGCAGATGGTTTTGAAATTGAGGGCGAGAATGTTGCTGTAAATGTGTTTAATGTAAGTGGTCAATTGGTCTTAAAATCTGTTACAAAAGACACGGGAACGAATTTCTTTAGATTATCGACAGGAATTTATTTTATACAGGCACAAAATAGTGAAGGTATTTCTTCTAAGAAAATATTTGTAACAAATTAATATATAGCATATTAGTTGATATGCGAAACTCAAATTGTCTGGTTGTTGAATAGGTGGGGGTAAACATTTTTATACATTTACTAATGAATCAACTAGATAGCGTTAATTTTGTAAAATGAGATTGACATTTTGGGGTGCCGCTAGGCAAGTTACTGGAAGCATGCATTTGCTTGAGTTATCTAGCGGCACACGTATATTGATAGATTGCGGATTGGATTATGAAAACAGAAAGGAGTTTGAAAATAAGAATGCAAATTTTCCATTTCAAGCTTCAGAAATTGATTTATTGATTGTTACACATGCACATATTGACCATACTGGTAATGTTCCTAATTTAATTAAGCAGGGATTTGCTGGTCAAATACTTTGTACAAGGGCAACATTAGAATTGAGTGATTTTTTATTGCACGATAGTTTAAACATTCAACGAATGGAAATTCAAAAGAAACGAAAAATGGGTTCACGCAAAAAGGGCGGTATCAAGTTTGGCAGCGCTCCACAGCCATTGTATGCGAAGAAGCATATCATGGATATGTTGTCGATGGCTCGTTTGCTTGAAATTGGTGAAAACTATTCCTATAGTGATGACGTTTCAATTAGTTTTCATACGTCGGGACATATTTTAGGAGCGGTAAGTGTGAGGTTGGCAATTCAAGAGGATGGCAAAACCAAAACCATTGGTTTCACGGGTGATTTGGGCAATTATAGATCTAAGTTGGTGCCAGATCCGATTCCTATGAAAGGTTTGGATTATTTGATTTCAGAAAGCACTTATGGTGGCCGCCGACATATTACGGATAGTCGTTTGGCTGAAGAGTTTATTTTGGAGGAAGTTATAGATGCCTGTGTAACTAGGGGCGGTAAGGTTGTAATTCCTGCGTTTAGTGTGGGTAGAACACAAGCCATTATTTTCACCTTACATCAGTTGTACAGAGAAGGGAAGCTTCCAAACATTAAAATATTTACTGATAGTCCTTTGGCAATCAAAAGCACCAAGGTTTACCAATACAACTTGCAGTATTTGAACGACGAGGCGAAACAGTTTCAAGCTAAGTATGGCAGTTTGTTCGATTTTCCTTTATTGCATGTAATTGAAGACGAGCGTCAAAGTGAAATTTTGAGTGTTATTCCTGAACCTTGTGTGATTATTTCAGCAGCGGGTATGGTTGAAGGTGGTAGAATTCAAATGCACGTTAGAAACAATGTGGGTCATGATGAAAATACCATTTTGATAGCAGGTTTCTGTGCTGAGGGAACTTTGGGCGATAGGCTTTTGAAGGGACAAGATTTCGTAGAAATTGAGCACAGAAAACGTCCAGTTAGGGCAGTGATCAAAAGAACCGATGTATTCAGTGCGCATCCGGATCATCCACAATTGTTGGATTATTTTGAGCGTTCAAATGATGGTAATTTAAAGAAATTGTTCTTGGTACATGGCGATCCAACCCAGATGGATATTTTGGCAAACGATATCAAAGGGGTTGAAGTGGTTACACCAATGCGAGGACAACAGTTTGAGTTGAATTGAGAATTTCAGTAAACATATTGCTTTGGCCGTTGTCTGTTTTATATGGATCAATTGCGTTATTAAGGCGAATGTTTTACGAAGTTTTTGGATTGCGTAAGGAAGGCAAATTGCCGAGTTTGGTGATAGGAAACCTTACGGTTGGAGGAACGGGAAAAACGCCCATGGTGATGTTTGTTGCCAATTTATTGAGAGATACATTTTCTATGGCGGTTTTGAGCAGGGGTTATGGGAGAAATACCAAAGGGTATTTGGAAATAAATCAGTTCTCAGAGGTTTCTGCAGTGGGTGATGAGCCATTTGAAATATTTGAAAATTTGGAATCGGTGCCAGTGGTAGTTTGTGAAAACAGATTGCAGGGAATCGAAAACATTTCAAATAGTTTCAAAGAGGTTAATTTGGTTTTGTTGGATGATGGTTTTCAGCATTTGCCGTTAAAAGCAAAAGCATATTTATTACTATGTAATTACAATAATCCTTTTTATTCGGATTGGGTCATGCCAGCGGGTCGTTTGAGGGAATTTGCTTTTTCGGCGAAAAATACCGATATTATAGTAGTGAGTAAATGTCCTTCAGAATTAAAAGAAACTGAAGCGAATGCCATAAAAGCCAGATTGGAAAAGTACAGTTCGAATGTATTTTTTGCGTCGTATCAAATGAGCACACCAGTTCACATATATGATCATACTTTCAATTTGGCGCCAGGTGAAAAGGCGATTTTGGTAACGGGTGTTGCAAATGGTAAGGCGGTTAAAAACCAATTAAATGGGTATGCGGTTGTGACGCATTTTAATTATGCGGATCACAAAGCTTTTGATGCAAATAACATCAAGGAATGGATTGGTGAATGTAGGCTTTTAAATGTTCGTG
>CANKVM010000100.1 GCA_947487175.1 Flavobacteriales bacterium | reverse complement strand
ATTGAATCAGATAAATTGAGCAACAAAATTACAATTGCCGTAAGATTGGGCATCAAATGGACACTATTTTACCACAGAATTTTGTTGATTTTGGGATTTTCCACCATCTTTTTTTCAATGTTAAATTACATCAACGAAATATTTAAACTCAGTGAGACAAATACCTCACTGGAAATGTTTATGGTTTTTGGAATATTTTCTCCCGCTGCCATTTTATTGAGTTCACATTTTACAGATTTGCGCCGTTTGGAACCCGGTAACAGAGAGATGATCAATCCGCAATTGAAAAAATTATCTCTTACCATTCTCTTACTTATTTTAATATACTGTTCATTCGTTTGGTATTTGTTAAATATCATTGGTTTACCAAAAAAATAATATGTACATTTCAATTGAAAAACATATTCTCGAATTTATAAAACCTGCAAAAACCAGTAGAGGCGAATACGCCGAAAAACCCGCTTATCTGTTGTGGATTAAAGACGGAAATACTTCCGTT
This sequence comes from Flavobacteriales bacterium, assembly GCA_947487175.1. Lineage (GTDB taxonomy): Bacteria > Bacteroidota > Bacteroidia > NS11-12g > UBA955 > VMCP01. Next base: position 6,876 of record CANKVM010000100.1, on the reverse strand, counting down.
TGTGGAGAAGCTTCTCCCCTACACGACTTAAGCATTGATGGCAAAATAGATTTACTCGAAATTGTCAAACCCTTTGAAAATCAAAAATTAACACCTCAAGATTTATTAGAACTGCTTGAGTATTGGAAAGCCTATCCATCATTAAGATTCGCACTATTTTGTTGTTTAGAAAAACTCAAAGTTCAAAGTGAAACCAAAAATATTTGGGTCAACAATTCATTTACAACAGGTACTGAAGGTATAAAAATCAACGGCTTGGTTTGGATGAACGATGTTGATTCAATGTACCAAGAGGCAATTGAAAAAATACATGCAGAATTTACATGCATTAAAATCAAAGTAGGAGCCTTAGATTTTGACGCAGAATGCAGGCTCATTGAAAGAATTAGAAAACAATTTAACGCTTTCAAAATTGAACTCAGATTGGATGCAAATGGAGGTTTTTCAACCGATGATGCGCTTTTTCAACTAAAGGAACTTTCTCGATTTGAAATACACTCGCTGGAACAACCCATCAAAGCCTACCAGCCTGAAATGATGGGAGAAATTTGTGCCAAAAGCAAAATAGACATTGCGTTAGACGAGGAATTAATTGGAGTAAATCTTGATAATGCCGCTTCATTGCTGTCTATTATTTCTCCAAAATATATCATTTTAAAACCTACACTTTTGGGAGGGTTTGATATTTGTGATCAATGGATTACAGAAGCTTTTAAACAAAATATAGGTTGGTGGAGCACTTCCGCATTAGAAGGAAATATTGGATTGTCTGATATTGCCCAATGGGTTTCAACTTATAAATTATCCATGCCGCAAGGACTTGGAACAGGATCTTTGTTTGTCAAAAATTTCCCTCCAAAAACAAAAACAGTCAAAGAACATTTATTTTATATTTCGTAATTACACTTAACAAAACATTGTGAATCAAGATTTTATATCCCTCATTAACAAAACACTTCCAGAATCGGAAGTAAAGCTTTTACTTGATTCTATGCTTGAACCGGTTGGCACTTCCATTCGAATTAACAGAAATAAGATTCAAAATATTCACGTAGAACACAGTAAAATTCCTCATTGTTCAGATGGATTTTTGTTAAAAGAAAGGCCATTGTTTACTGCCGATCCAGCTTTGCATGCAGGTGGATATTATGTGCAAGAATCTAACAGTATGTGGGTTGGAGAATTGGTTAAACATTTGAATAATAAAAATGCTGAAGGTTCAGTGGTTCTCGATTTGTGTGGGGCTCCCGGTGGAAAAAGCACGCATATTTCTTCGGTTTTACGACAAGGTGATTTGTTAATTGCCAACGAAGTTATTCAGAGTAGAAATGCCATTTTGTATGAAAATTTGTGCAAATGGGGAAATGCAAATGCAGTGGTTACTAGGGCCGACGCAAAACAGTTTGGTCAATTGAATGAAGTTTTCGACATTGTTGTTTGCGATGCACCTTGCTCAGGTGAAGGAATGTTTCGCAAAGATGAAACTGCAATTAGGGAATGGTCAATGCAAAATGTTCAACTTTGTGCAGAGCGCCAACAACGCATTGTTCACGATATTTGGAAATCACTAAAACCCAATGGGTATTTGATTTACAGCACTTGCACTTTCAATCGTTCCGAAAATGAAGACAATGTAAATCGCTTTTGCAAAGAGCTCAATGCCAAAACAGTTCCTGTTGTTTTGGAGGGACATGAAAACCTTTATTGCCTTGAAGAAAACATGTACAGGTGCATGCCCCATAGAACTTTAGGTGAAGGTTTCTTTTTTGCAGTGATTCAAAAAAACGGAGATAACGTTGAAAACGACCCATCAGATGTGATTGAAAATCAATCAAAAAAAGACTTCGCACAGTACAAAAAGAACCAAGCGAGCAAGTCTGGAAACAAGCAAAAGAACAAAAAAGAAATTTTAACATTGCCTTTTGAAGCCAATGATTGGGATGCATTTTCTGGAGCTGAAGGCACTTATGCATTGAAAACAGGAGCTTGGTTTGAAAACAATCCCACTTTATTGAACACCATTCCATCTATTGTGCATCCTGGAGTGGCAATTGGTAAAATTTTCAATGGAGATTGGAAGGTTGAGCCTGCTTTTGACTTGGGCTGTGGAGATTTGAATCTATATCCCACACTAGAATTGGATATAGAACAAGCGTTCAAATATTACCGCAGAGAGTTTTTAAACGTGATTTCCGACAACAAAGGCACAGTGGGCTTACGTTGGAACAACCTACACCTTGGAACAGCAAACAGCGTCAAAAACGGCCTCAATAATTTATGGCCAGTTGGTTGGAGAATTCGCAGCGAAATGCAACCAAAAAGTATCGTTTTTTAAAAACTGTACAAATCAACACCCATCTACACTTTATGTTCAAAACATAAACCTTTGACACCTTAGTTCAAAGGTAAATTTGTATTGTGATAGTATATAATCGCTTTACATTAAAAAACGGATTGCGCGTAGTTCATCAATTCGATCCTACCGAAAGCAATGTTGTATTGAATACCCTGTACAATGTTGGCGCCAGAGATGAAGATTCAAACAGAACTGGTTTTGCCCATCTCTTTGAGCACTTGATGTTTGGAGGAAGTGAAAACGTTCCATCTTTTGATGAAGCCATAGAAAATGCTGGGGGTCAAAACAACGCTTTTACCACCAATGAAATCACCAATTATTACATCAATGTTCCCTTAGAAAATATTGAAACCGCTTTTTGGTTAGAAAGCGATAGAATGTTGGCTTTGAATATCAATGAAAAATCACTTTCCGTACAGCAAGGTGTTGTTATTGAAGAATTTAAACAACGTTGTTACAATGCTCCTTTCGGACAACTTTGGCACCACATCAGAAATCTGCTGTATACAAACAGTCCATACCGTTGGCCAACAATTGGACAAGAAATCTCTCACGTTGAAACTGCAAACTTGCAGGATGTACAATCGTTTTACAACAAACATTATATCCCTCAAAATGCCATTGTTTCAATAGTTGGAAATTTATCACTTGAAGAAACAAAAACACTTTGTGAAAAATGGTTTGAAAACATAGAAAAACCAGGTGAAACCAATAAAAACACCTACGTAAAAGACATCCCTCAAACGGAAAGAAAATTTTTAGAAACCACAGATCTTTCTCCCAATCCTGCAGTTTTCTTGGTTTGGAGAGGTCCATCTTACAAAGAGACGGGAAGTTTGGAATTGGATATTTTCTCTGATATGCTCGGTGGTTCTGAAGTTTCAGATTTGCAACAAGTTCTTGTAAAAGAAAAACAAATTTGCAATGCCGCTGAATGTTTTTATATCAGGGGAATTGATGAGGGAATATTTATTCTTTACGGAATTCTCAACGAAGGACAAACTCACGAAACAGTTGAATTAGAATTGTTTAACACAATGAATAATTTTATTTCCAAGGGAAATAGCAATGCATTTACGTTTGAAGGAATCAAAAACAAGGCCTATACAAATTTATTGTTTGAACAAATTAATCCAACGAATCGCGCACAAAAATTGGCATATTTTGAGAATCTAGAAAATCTGGAAGGGATAAACAAAGAAGCGGAATTGGTTAAAAACCTAAATTTAACCGATGTACTCCAACAAGCTGCTACCACGTTTGAACAAAATAATATGTCTGTAATTTACTATTCACCAATGTCATGAACCAAGCATTTAGAAAAAACCCACCCAATACACGCACAATAAAAAGTTTTCCGGTTCCTGAAATTCAAGAACAGACAAGTGAAAAACAAAGGTTATTTGTTTCCAACACCGAAAATTTGGGAGTCGTAAAAATGATGCTGTGGTTTCCACATGGAAAGTCTAAACAAAAATCTTCGTTCATAGCAGATGCTGCATATAGTTTGATACTATCAGGTGGAGATGGAAAAAGCGAAAAGGAAATCATAGACTATCTCGACCATTTGGGAGCAAGTATCAATATCGATTGTGAAATTTTTGGAGCCACAGCAACCATTCGCTGCGCCAAAGAATGTGCAGTTTCCGTGTTGGAATGGATTGTCAATCATATGATTCAGGCAGAATATCCCGACCGTGAATTTGAAAATTACAAACTTATCAAAAAGGCATCTATCGAAAGAAAAATGCAAACCCCTCAGTATTGGGCAGGTCGATTGGCATCAGAAAATTATTACGGCGCACACCATTTGTTGGGTAAACACGGACATCTCGAAGAAATTGATTCACTCACCAAATCTGATATTCTCGCTTACCGCGATGAGTTTATTCACCCCGGAAATGGCATGTTACTTGTTGCTGGTGATTGCAACAGTGAATTACAAAATGAACTTAAATCATTACATAACAAATATTTACAATCAAAGTTCCAAATCAACATTGATGACGAAACAATAAATTGCGACAGAAATTATCCAGAAATCATTTATCATGATTTGCCCAATAGTTCTCAAGTTAGTTTGCAACTGATTAAGCATGTAGGACAACTGCATGAAACTGAATTACATAAATTCACCTTGTTGAATATGATTTTGGGGGGATATTTTGGCAGCCGATTGATGCAAGAAATCAGGGAAGAAAAGGGACTAACCTATGGAATTGGTTCATACTTCAGACCGGCAATGCAAGGAAGAACATGGATTATCAGTGGCGAAATGAACAGCGCTAATGCGCAATTGGCATTGGATTGCACCTTAGAAATTATGGAAAAACTAAGAACCGAATTGGTTTCGGAAGAAGAATTAGAAAAAGCCAAACGATATTACAGTGGTCAGTTCAGATCAGGCTTTGATGGACCATTCTCCATTGCCGCAAAGGTTCAACAAAAAATACTCCGCAACTACAGCGATCAATTCTTCACCGATACCCTTGAACACATTTGGAACATCACACCAGAACAAATTAAAACTGCTGCACAAAATTATTTAGATCCAAAATCGTTTATTAAGGTGATGGCAGGTAAAATTCAATAAATGAATACCTTAAAGAAAAATATCATTGTATTTTGTTTATCAATTTCATTGAATTTTTCTTTATTGGCATTAACCAGTCCTGTTATCCTTCAAAGGGCTTGCCTCGACAAGGTTACGGGAGTTGTTACGCTTTACATAAAACCAAGTTCAGACCCTTGTAATTCATTCAAATTTTACCGCATTTTTGGTCGCGATGATTCCTTCAATTTGTTTCAACAACTAGGTCAAACAAGCACACTTAACACAAATACATTAAATGTATCGTTGCCGAACAAGAAAAAATGGCAATTGTATATTTCGTCGTTTTATTCTTGCAACGGAATAGACACTTTGAATTCAAATAAAATTTGGATTGATGACGTTGCACCGTCGGCAATTGAGCCTGATAGTGTTTCTGTAAATATGCTCACTCAGTTGGTTTTTGGGGGATGGACAACACCAAGTGATGCAGACATTATGGGTTACAGTTTATTCAAAGTTGATCCAGTAAGTGGAAGCAATTCTGTAATCGATGAGAAAAATGTTTTAACCTACACCTTTGTTACAACTACTTTTAATTCAACAACATCGGGAAATAAATTGGCCATAGCCGCTTTTGATAGCTGCCGAAACGGAGGTATCATCAGTGCTTATCATTCACCTATATTATTATCGGTTTCAACCCCAACAAATTACAGATGCCAAAAGAAAATTAACCTTAGTTGGACACCCTACGTAGGATGGAATACAGATTCCAACTATTTATTCATCTTCGACTTAACTTTAAATAAATGCATCCAGTGTATTCGTTTATCTGGCATAACCACCAGTTACTTTTACAGTTTACCTTATTTAAATACCACATTTGCATTTATGGTTCGTTCAAAAAGAATAGGGAAAAACATTACATCTTCATCGAATATAGTAAGCAGCTTTGTACCTGACTTTCCTAAACCAATTACCAAAACCACCATATCACAAGTAAGTGTTGAATTTCCCTCACAGATACAGGCTTTAGGAAATTGGGAAACTGGCGATAGTGCCACGCTATATGTTCGACAACAAGGAGCGGGCATTTGGTCTAACACTATTTCTTACAACAAGGCTCTCAACTCATTTACTTACAACGATATAACCCATAATTCAGACTATACAATAGCCGAATTTTTATTGGTACGCTACAATTCATGTGGCAATGCCGCCGACAGTAGCGCTTTGCATAACAACATCCTTCTCACAGAAGGCGCAAACAAGAAAATCAATTGGAATACATATAACGGTTGGACGAAAGAAGGCATTCCATACGCTTACAACATAGAAAAATGGAATGGTTCTACATGGAATACCATTGGCAATACAACTGCACAAACATTTGCCTTAAGCGGTACTGGCTATGGAGTTACAAAATATAGGGTAACAGCAAAACCAAACAATCCATCGAAAACAGAATGGAGTCATTCCAATGAAATCCAGGTAGATTTGGGATACGATTCAAGCGCCTACGACACCACTTTAATTCCATCGGGATTCACTCCCGATGGAATTAATCCCATTTTCAAAATGTCCAATCCCGCCATATCTCCAGGCGAAGCCATCATGCAGATCTATAATCGCTGGGGTGAACTCATTTTCAAAGGAGATGCACTCACTGGGTGGGATGGTAAATCGCAAAATCAAACTGTTCAAGAGGGATTATACATCTACATCATAGAAGCAAAATACAGAAATAAACGTGAAGTTTCACGTGGAACAATCAATTTAATCCGATAATTCAATGCCAGAAAACATACAATTCTTAGGAAAAAGCAAATTCTTAAACGGCAAAAACCGCAAAGATATACGACAATTATTGAACGAAACAGCAAATAATGAGGGGTACGAAATCCAAAACATAACCTATATATTTATGTCAGACGATGAATTGCTCGAAATAAATCAGCAACATTTA
>CANKVM010000099.1 GCA_947487175.1 Flavobacteriales bacterium | reverse complement strand
GTTTCACGTTCTCCACCACCAACAATTTCACCATATCCCTCAGGAGCCAAAACATCTACACCGCGGGCAAAACGAGAATCGTTCGGGTTGCGTTTTAGATAGAAGGCTTTCACTTCATGAGGCCAATCGTAAACCATTACAGGACGATCAAACAAACGGGTTAACACTGTTTCATCGCTGCCACCAAAATCGTTGCCATATTCGAAAGTTCTTGCGCTGTTAATCCACTGAGGAATGTTGCGTAAGTCTTCTTCTATGTCTGATTTTTCTTGTTTTAATGTATTTACTTTATTGGTAAAGAAATTAATTTCTCCTTTTTTCAAACCACCACCCGCAATTTTGCTTTCTTTGTCTGCAATTTCTGCATCAATTTCTGCAAGTTTATTTTGTTTGGCGGTAAGTTCGTCCTCTAGACTTTTAATGCTGTTAACTCCATTTACATCATGTTCTCCTTTGATAATACGAACTGCTTCATCGTAGGTCATTCTTGGGAAATCACCCAAAGAACTTTCTAAAACAGCAACATCTCTTCCAATGGTTTCAAGTTCTGATTTGCAATTGGCAAGTACATCTTTGATAACCGCTTGCAACATTCCCTCAATACAATCCATATTTTGGAAAATATCGTAGAACGCCATTTCTGGTTCAATCATCCAGAATTCAGAAAGGTGACGGCGTGTTTTAGATTTTTCTGCCCTAAAAGTAGGACCGAAGGTATAAATACGACCCATTGCCATTGCCATAGCTTCGCCATAAAGTTGGCCACTTTGACTTAGGTAAGCTGGGTCACCATAAAAATCTGTTTCAAATAAATTAGAAGTTCCTTCACAAGCATTTCCCGTAAAAATTGGAGCATCCATTTGAACGAATCCTTGCTCTTGAAAATATTTATGAATGCTAAAAATGATGGTGTTTCTGATACGCATGATGGCCCATTGACGGGTACTTCTCAACCACAAATGGCGTTGATCCATCAAAAATTCAATACCGTGTTCTTTTTTAGAAATTGGGTAATCAATACTAGTTCCAACTTCTTCAATTTGAGTAACTTGAATTTCAATTCCACCAATTTGTTTCTCGTCAGACAAAACTGTACCAACAAGAATTACGCTTGATTCTAAGTTTATATTTTGAGCACAATTCAATCCATTTTCTCCTGCTGTTTCAGCAGTTACAACACATTGGCAGAAACCTGTTCCGTCCCTCAAAATAACAAATGCAATGCCTTTACCTTCTCTTTTGTTAGATACCCAACCTTTGAGTGTAACTGATTGCCCAATTTGATCTTTTAAACCTGAAATAAACGATTGATGACTCATTTTTAAATTTTCACAAAGATAATTCTTTTTTTTCGCCCTTTTAATAGCATAAATCAACTCAACGATACTTTTTTATTTCAAGATGCTTGAGTTAACTTCGCCACTGAAATGACTGCAAAAAGAACCATCAAAGTTTTTATTCCTTCTGGTGCCGGAGCTCCTGGTTTTGCTGGTATTGTAAGGTGTTTGCGCAAAGATTCTCGCATTGAAATTTTTGCAGGCGACACTAACCCTAATCCTTATGGTAAAGTTTTGGCAAATGAATTTTTCGTTATGCCGCCAAGTTCAGACGACCAATATATTGAAAAGGTAATTCAAATTTGCAAGGATAAACATATTGATGTTGTGCTTCCCATTACTACAAGGGAGCTTGTTCCTTTGTCCATGCACAAAAGCCAAATTGAAAGTGGTGGAACAAAAGTTCTTATTTCTGATTTGGAGGGACTTGAGATCGCCAATAACAAAGGAAGGTTGCTGCATCATCAAATTAAGAATGAAACCGATATTCCGGTTCCTGATTTTGGATTTGCAATGGGCAAAGTTGGATTTACAGAAATGGCCAAATCCTTGTTTGAGGCGCATGAAACGTTGTGCTTTAAGCCAGTAGAAGGCAATGGAAGCAGGGGATTTGGAATTATTGTACAAGAAGTTTCAAATGATTTTCTAACAGAAAAGGCTGGAATTTTACCCATGACATTAAGGGAATGGACCAGCAGAATGCCCAAAGAATTTGAAGATTTATTGATGATTTCGGCCTATTTGCCTGGAGTTGAATACAGCGTTGACCTTTTATGTGAGCATGGTAAAGTATTGGCTTGCGTGCCTAGAACCAGAGATAAAATGATAGGTGGAATTAGCGTGGCAGGAACATTCGAAAACAATTTCACATTGAAAGCTTTTTGTATGTCGTTGGTAAACCAATTGAATCTACATGGACCTATTGGAATTCAATGGAAAGAAGATTTGCAAGGCATGCCACATTTGTTAGAAATCAACCCAAGATTGCAAGGAACAACATCGGCCTGCGAGTTGGCAGGAGTGAATTTTCCGTTACTTGCAGTGAAGATGGCAATTGGAGAAGACTTAGAATTGGCAAATTTGAAAGTAAAATGGGGAAGTAAGTTTGTTCGTCACTGGGAAGATGATATTATAAGTGATTAAAAAACAAATTGTTAATTTGAGTAAGCAAAAAAAATATTGTTAGTATAAAAATAGATATTATCTTCGCAGGACCTATGAGTAACGAAAAACGCAACACAAAAGGATATTGGGCATTATGCATTGTTAGTGGTATCGCTCTTACCTTGTTTACCATTTTCTTGCCACAAGCATTTTGGTTAGGTTTGCCTACCTTTTTTGGTGGTATGGCTATGGCAATGGATTGGGTATAACTCAATTTTTGTTTAACAGCGCGAATTGCGCATTAATAATTTAAAAATTATGGCGAATCAAAATTGGTTTGATTTTGAGAAAGATATTGCTGAATTGTATGAGCAGCTTGAAAAAGCAAAAGCTACACACGAACAAGGCAAATTAGACATGACAGACATGGTTTCTACCATTGAGTCTAAAATCAAAGAAGCACAAACAAACGTTTACAGCAAGCTAACTGGTTGGCAGAAAGTACAAATTAGCCGCCATCCAGAGCGCCCATATACCCTTGATTACATTGAGCACATTTGCACTGACTTTGTTGAATTGTTTGGCGATCGTCAAATTAAAGATGACAAAGCAATTGTGGGTGGTTTTGCTAAAATAGATGGCCAACCAGTTATGGTTATTGGTCAGCAAAAAGGTAGAAATACAAAACAACGTCAGTATAGAAATTTCGGAATGCCTAATCCTGAGGGATATAGAAAAGCATTGCGATTGATGAAATTGGCTGAAAAATTTCATGTACCCGTTTTAACGTTAATTGACACCCCAGGCGCTAGTCCAGGAATCGAAGCTGAAGAGCGCGGTCAAGGTGAAGCAATTGCAAAGAATTTGTTTGAAATGGCAACCCTTGAGGTTCCAATTGTTTGTGTTGTTATTGGCGAAGGAGCTAGCGGCGGTGCATTGGGAATTGGTGTTGGCGATAAAGTACTCATGATGGAATATACTTGGTACAGTGTAATCAGTCCAGAGAGTTGTTCTAGTATTTTATGGAGAACTTGGGATAAAAAAGAATTGGCTGCCGATGCGTTAAAACTATCATCTGATGATATGTTGAATAATGGTTTGGTTGATGGTATCATCAAAGAACCAATTGGAGGCGCACATCACAACCCATCTGAGGCTTATGAGAATATTAAAGCAGCTATTTTAAAAGAGTTTTCCACTCTAATTCCATTACCTGTTGATGTTTTGGTTCAATCTCGTATTGACAAATTCTCTAAAATGGGTGTTGTGGTTGAATCTGTTTAAGGATAAAATATCCTTCAAAAAAATTATTATTATAAGGCACCATGAAAAATCGAATTACTGAATTATTTAATATTCAATTTCCAATAATTCAGGGTGGAATGATTTGGTGCAGTGGTTGGGAATTGGCATCTGCTGTAAGCAATGCGGGTGGTTTGGGCCTAATAGGTAGTGGAAGTATGTATCCTGAAATTTTGAGGGAACATATTCAGAAGTGCAAAAATGCTACTTCAAAACCTTTCGGTGTAAACGTGCCTTTGCTATACCCCGACATTGAAAAACACTTAGAAATTATTGTTGAAGAAGGAGTAAAAATTGTATTTACTTCAGCAGGTAATCCTGCAAAATATACGTCATGGTTAAAAAGCCATGGCATTACCGTTGTTCACGTTGTGGCAAATTTAAAATTTGCAAAAAAATGTGAGGAAGCGGGTGTTGACGCTATTGTTGCTGAAGGATTTGAAGCCGGCGGTCACAACGGTAGGGAAGAAACCACAACCATGTGTTTGATTCCTTTAATCAAAGCTAATTGTTCGTTACCATTAATTGCAGCAGGCGGAATTGGTTCTGGCGAGGCTATGGCAGCAGCTGTTTGTTTGGGTGCAGAAGCGGTTCAAGTGGGCAGTAAATTTGCCGCAACCCATGAAAGCAGCGCCCATATATCCTTCAAAAATGAAATTTTGAATGCAGGTGATGGTGGAACTGAATTGACACTTAAAGAAATTACCCCTGTAAGATTACTGAAGAATGAATTTTACAATGAAGTTCAACAAGCATATTCAAACAATGCAACGAAAGAAGAACTCACTCAACTTTTGGGAAGAGGAAGGGCAAAAAAAGGAATGTTTGAAGGCGATTTGGTTCATGGTGAATTAGAAATTGGTCAGGTAAGTGCTTGTATTACCGAGGTTGTTTCTGCAAAGGAGGTAGTTGATGAATTGATGGCCAATTGCATTTCAACGCTAAAAACAACTTCATTACTTTTCTAACTTGAACATATCCATTTTCAAATCAAACAAAATATAACAAGCGACGTAAAATGGAATTATCTTATGTGGAAAATGGGAAATGGAAAGTTATTTATACTTCTAGTCGCCAAGAGAAAAAAGTTGCAGCTTACCTCGATAAGTTTGAAATAGAAAATTATTTACCTATTTATAGAAGTTTACGTTTTTGGAAAGACAGAAAAAAATGGGTTGAAATGCCCCTTTTTAATGGATATGTCTTTGTTAGACCAACGGAACTTCAAAGAGACAAAGTATTGCAAATTCCGGGTGTTGTAAAGTTTCTAAGGTATAACGGCGATGATGCCGTAATTCCAGAACGTCAAATCAATTTAATTAAAGAATTAATTGAATTTGGGTATACTGTAAGTGAATATTCAAATAGCGAAGTCTTAGAATCTGGCGATGTAGCTGAAATTTTGGGAGGCCCATTGAAAGGCCGTGAAGCTGAAATTATAAAAATTGGCGATGATGCATTTATTTTGGTGAGCATTGAAGCGATGAATCAAAGTGTGATGATAAAATTGCCAAAAGAAATACTTAAGTTGCGTAAAAAGAAAGCCAAAGAAGAATTCAAACCATTATGGTAGGAGAAAAAATATTATTGTTATCGCCACATACTGACGATGGTGAATTGGGTTGCGGAGCCACAATTTCGAAACTTATTCGCCAAGGAAAACAGGTTTATTATGCAGCTTTTAGTGCATGCGAACAAAGTGTTCTACCAAATTTCCCTAAAGATATTTTAATTAGCGAAGTCAAAGCGGCAACAGCCACTTTGGGAATTCCTGCCGAAAATTTAAAGTTGTTTCGATATGATGTGAGAACATTTAATTATCACCGTCAAGCGATTTTAGATGATTTAATTAAATTGAGGGAAACAATTCAGCCCGATACGGTTTTGATTCCGAGTGTAAACGACATTCACCAAGACCATAAAACAATGGCAGAAGAAGCATTGCGTGCTTTTAAATTTGTGAATATTTTCTCTTATGAATTGCCTTGGAACAATTTAAATTTCAATACTTGTGCCTTTGAAGTTGTGTCTGAAGAAGATGCTCAATGCAAAGTAAATGCCTTGGCTCAGTATAAAAGTCAAGCGCACCGCCCTTATGCCAACGAAGAATTTTTAAGGTCGCAATTACGCATGCGCGGTGTGCAAGTTGCCCAACGCTATGCTGAGGTGTTCGAAGTTGTGCGTTTGGTTATGAATTAATTTCATTCAATCTTTTTCGATAATTAATATTTAATACTAAATTCGCCCTTAATGGTAATTTCTCAAATTGTATTTGCCCTATTCCTAGCCACTGGAGTTTATTTTTTTGCAGGAAGTGTTGGTGTCATTCGCCGTAATATTTTCTTAGGAAAAGACATCGACTTAAGCGACAATCCTGCGGCTCGTTGGAAGCAACTTTTCTGGGTTGCAATGGGTCAAAGCAAAATGGTGAAAAGACCGGTTGCCGGCTTTTTCCATATTTTGATTTATTTGGGATTTGTACTTATAAACATTGAGGTTTTGGAAATTATGATTGATGGTTTATTAGGAACGCATCGGTTTTTTGCCCATTACATAGGAAGTATTTATGATGTTGCCATTGGATTTTTTGAAATCTTGGCATTCGGTGTTATTGTGGCTTGTGTTGTGTTTTTATGGCGCAGATATGTTAGCAAAATCCCTCGATTGCAAATGTCTGAGTTAAAAGGTTGGCCAATGAAAGACGCTACTATTATTTTGGTGGTTGAAATTGTTTTGATGGGAGCATTGTTGCAAATGAATGCTGCAGAGCAAGTTTTACAGCATAGAGGAGTAATGGCAGAGCATGGTAGTTTTCCAATTAGTCATTTTTTGGTTCCATTTTTTGAGGGATTTTCAGATGGCTCTTTGGTGTTTTTAGAAAGAACTGCTTGGTGGTTCCATTTTGTGGGAATATTGGTGTTTTTAAATTATGTGCCTTTCAGTAAGCACTGGCATATTATCATGAGTTTTCCGAACGTTTATTATAGTTCATTGCAACCAAAAGGCCAATTCACAAATATGGCTTCAGTTACCACAGAGGTTAAGTTAATGATGGACCCATCGGCGCAGCCCCCAGAGGGTTATGAAGCCCCATTGGGATTTGGTGCAAAAGACGTGCAAGATTTAACTTGGAAGAATTTGATGGATGCTTATTCCTGCACAGAATGTGGCAGGTGTAGCAGTGTTTGTCCTGCAAATATTACTGGCAAATTGTTAAGTCCAAGAAAAATCATGATGGACACACGTGATCGTTTGGAAGAAGTGGGCAAGGCTATGGATACAGCAAAAAAGGCGGGTACTCCAATAGAGGGTAGGGTTGAAGATGGCAAAGATTTACATTCATATATTTCTGCCGAAGAACTTTGGGCATGCACAACTTGCAATGCCTGTGCTGAAGCTTGTCCTGTAAATATCAATCCTGTTGATATCATTTATCAATTGCGCCAATACAAAGTAATGGAGCAAAGTGCAGCGCCTTCTGAATTAAATGGAATGTTTACCAATATGGAAAACAATGGTGCTCCATGGCAATTTAATCAGAACGATAAGGGAAATTGGGCTAATAGTTAATCGATTTTTTACGGAATTCCGTAAAATCTGCAATTATTAACTGATATTTCTTTATTATCTTTGAGGTCTCATGAGCAGTTTATTAAATACTATGTTAATTTTAGGAATGGGTCCTGGTGAAATCGTTCTTATCGCCCTTGTTGTTTTATTGTTGTTTGGTGGCAAAAAAATTCCAGAACTAATGCGTGGCCTTGGCCGTGGAGTTCGTGAATTTAATGACGCGAAATCAGGCATTAAGAGTGAGATTCAAAAAGGAATGAACGAAGAGAAAAACCCAGATTC
>CANKVM010000098.1 GCA_947487175.1 Flavobacteriales bacterium | reverse complement strand
AGCAACGTTGAATTCAATTTTGCTTATTCAACTGCTGATGCTACTTTCCAATGGCAGAGCAATACTGGTTCTGGCTTTAAAAACATTTCTAACGTAGGTCAATATGCTGGTGTTTCTAACGATACAGTTTCAGTTTCAAATGTTACCATTTTAAACAATGGTGCTAAATTCAGATGTATGATTGCTACACGTTGGTGTAAAGATTCTACTTCTTCTGCATTGTTAAGTGCAATTTTTAAAGCTTGTACTTTAATCACTACTCAACCTGCTGCTGCTTCTAAAGCTTCTGGTTCAGATGCAACATTTACAATTGCAACAAACGATAACACTGCTGTTATTAAATGGGAATCTGATTTCGATTTAGGTTTACAAGCTGTACCTGCAACAAGCAAATACACTGGAACTACATCTAATAGCTTAGTAGTTAAAAATGTTGCATTAAGAAATAATGGTCAAACTTTCAGAGCAATCGCTTTAACTAACGTTTGTGCTGATACTTCAAACACTGCAATGTTGACTATCTCTGATAGCTGTATCAACTACAAGAGTGTTAAAGTAACTGATACTTTGGTTATGAAAGTTAACGTTTCTGTAAGCGGTGTTAACAAAGCAACAAACATTAAAGTATTCCCAGTTCCAACTCAAAATAAATTAACTATTGATAACGGTAACTTCTCTTTATTGGGTGGATATTCTATCAAAATTTATACAACTACTGGTCAATTGGTTTACTCTCAAACAATTTCTCAACAACAATATACTGTTGACTTGGCTAATTGGACAGGTTTAGGTATCTATTCTTTGCAAGTGTTGGATAACAACGGTGCAATCATTGGAACTAAATCAATTATCTTAGAATAATTTTAATAATTATTTCATAAAACAAAAAGAGGGACTATTTGGTCCCTCTTTTTGTTGCTATATAGTCTATGTTTTATTTGTTATTAGCCGTGAACGAACGGATGTATGGCGTAGCAAATAATATTTAAAAGGATTGCTAAATAATACACTAGCAAATTTTCAATGCACAACTTAAATCAAATTTTCAATGCGAATTTTTATGTGTAGCACAAAAAAAAGTCCCTCATTTGGAGGGACTTTGTCAGTTTATAATTAGATTCTGTTATTAACTCAATCCTGTGATTTTGCCATTTACCACGTCCATTCCTAGGGCAGATGGTTCTTTTGGTAAACCAGGCATTCTCATAATGTCGCCGGCTACAGCTACAATAAATTCAGCACCAGCATTTACAATTAATTGATCAATGCGGATCGTGAAGTCTTTTTCAACCCCAACCTTTTTGGCGTTGTCTGTAAATGAGAACTGTGTTTTAGCAATACATACTGGCCATTTGTCAGCACCCAATTCAATGATGTTTTTCAAGGCTTTTCTTGCGTTATCGCCAAGAATGATGTTTTTACCACCGTATACTTTCTGAACTATTTTTTCAATTTTTACTTCTACTGAATCGTTCAATTCGTAAGTATGTTGAATTTCTTTTGAAGGATTATTTTCAACTACCTCAACTACTTTTCTAGCCAATTCAATTGCACCGTCTCCACCTTTTGCAAAGCCTTGGTTTCTGGCAAATGCAGCACCCAATCCTTTACAGAAATCTTCAACCATTTGCAATTCTTCTTCAGTGTCAAAATGGAATTGATTTAACGCAACCACAACAGTTTGTCCGAAGTTTTGTAAATTTTGGATATGTCTTTCCAAATTAGCCAATCCTTTTTGCAAACCTTCTTTATTTTGCAATTTGATTTCCTTTTCAGGAACCATGCCATGCAATTTCAAACTTTGGGTAGTAGTAACCAATACCGTTGCTTTAGGAGTTAATCCTGCAGCACGACATTTGATATTTAAGAATTTTTCAGCACCTAAGTCGCTTCCAAATCCAGATTCTGTTACTGTATATTCACTGTGTTGTAAAGCGGCATAAGTTGCCATGATGCTGTTACAACCATGTGCAATATTTGCAAATGGTCCACCGTGAATGAATGCTGCTCCGCCTTCTAAAGTTTGAACCAAATTAGGATGGATTGCATCTTTTAATAATGTAATAATTGCACCGGTAACTTTCAAATCGTCAACCCTGAATGCATTTCCTTCGTGTGTGTAACCCAAAAGGATTTGACCAACCCTTCTTTTTAAATCATCTAAAGATGTTGAAAGGCAAAGAATAGCCATTATTTCTGACGCTGGAGTGATATCGAAACCAGTTTCTTGTGGAATACCGTTCGTGCTTCCCCCCAAACCAGAAGTGATATAACGCAATGAACGATCATTTACGTCTAGCACCCTGCGCCAAAGTACTTTTTTAAGTCCTGTTGATTTGCCTTGATTCAAATATTGGTAATTGTCTACCAAGGCAGCCAAGGTATTGTTAGCAGAAGTAATTGCATGGAAATCACCTGTAAAATGCAAGTTGATATCTTCCATTGGCAATACCTGCGAATATCCTCCACCTGCAGCTCCACCTTTCATTCCAAAGCATGGACCTAAAGATGGTTCGCGCAATGCAACAATTGCATTTTTCCCAATTTTTTGAAGTCCCTGTGTTAAAGAAACTGACGTTGTTGTTTTCCCGCTTCCACTTTTATTTGGTGTTGTAGCGGTAACCAATATTAAATTACTTTGTTGAATTCTATTTTTATCTGCTTTGAAATCTATTTTGGCTTTGTATTTACCATAAGGTTCAAGTGATTCAAGATCTACTCCGATTTCTGTAGCAATTTGGGTGATAGGCTTTAAATTAGCCTGTTGTGCAATATCAATATCACTTAACATGGCGCCAAATTACGGAAATTATTTCCATTTGTAATAATAAATTTCTCTTTCGGTGCTGCCATCGTCGTAAAAATTCACCACCACAAACGCTGGTGGGAACTGCTGATATTCACCTTTCCACCATCCACCAGAAACTGCACCATTGCAATAATAGTCTGTTCCTAAATAGTTTACGTGGTCAATTAAATGGATATGTCCGCTCAAACAGGCTTTTACATTGCCTTGTTTGTTGAAAACATCACGTAGAATATGAGAATCTGCGTGCAAAGTATTATCTGGTATAATCCAGTTGTTTTCTGAATGATTAATTTTGTCGAACATGCTGCAAATGGAAATGATTGGAATATGTGAAACGATTCCTACGAATTCATTTTTTTCAGTAGAAGCGAGTTCTTGCTTTAACCAATCTAATTGCTCTTCATCAATTTTACCATAATATCCTGGAATGGTATTTCTTGCATGTATACTGTCGAGAACAATAAATTTCCAGTTATTCTTTTTGAAAGAATAGTAATTTTTAGACAATGAATATTCTTCCATTGCCCATTTTTTACCATCTGATTTATTTTTTCCAGGTATGGCCCATCCAAATAGATCATGGTTTCCAATACAATGCTTTACTTCGATTTCGTTATTTGCCTTTAACACAGAATGGAAACTATTCCATTGGTCTTTAACCCTGCTTTTAGAAATTGCCACCGCATTCATAATTGCATCGCCACCGTTCACAATTACATCAACTTTGTCTTTTAAATTATTAACAGCATTCAACGCCGCTTCAAATCCCAAAAGTGATGTCTTTTCGTTTTCTACATGAACGTCAGTTAAGTGGGCAATCCGCGCTACTCTTTTCTTTTGTAAAATAGGTTTTGGCGGTTCAATAATTTGAGAAGAACCAAACCCAGAATGAATCATTCCAGCGGTTAATCCTAATCCAAGCGTTTTCAGAAAATTCTTTCTGTTAAAGTTTGTCATTTGTTACCACAAAGCAACCACCGAATTGTTTCGGCATTTTAAAGAGGTGCTTAAGGTTGTATTACCAATTCTAATGAATTAGATACTGAATGTTAAATCAACTGCCTTCATGTTGGCTCAGTGTAAATTCTATGTTCATTTTCCTCGGCAAAACAAAAGAAGCGTTATTTTGAAATAAACTATTTTATCGCATTTTTGTTTCTTAAAAAACAATTCAAAACTAACCATTTATCCTTGAAAACTTGAAAAACATTGGTATTCACACGCTCTCATTTTATGTTCCTTCTATTTATCTGTCAATTGCCGAAATTGCTGAGGCAAGAAATATTACGCCTGAAAAGCTAACCAATGGATTGGGGTTGCAAAAAATGGCTATCGCCGATGTGGGAGAAGATACCTCCACCATGGCAGCCAACGCGCTACTGTCCCTCATCGAAAAAAACAACATCAACCCAAATGAAATTGGGAGAATCTATTTGGGAACAGAAAGTGCACTTGATGCAGCAAAACCAACAGCAACCTATGCGGTGGGTATGGTTGAAGACCATTTGATACCAAAATTTGGTTCAAGATGTTTTAAAAACTGTGATGTGGTTGATCTCACTTTTGCCTGTATTGGCGGAGTTGATGCCTTGTTGAATTGTGCAGATTGGGTTCGTGCAGGTTCAAATAGAAAAGCAATTGTACTCACTTCAGATATTGCAAAATACGACTTGCTTTCAGCTGGAGAATACACACAAGGTGCCGGAGCCATGGCCTTGCTAATTACAGAAAACCCAAATTTGTTAACCCTGCACGAAGAAATTGGAGTTGCTACAAAAAGCGAACCCGATTTTTTTAAACCTTTGAGAGAAGTTTCCAAGAAAACAGTTTTAGAAGCGGTGATTCAGGAGTTGAATTTAGAAGTGGAATCCGATGATTTGTTGAAAAAATTATCATTGCTTGGAAATACACTATGGAATTTGCCAAGCGATACAATTCAAGTTCACCGTGAAACACCAGTTTTTGATGGCGAGTATTCAAATAAATGCTACCAAGACAGGGTTCGTGAAGCGTTAGAACATTATTATGAACAAACCAATGAGATTGCCTTGGACTTTGATAAAGCCATTTGCCATTTGCCTTATGCCTATCAAGGAAGAAGAATGTTGGCGGAAATTTGGTTTGAATGGATTTTGAAAACAAAAAATCAGACTTGGATTACAGAAATTTTTGGAGAAATTCCACCTGATTTTGAAGCTAAAAAAGTATTTTTAAAATCACTTTCGAAACATCCGTTGTACTTAGAATTTGTGAAACATAAAATTGCACAATCTGAAGTGGCGAGCAGCGAAATTGGCAATATGTACACCTCTAGTATTTTTATGGCGCTGTTGAGTATGTTTACCGTTGCCAAAGATGCAAATGAAAATTTAACAAATTGCAGCATTGCTTTTCTGGGATACGGTTCTGGGTCGAAATCTAAAGTATTTAAAGGTACCGTAAATGAGAATTATTTGGAGGGATTGAAAAGCGTTGGAAATATTTTTGAGGCACTCAATAACCGAAAACAAATCAGTTTTGGAACCTATGTCTCCCACCATAAAGGAGAAATTAAAACACCAATGGCGGATTCATATGGATTTAGGCTTAGAAACATAGTGGGAGAAGAGTCTCCCACACAACTCGGATATCGATATTATCAGTTTGAAGGGTAGGGAAGATTATTGCATGTCAAACGACACGCTACCCAATGTTTCAATAGTTGCAGAAACATGCTGTCCTTCTTTAACGAAAGCAGCGGAAGTTGCTGCCCCAGCCATGATGTACATGCCCGCTTTGATTGGTTGATTGTATTGTTTTGCCAAACGGGTACAAGCTGCCAAAGCTTTCCAAGGATCTCCCAAAATATCATTTGAATTTCCAGTTTCGCAAACTACTCCGTCTAACAACAATTCGATTTTCAAATTATCTACTGAAGTGTGGGTGGGAAACCATTCTCCCACAACAAATCCTATTGATGAGCAATTGTCTGCCACTACGTCTTCGATTGAAAATTTGAAATTTTTATATCTAGAATCAATGATTTCAATGGCACCCGCCACACCACTCACATATTCTTTTACTTGGTTTTCGTCTAGAACATCATCAATGTCTTTTGAAATTTGAAAACAAATTTCAGGTTCAACACGTGGATGGATATATTTTGAAAAAGGGGTATTGCCTTGGTTATGAATCAACATGGAGCTGGTTAATCTGCCCCAAATCATGTCGTGAACACCCATTTGTTGCATTTTTGCTACTGAAGTAAATCCCATTTTTAAACCAATCAAAGTTTCACCGTCGGCAATTCTGTGTGCAATTGACTGTGCTTGAATGTCGTAAGCGTTGTCAATGCCAATGTCTTGACTTAGGCTAATTTGTTCAATTTCATAGGCATTTGCGGCGGCAAGGTGTATTTCTTTGGCAATTTCTTCAAGATTTTTCATCACTGCAAAGAAAGTGTATTTATTTATATCCTCAAATTTCATCTTCTCTTGTACCTTTGAAGGGTTTTTATGAGTCAACAAGAAAAATTGATTGAAGCAGCACAATTGCTATTTGATGCACAAGCGCAACATCAAACCTGCCAACCCATTCGTGAGATTATTGGCGAAACCGATATCGAATCGGCATATGCCATTCAACGCATAAACATTGATAAACGCATTGCAAACGGTGCAATACGTGTTGGCGCCAAAATAGGATTAACGTCTTTGGCTGTTCAAAAGCAACTTGGAGTTGATCAACCTGATTTTGGGGTTTTACTTTCAGGGACTCAAGTTGCAAATAGGGGAGAAATTTCAGCCAAGGAAATTTTGCAACCAAAAGCAGAAGCCGAAATTGCTTTTGTTTTAAGTACTGATTTAACCGGAAATAATTATACAGAGGCCGATATTTTGGCTGCCACGGAATATGTTTGTGCTGCCATTGAAATTGTGGGTTCTCGCGTTGAAAATTGGAATATCCGCATTACAGATACGGTTGCCGACAATGCTTCGGCGAGTCATTTTGTGTTGGGCGATGAAAAATATGCACCCACAGAAGTAGACATGGTGAACTGTAAAATGTCCCTCAATATATGTTTGTGCTGCCATTGAAATTGTGGGTTCTCGCGTTGAAAATTGGAATATCCGCATTACAGATACGGTTGCCGACAATGCTTCGGCGAGTCATTTCGTATTGGGCGATGAGAAATACGTTCCTACCGAAGTAGATATGGTAAACTGTAAAATGTCCCTCAATAAAAATGGAAATATTGTTTCTGAGGGATCTGGTGCTGCTTGCATGGGTTCTCCCGTTGCTGCAGTGGTGTGGTTGGCAAATACAATGAGCAGTTTGGGTACTCCTTTGCAAAAAGGTGATATTATCCTTTCAGGAGCTTTGGGTCCAATGTGTGCGGCTGAAGCAAACAATTGTTTCGAAGCTACAATTGAAGGATTTGGCAAGGTTTCGTTTTCGATGATTGACTAAAATGACAAAAAAATTCAAAGCTGCAATTATTGGTTCTGGAAATATTGGAACCGATTTAATGATAAAGATTTTACGCACCGCAAAACACTTAGAAATGGGTGCTTTTGTAGGGATAGATCCTGCTTCAGACGGCCTAGCGAGGGCAGAAAGAATGGGAGTTCCTATTACTGCGGACGGAATTGATGGACTTTTGGCTATGCCAAATTGGAATGAAATAGATTTCATTTTCGATGCCACATCGGCAAAGGCCCATGTTTCGAATTATGAAAAAATAAGCAAATTTCCAGGCAAAAAGGTTATTGATTTGACGCCAGCTGCAATCGGTCCATTTTTGGTGCCTCCGGTAAATTTCAATGAATTACAAGATGTTCCAAATGTAAATATGGTTACATGTGGTGGACAAGCTACCATCCCCATGATTGCTGCGGTGTCGAGGGTGGCAAAAGTTCACTATGGTGAAATTGTGGCATCTATTGCTTCAAAATCTGCAGGACCTGGAACCCGCGCCAATATTGATGAGTTTACCGAAACAACTGCCCACGCTATTGAAAAGGTCGGTGGTGCTACAAAAGGGAAGGCCATTATTGTTTTGAATCCTGCCGAACCACCTTTGGTAATGCG
>CANKVM010000097.1 GCA_947487175.1 Flavobacteriales bacterium | reverse complement strand
AAGCCCAAATCAAGTGCCCAATTATAGATTCCAAGTGCATCAAACGACTTCTTTTTTTGAATGAAGTAGGAAAGAAGGTCATTCACAACATTGTTATAGATTGGATTGTTTTGCATTGTTTGTGAATCTCCTTGTCGGTGCATCGCTATATAGGGAATTTGCGATTGAGCAATCAAAGGCAACATTTCGGAATCAAATTCTCCACCTGAAATATCATTGATGATATCTGCGCCAACTTCAATGCATTCTTTTGCCACAGTGGCATAAAAGGTATCTACACTGATCCATATTGAGGGAAATTCAGCCTTAATTGCTTGAATGGTAGGTATTAACTGTTGTAGTTCCTCGTTGGCTGTTAATAAAGTTGCGCCAGGTCTAGAACTTTGAGCACCTAAATCTAAAATACTTGCACCCTCCAATACCATTTTTCTTGCCATTGCTAGGGCTGATTCGGAGTTGTAAGCACGGCTTCCCTCAAAAAATGAATCTTGGGTTAAATTGATTACACCCATAACAACTGGAATGTCTAACGGCAATAAATTGCCTTTGTATTGGAAGCTGAAAGTTGATTTCATGATATATAAAAAAAGGGAGTTCAAACTCCCTTTTTCTGATAGTTATTGAATATTATTGGATAGAATCGTCTGGATTTCCAACCATGTTTTCTGGACGAACCCACTCATTAAATTGTTCGTCTGTAAGCAAGTTCAAAGCAATGGCAGCTTCTTTCAAAGTAGTGCCTTCTTTGTGTGCTTTTTTGGCAATTTTAGCAGCATTTTCATAACCAATATGGGTATTTAACGCAGTAACCAACATCAAACTTTGGTCAACCAATCTTTTAATGTTGTCGTGGTTAGGTTCAATTCCAACTGCACAATTGTCGTTGAAGCTCAAACAAGCTTGTCCCAACAAACGCGCACTTTGCAACATATTTACAGCAATTACAGGTTTGAAAACATTCAATTCAAAATGTCCTTGTGATGCAGCAAATGAAACCGTTACATCGTTGCCTAAAACTTGAGCACAAACCATTGTCAATGCTTCTGGTTGTGTAGGATTTACTTTTCCTGGCATGATAGACGAACCTGGTTCGTTTTCAGGGATGCTGATTTCACCAATTCCGCTTCTAGGACCAGAACTTAGCATTCTAATGTCATTTGCTATTTTGAAACAACTCATAGCAGCGCGTTTTAGTGCACCGTGAAGTTCAACCATGGCATCGTGGGCAGCCAAAGCTTCAAATTTATTTTCAGCTGTAATCAAAGGCAAACCAGTTTCTTTTGCAATTAATTCAGCAACCAATTCAGAATATCCTTTAGGAGTATTCAAACCAGTTCCAACAGCGGTACCGCCTAAGGCCAATTCCGATGCTGGTAATAAGGCTCTGTTGATTGCGGCAATACCGTTTTCAAGTTGCGCCACATATCCACTAAATTCTTGTCCCAATGTTAAAGGAGTTGCATCCATGAAATGGGTACGTCCAATTTTAACAATGTCTTTATATTCTCTTGCTTTGTGCTTAAGCGTTGTTTTCAATGCTTGCATTCCAGGTAATGTATAATCAACAACCTGTTTGAAAACAGCAATGCTCATTGCAGTTGGGAAAGTATCGTTGCTGCTTTGACTTTTGTTTACATCGTCGTTAGGGTGTAATACTTTGTTTTCATCTAACAAATTACCACCTTGCATT
Source organism: Flavobacteriales bacterium (assembly GCA_947487175.1). Classification (GTDB taxonomy): domain Bacteria; phylum Bacteroidota; class Bacteroidia; order NS11-12g; family UBA955; genus VMCP01. Next base: position 6,315 of record CANKVM010000097.1, on the reverse strand, counting down.
ACGTGGGCTCTGTTTGCAACAACTTCATTTACATTCATGTTGCTTTGAGTTCCAGAACCTGTTTGCCAAATTACCAATGGAAATTCTTTATCTAATTTTCCCTCAATAATTTCGTCGCAAGCATCAGCAATTAAATTGCATTTTTCTTCAGACAAAACACCCAATTGAAAATTTGCTTTTGCAGCACACTTTTTCAATACCCCAAAGGCACGAATAATTTCAATTGGCATACTTCCTTCCGGACCAATTTTGAAGTTGTTTCTACTACGTTCGGTTTGTGCTCCCCAATAGGCATTTTCAGGTACTTTAACCTCGCCCATGGTATCGTGTTCAATGCGGTATTGTGTCATAACTTCCACAAAAATAAATCCTTCTTCTCACACTATGAAAATGTGAGAAGAAAAATTATTGTCAAGTTGTACACCATATATCAGGTAAAACCTTGTTTTTGATTTAATTGTTTGCTTGAATTCCTTTGCTTACAAAGAATTTGTTTGAAAACGACTTGCCCTCAACGATTACGTTTAAAATATACAAACCATCTGAAATATTGCTTACATCAATTTGGACTTCTTTAGATTGAATTTCAGTTTTCTCTTGAATTAAACTTCCCCCCAAACTATAAATGCTCATTTTTTGTGCAATTACATTTGATTTTACATTGATGTATTTTGAAGCGGGATTAGGGAAAGCGCTAATTTGAATTTGGTCGTTACCGAAAATGTCGATTCTAGGTTCAACAGGATTTATAATAGAATCTTGTTTGGTACAGCCTTCCCATTGGCTATATTTTTTCATGGTTTTCAAAATTTGGGTATTCAACAAATCCACATCTTCAACAACCCCTGTAGGCTTGATGTGTCCATTTCCAACCCCAGAATGGTCTGTGATATAAATATAATCGCCACCAGTTCCAGCTGCCAGATATTTCATGCAAAATTCGGTTGATTTATCAATGCCACTTGCTGTAATTGGAATGATTTTAATTCCTTTTTCAGAAGCTTGTTGCATCAATTTTTGGATGTCTTTAGCGTTTTCAGTATGAGGAGGCGCATCTAAAATTAAAAAGATAACCTTGGTAAGTGCTTTTTTGCTCCAATCCAATTCATTAATTGCAACATTCAATCCACTGTGTACCGCTTCAGGAAAATCACCGCCGCCACCTGCGTATTGGTCACTCACAAATGAAACTACATCGTCAATTCTGTTTACAAACGGCATTTTTCGGGTTACATATTCGTCGCCTTGGTCTTTGTAAAATACCGACGACAATCGAATAGGAGAGCAGGGTGCAGATTTTTGCAATTGCATCATTACATCCATCAATTCCGCTTTTAGGTAGCTAATTTCATCGCCCATTGATCCGGTTGCATCTACCACGAAACATACATCTACATCTGGATTTGTATTGACGGTTTCAGAAATTACATAAGTTGAATAACCAGTTCCTGTGGGTTTGATTTTACCCAATGCAATTACCTTTTCATTGATTGTGAGGGATAAATTATAAGATAATTTTTTATCTGAAATGCTTGCATTAAAAGGATTGTTCCAAAGTTCGGCTTTGCCTCGGTTGTCTGTAATAGCTGTCCATAAAATTTTACCCTCATTGTCTTTGAGCGATACCCTTTCTCCAATTACTTTTTGTCCTTTGTTGTTTTTGATTTCAACACCAAATCTGTGGTTGATTAAATGGATTCCCCAAATAGATTCGGCATTTTTAACCTCTGCATCGGTATGTGTTTTTTCGAACTTATCCCAATTGTCTAAATCATTCCAAATTCCAGCGGTAAGCACATTTGCATGTCCTGCTTCTTCGGTAGTTTTGATAATTTTAGGTGTTTTTACTGATTCAGATTTTGCTGCTGATTCAATTGCCATCATTTTTTTGGTAGGAACTTTCGATATTTTTGACCTTGTTTTGATTCCGGTCGATTCCATAGTCGATTTTTCTAATGAGGGTGCAACCGACATAGATTTTTCATCATCGCCAAACGACCATTTATAAGCTACTGAACTTGGAATTTTATCGTAAGCATCTAAAGTTTCATGGGTCGATATCTTGCCTTCAGGTTTAAGTACTGGACTAATCAGATTGAGTTTGTGTAAGTTTTTGGGATTTTCAACTTCAATTTTATTATACATGGCCCTATGTTTTGATTTGGTATTGCTCAATTCTAAATTATATTTTCCCGGTTTCAGGTTTTGAAATGACCATTCTTGTGTGTTTGTTAAATAACAAGAATCCAATCTATTTTTGAATGAATCTACTGCAACCAATTTCAAAGAATCTGTATGAATTTGGGTTTTAGGATAAATCTTGATTTTCGATTTCGGTAGATTTGTTAAAACGCTGGCAGAAAGAATCAATCCCGCACTCAAAGTTAAAAGTGTATTTTTCATATTGTTGTTGATTTTACAGGTAAATACCAATGGCTTGAAAAAGGTAAATGAGATTTTGAAAACAATTTCAAAAATGGCAGTGAAGGATTTTTTAGACAGATAAGTGTTAATGTGACACTTTTTTGAAGGGCAATTTTGTTTTCGTTATATTTGTAATCATAATTATGGCAGATAAGAAGTTTTTGGATGCGTTAAGTTACCATGCCGATGGTAAACCAGGTAAAATTGAAGTAGTTTCTACAAAACCAACACAAACCCAATTTGATTTGGCGTTGGCATATTCGCCGGGTGTAGCAGAGCCATGTTTGAAAATTGCTGAAAATGTAGAAGATGTATATAAATATACTGCCAAAGGAAATTTGGTTGCAGTAATTACTAACGGTACGGCAGTGTTGGGATTGGGAGATATTGGCCCAGAGGCGTCTAAACCTGTAATGGAAGGAAAGGGTGTATTGTTCAAGATTTTTGCAGACATAGATGTATTTGATATTGAATTGAATTGCAAATCGGTAGACGATTTTGTAAATACGGTAAAAGCCATGGAGCCAACTTTTGGTGGCATCAATTTAGAAGATATCAAAGCCCCTGAAAGTTTTGAAATTGAAGAACGCTTAAAAGCTGAATTGAATATTCCCATTATGCATGATGATCAGCACGGTACAGCCATTATTTCTGGTGCCGGTTTAATCAACGCATTGAGAATTATAGATAAAAAAATCGAGGATGTGCGTTTGGTAGTGAACGGAGCCGGTGCTTCTGCCATTGCTTGTACAAAGCTGTTTGTGTCCCTCGGAATTAAAAAAGAAAATTTGGTAATGCTCGATTCTAAAGGAGTTTTACGTGCCGACAGAACCGACTTAGATAAATATAAAATTCAATTTGCAACAAGCCGTGATATCCATTCTTTGGAGGAATCATTGGTAAATGCCGATGTATTTGTAGGTTTGAGTAAAGGGAATATTCTAACTCCTGATATGATTTTGTCAATGGCGGGAGATCCTATTGTTTTTGCAATGGCAAATCCTGATCCTGAAATTGATTATAATTTGGCTATCGCAACCCGTCCTGACTTGGTGATGGCAACAGGAAGAAGCGATTTTCCTAACCAAGTGAATAATGTATTGGGTTTTCCATTCATTTTCCGCGGTGCATTGGATGTTAGGGCAACTGCAATCAATGAAGAAATGAAATTGGCTGCCGTTAGGGCAATTGCCGATTTGGCTTTAGAACCCGTTCCTGAAGTGGTAATGATGGCTTATAATGAGGGAAATATGTCGTTTGGAAGAAATTATATCATTCCAAAACCAATGGATCCTCGTTTGTTAACAACCGTTGCGCCGGCGGTTGCTAAAGCTGCCATGGATAGCGGAGTGGCAAAAGCACCAATTACTGATTGGGAGGGATATAAAGATGCACTCAGAAAGCGTTTGGGATTAGACAACGACTTTGTTAACCGATTGATGACCAAAGCCAAACGCGATCCAAAGCGCGTAGTTTTTGCAGAAGCCGACAACGTAAGAATTTTAAGAGCTGCACAAGCCTGTGTTTCAGAAAATATTGCAAAACCAATTCTTTTGGGTAAACCTGAAGTAATTCAGCGCCTTTTGGAGGAAAACGCTATTGAAATTCCAAACGTGGTGATTATTGATCCCCGCAGAGAAGACGAAAGCCGCGCCATATACGGTCAAAAATTATTTGATAAGCGTTCACGCAAAGGGATATCCTTCTACGAGGCTGAATATCAAATGCGTAACCGCAATTATTTTGGTGCCATGATGGTTGAAAATGGAGATGCCGATGTGTTTATTTCTGGGTTAACCAGAAGTTATCCGCTTGCATTAAAACCAGCGTTGAGTTGTATAGGACGAAGCGAAGGTTCTTCAATAGTATCTGGAATGCACATCATGATGTCTAAAACAGGACCTATGTTCTTTGCCGATACAACGGTTCATATTGAATACAATGAAAATGAATTGTTTTGCATGGTGAAAGATGTATACAAAAGGGTAAAATCTTTCCAAATTGAACCAAGAATCGCCTTGATTTCCTATTCTAATTTTGGATCGAATACCGGAAATTCTCCGGAAATGATGCGCAAAGTAGTAGAACGCTTGCATATTGAATGTCCTGAAATTATGGTTGATGGTGAAATGCAACCTGTCTATGCCATTGATGGTCAATTGCGTCAATCGCTATATCCATTTAATAAACTAGGAACTAAATCTGCCAATACTTTCATTTTTTCAGATTTAAGCAGTGGGAATGCTGCCTATCAGCTCATGCGTACAATGGGCGGACTAGAAACAATTGGTCCGGTTTTACTCGGCATGAACAAAACAGCCCATATTTTACACCACAGTTCTAATGTGAGGGAAATTTTAAATATGGTGGCTTTGGGAGTTTGCGAAGCGCAAGATCGATTAAAATGAAAATAGAGGTAAAGCAAATTGAGTTTGAATCGCAAGATTATTTCCAATCGTTGGGATTGAGATATGAAGTTTTGCGCAGGCCATTGGCTTTCCATTTTGAAATAAATGATTTAAAAAAAGAAGGCAGCGACATTCATGTTGCTGCTTTTTTTAATAGCCAAATTATTGGGTGTTTAATACTATCGGAAATATCAGATAAAACCATTGCCTATAAAATGCGACAAGTGGCGGTTTCGGATGATTTTCAAAGAAGAGGAGTAGGCAAATTGATGGTTGAATTTTGCGAAAAAATTGCTGTTAAAAATGGCATGAATTCGATTGAATTACATGCCCGTGAAAATGCAGTTCCTTTTTATTTATCGTTACAATATACCATCATGGGAAATCAGTTTTTAGAGGTCAATATCCCTCATTACAAAATGACCAAAGAATTGGATTTCTGAGGTTGGATTTTATTTGAGCCAACTAAATATTACTTTCTTCGAATTCCTGTGCTGAATTAATATCAGTTTCCTATCTTTGTAATATTATATGAGTACAATAATCACGATTCTTCAGTTTGTTTTAGCCTTAGGTATTTTAGTTACTTTACACGAGTTAGGTCATTTTTTGGCAGCGCGTGCATTCGGAATTAAAGTTGAAAAATTTTATTTGTTTTTCGATGCTTGGGGATTCAAATTATTTAAATTCAAAAAAGGCGATACGGAATACGGTATTGGTTGGTTGCCTCTCGGAGGATATGTGAAAATTGCAGGTATGGTAGACGAAAGCTTAGATACCAAGCAGTTGAAAACTGAACCAGAAGCTTGGGAGTTTCGTTCTAAGCCAGCTTGGCAACGTTTAATTGTGATGGTTGGTGGGGTTTTCGTGAATCTAGTTTTGGGTATCGTTATCATTACCGGTTTAACTTATTCTCAAGGTGATTCATTTATTCCAAACGAAGCAATCAACTCAAAAGGTGGAATTTATGCGGGACCTGATGCCCGTAAATTGGGTTTCAAATCAGGCGATCAAATTGTAGCATTGAATGGCAAGCCTGTTGTTGATCTATTGGGTGAATTTGGAAATCCAAGTTTCTTAATGGCTGATAAAAAAACAGTTGCAATTAAAAGATTGGCATCAAATGATTTAAATACTGCTGTTTATACAGATACAACTATTACATTGCCTGTTAACTTCGAAGAAGTAATTACCAAGGCAATGAAGAGCGAAATGCCATTCTTTGCACCGCGTTATCAATTTGAAGTGAAAACCGTTGTAAAAGGTGGCTCGGCTTATAAAGCGGGTGTTCTTGACGGTGATCGCATATTGGCTACTGATAGCCAAAAAATAGGGTCTTTCTTTGAATTAAAAGAAACTTTAAAGTCTAAAGGTGGCAAAACAGCAGATTTTAGGGTATTGTCTAAAGATGGCAAAACAACAAATAAGTATATCTCTATTACAGATGAAGGCACTATTGGATTCCAACCTAAGTTTGTTGGTT